>NZ_CAXAPD010000010.1:0-208171 GCF_963970515.1 Pseudomonas sp. RL_5y_Pfl2_73 | reverse complement strand
TTCACCCGGCCAAACTGATCGGTCCAGATTTCCTCACCTTTGGGGCCGACCACCAACGCGGTTTGCGGGCCTTTGACGATGGGGCGGTGGGTAGTCGCCAGCGGACGATAACTTTGCTGGGCGTCGAGGCAGGTCAGGCTGCTTTCGAACTGCGCCGAAGGCGCGCCGCCGCCGGTTTCGCCGCTCTCCTGGGAGAGGTAGTAGCGAGCGCCGACGATCAGGTATTCGCGGTTCTGGTCCTGGCGGCTGAAGCCGGTGAGGCTGAACAGATGCCCCGACCCCAGGCCCCGGGCGTTACCCGCCAGCTCGACCTGTTCGTGCAGGGTCTGCAAGGCTTCGATGCGGGTGCGGGCATAGTGTTCGCCGTCGGCGCTTTGCACATAAGTGCCGGGGTAGTCGTACAGCGGATAGTCGCCAGCGGTATGCGGACGCGGCATGGCCGCACGCACATCAATGTGCGCACTCGGGCGCTGGAAATCGTAGTCGTTGAGTTCCAGGGAGCCGGGCTGGACTTCCTGGGCCAAGTGCCAATCATGAATATGATCGCGCTCGCGCTGCTGCTCATTTTTGGGGTAGTACGGCACCGAACCGTAGCCGGGCGCTTGGGTGTGGGCGCCATAGGCATCGGCCAGCACCAGCACATGGCGACCCTGCTCATGGCGGAAGAAGTAGTAGATGCCTTCCTGTTCCATCAGGCGGCTGACGAAATCGAAGCTGGTCTCGCGATACTGCACGCAGTATTCCCACTCGCGATAAGGCCGGCTCAGGGCGTCTTCGAAATCGGAAAAGCCCAGGTCGCGGAACACCTGCTTGATGATCTGCGGGATGGTGAGGTTCTGGAAAATTCGGCAATCGGAGGTGCGGGTCAGCAGCCAAAACCACGGGCGCAGGGTGGCCTGGTAACTGGCGAACTGGCCCTGGTCGACGTTCTGGCTGCAACGGGCGACGATGCCATGGAAATAGCGCTCACCACCGCCATCGAGCTGCAGGCTCACGCTCATGGGCTTGCCGAGCAGCTGGTTGAGGTCGATGGCGTTGTCCAGCGAGTGCAACTGCAACTCGTAGTTGAACAGCCGCCCCAATTCTTCACCGCCGCCCATGTCCTTGAGCAACAGCACCTCAGGTCCGAGGGGGCTGGTGATCTTGGCCAGGCGGGTGGCTTGGTTGAATAACATCGAGGGTCTCGTGCAGGTGAATAGCTGAAGGAACGCAACCTACTGTGGGAGCGAGCCTGCTCGCGATAGCGGTGTGTCAGTCAACATTGATGTTGAATGTAACTCCGCTATCGCGAGCAGGCTCGCTCCCACAGGGTATCTTCCACAGGAGTGACTGTGTTCCTAACAGTCAGGCCGCGTCACTGAAGTCGTACTGCAATTCGTTGTCCACGGCGCTGATTCGCACCCCGGCCAAAGCCTTGCCTTCGAGCATGCGGGTCAGGAACTCGCGGCTCATGTCCGGCAGCAGGCTGTTGGTCAGGATGGTGTCGATCATGCGCCCGCCGCTTTCGGTTTCGGTGCAACGCGAGACGATCAAATCGATCACCGCGTCGTCGTAGTCGAAGGCGACTTTGTGGGTGCTCTCCACGCGCTTCTTGATGCGGTTGAGTTGCAGGCGGGTGATGGCCTTGAGCATCTCGTCGCTGAGCGGGTAGTACGGGATCGTCACCAGGCGGCCCAGCAAGGCTGGCGGGAAGATCTCCAGCAGCGGTTGGCGCAGGGCCTTGGCGATGTCTTCCGGCTCGGGCACGTTTTGCGGGTCTTTGCAGACCTGGGCAATCAACTCGGTGCCGGCGTTGGTGGTCAGCAGGATCAAGGTGTTCTTGAAGTCGATCACTCGGCCTTCGCCATCCTCCATCACGCCTTTGTCGAACACTTGGAAGAAGATTTCATGCACGTCCGGGTGGGCTTTTTCCACCTCGTCCAGCAGCACCACGCTGTACGGTTTGCGCCGCACGGCTTCGGTCAGCACGCCGCCTTCGCCATAACCGATGTAGCCCGGTGGCGCGCCCTTGAGGGTCGACACGGTGTGGGCTTCCTGGAACTCGCTCATGTTGATGGTGATGACGTTCTGCTCGCCGCCGTACATGGCTTCGGCCAGGGCCAGGGCGGTTTCAGTCTTGCCCACGCCGGAGGTGCCAGCAAGCATGAACACACCAATCGGCTTGCTCGGGTTGTCGAGGCCGGCGCGGGAGGTCTGGATGCGCTTGGCGATCATCTGCAAGGCATGGTCCTGGCCGATGATGCGTTTTTTCAGGTGCTGGTCGAGGTTGAGCACGGTCTCCAGTTCGTTGCGTGCCATGCGACCCACCGGGATACCGGTCCAGTCGGCCACCACCGAGGCCACGGCCTGGTAATCCACGGTCGGCAGGATCAGCGGGGTTTCGCCTTGCAGGGCGCTCAGGCGCTGTTGCAGGTCCACCAGTTTTTCGCGCAGGGCGTGGCTTTCGTTGTCGGAAACTTCGCTGTTGTCTTCGCTGTCCACCACGCCAACGCGTTCGCGCAAGGTGGCGCGGGTGGCCAGCAGTTCGTCCACCAGGGTTTTCTCTTCGGCCCAGCGGCTTTCCAGCTCGGCCAGGCGTTCGCGCTCGGCGCTCAGCAGGGTTTCGCTGTGGGTCTGGCGGCTGCCGATGACCACGCCAATGGCGTGTTCACGGGCGATGATTTGCAGCTCGGTTTCCAGTGCTTCGATGCGCCGACGGCTGTCGTCCACTTCGGCCGGTACGGCGTGCAGGCTGATGGCGACGCGGGCGCAGGCGGTGTCCAGCAGGCTTACGGATTTGTCCGGCAGCTGGCGCGCGGGAATGTAGCGGTGAGACAGCTTGACCGAGGCTTCCAGGGCTTCGTCGAGGATCTGCACCTGGTGGTGTTTTTCCATGGTCGAAGCCACGCCACGCATCATCAGCAGGGCCTTGTCTTCCGACGGCTCGGCCACTTGCACCACTTGGAACCGGCGGGTCAGGGCCGGGTCTTTTTCGATGTGCTTCTTGTACTCGGCCCAGGTCGTGGCGGCCACGGTGCGCAAGGTGCCACGGGCCAACGCCGGCTTGAGCAGGTTGGCCGCGTCGCCCGTGCCGGCGGCGCCACCGGCACCCACCAGGGTGTGGGCTTCGTCGATGAACAGGATGATCGGCTTGGGGGAGGCCTGGACGTCTTCGATGACTTGGCGCAGGCGCTGTTCGAATTCACCTTTCATGCTCGCGCCGGCTTGCAACAGGCCAACGTCGAGGCTGCGCAGTTCCACGTCCTTGAGGGCCGGCGGCACGTCGCCGGCGACGATGCGCAGGGCAAAGCCTTCGACCACGGCGGTCTTGCCCACGCCGGCTTCACCGGTAAGGATCGGGTTGTTCTGCCGGCGGCGCATGAGGATGTCCACCAGTTGGCGGATCTCTTCGTCACGGCCGACGATGGGGTCGAGCTTGCCGCTGCGGGCCTGCTCGGTGAGGTCGACGGTAAAGCGCTTGAGGGCTTCCTGCTTGCCCATGGCGCTGGGGGGCATGGCGCCGCTGGCTTCGCCCGGCACGGCACCGGCATTGAAGCCGTCGCTGGCGGTCAGGGCGTTTTCCGGCGAGTCGCCGACGTATTCGTCAAAGCGTTCGCTCAGGGCTTCGACCTTGACCTTGTCGAACTCCGACGACAGGCCCAGCAGCGCGTGGCGCAGGCTCGGGGTCTTGAGAATGCCCAGCACCAGGTAACCGGTGCGCACCTGGCTTTCGCCGAACATCAGGCTGCCGTAGACCCAGCCGCGTTCCACGGCTTCTTCCACGTGGGACGACAGGTCGGTGATGGATGTCGACCCCCTTGGCAGGCGGTCCAGGGCTTCGGTCAGGTCGCGTGCCAGGCGCGCCGGCTCGATGTTGAACTGGCGGATGATGCGGTGCAGGTCCGAGTCCTGCAGTTGCAGCAACTGGTGCAACCAGTGGGCCAGTTCCACATAAGGGTTACCGCGCAACTTGCAGAACACGGTGGCGGCTTCGATGGCTTTGTAGGCCACGCTGTTGAGTTTGCCGAACAACGCGGCGCGACTGATTTCACCCATGCTCATGGCTCCTTGAGGTCTGTGAGGTGTTGGCCTGTTCGGCGTAATGCCGGGCCAGTATTAAATCGTTGGCATCTGTTTCGGGGCGGCCCAGCCAGGTGTTGAAACCCAGGCGGAAACGCCCATTGAGTTGCAGTGCCGGGACTTCGGGCTGTTCCAGGACCAGGTTCAGGTCCCAGTCCAGTTCATGGCCCAGGTATTCGGCGACCCAGGCCACCAGCTCGTTGAACGGTTGGCTGCCAGGCAGCATGCCCATGTAGTCAACGAGCTTGAGTGGCCCCAGGCGAATGCGGAATTTGTGCTGGCGATCCCACACGAAGCGGCCCAGGCAGAAGTCCACGCCCAGTTGGGCGTTGACACCGATTCGGCTGCGTTCAGGCAGTTCCAGCCATTGGCCGACGTATTCTTCGATCTCCACCGGCAGGCCGAAGTACTCGCTGAGGATCGCCTTCAAACCGTCGGGGTAGCGGGTTTGCGCCGACAGGTGGCCGCTGTAGTGCAGCTTCGCCGTGTCGGGGATCAACCCCTGGTTGAGCAAGCTCGGCATGCCCCGGCCACTGAGTGCCGCCAGGCGCGCCGACCAATAGTCATCGTCCGGGCGGTCATGGCTGATCGTTGGCCGCGCTTCGGCCCAGGCCCGATAAAACAGGCTGAGCAGGCGGTGGTGAAACACATCGAGGAAGCGTTTGCTGGTGCTGTCGGCGTTGTTGCGCTGGCGTTCGCGTACGTATTCGGTGATGTGCAGCGGCATCGGGCCGTTGGGGCCGCCGAGGCCGAAGAAAAATTGCTCCAGGCGTGCCGGCGCACCGTCGCTGCCCGGTTGCACCGAGGCGAGGGTGGCCGGGGCGAAGGTGCATTCGGCCCGTTGCCCGAGGCGCAGCGGGTCATCGGCCAGGCGCAGGGAATGGCCCAGGCGCGGCAGCTCGGGGGATTCGCACTCGATGCGCCGCAACGCCTGGAAGAAATCGTATTCCCAGGGTTCCTGGTGCATCGCTTCCAGGGTACTCACAGGGTCGGACGATGTCCGGGCTTGGCTTTCCATCGCATGATCTCGCCGCGTTCGGTGGTTCGGATCACCGTCTCGGTAAAACTGTTGATCGACACGTAGCGTGCCAGGAAGCGCTCGAACACCGCGCCGAGCAGGAACACCCCAGTGCCGCGAAACGCGTTTTCATCAAATTCCAAGGTGATCTCCAGGCCACGACCAAACACGATCGGGCCGGGCATCGGCAAGCGCCGGGTGCAGGCTTTGCTGCTGACTTCGCGCAGGCCTTCGATCTGCAATTGCAGCGCCGCGTCGTTGCTGTCGCCGTACAGGCGCAGCAGTTCACGCAGGGCGGCTGCGCCTTGGCCTTGTTCGCTCAACGACAGGTAGTTCAGCGACAACTGGCTGATCAATCGCCAGGCCTTGGCGTCGTGGGCATGGCTGGCCCGTGGGCGGCTCGGCCCGGCCACGCAGCGCACCGCGCCAACCGGCGCACTGTCGGCCAGGGTGAAGTCGGTCTTGCCGTTGCCCACGCTCATGAACAGCGGCAGGTCGCGGTTGGTGCACAGCGCGGTCACGCCCAGTTGGCGCAGGTCGTGGCGATAAGGCGCTTGCTGGCTGTCCACCAGGCTGACGAAGGTTTCGCTGCCGATGTAGGTCGAGCGCGGGCCGTTGCGTCGTTGATCGCTGGACAGCACGCGCGGTTCGCGCCGCACCGTGTAGTAGGCCTGGTCGCGGCCATAACGGGATGGATCGCGCACGGCGTAGAACGGCAGGAACGGTTGCTCCGGCCCGGTGCCGTGGCCGTTGAGGCCGCTGAGCGAGTGCACTTCGAAATCCATCGGCCGGGTGCGGTCGGCGATTACGTGGTGTTCGTTGACCCGATCCGACAAGTGAATGCGATCCAGGCGCTTGTGGAACAGGTTGATGGCAGGGGTGCAGAACGGCAGGAACTGCGAAGCACCGACGCTGCCTTCCAGGCTTGGGTCGTGGCGGTCGAACAGCACGATCAACTCCAGCTCCCGGCCGTCGCAACGCTTGACCGCGTGGCTCAACTGGGTGAAGTCGACGAACAGGAAACGGTGGGGCAGGGCGAAGTATTCCTGCAACAGGCGATAGCCCTGGAAGGCTCGCGGTACCACCGGCAGTGCGGCGTCGGCGTCGTCGAAGCCGCGCGAGCGCAACGCATCCTGCGGCAGCCGCTCCACCCAGTCGCCGCCGGGCTTGCGGGCGAACACCGCGCAGGCATTGCCCAGCAGTTGTTCGTAGAGGCGGAAGGGCTGTTCGTCGGCGCCACTCAAGTACAGCGGCAGGTTGTCCAGGGCCAGGCTGTTGAACGGCAGTTCGGCGCCGGTGCGCAGGGTCAGGCGCAGGCCGGCCTTGGCTTTCGGTTCGCTGGCGGCCAGGCGCCCGAGCACGGCGGACGGGTTGCCGAAGTATTCGGCCTGGCTGACCTGCAACGGCCACAACGTCACCGCGTGGGCGGTGCGGTACTCGCAGCAGGTCTGGGTTTCGCGCCCCAGGGCGGCGCGCAGGACGGTATCGCGGGGCAGCGGGAAACCACTGCTCAGCGAGCCTTCGTCCGGGTCGGTCTGCAATTGCACCACGGTCATCGACGGCGTCGGCGCCAGGTAATGGGGGTAGGCGATTTCCAGCAGGTTGTGGGTGAAGGTCGGGTACTCGGCGTCGAGCTTGAGCTGCACCCGCGCCGTCAGGTAGGCGAAGCCTTCCAGCAGGCGCTCGACATATGGGTCGGCGCAGTCCATGCCGGACAAGCTCAGCCGACTGGCGATCTTGGGGTATTCCTTGGCGAACTCCGCGGCGCTTTCGCGCACGTGGTGCAGTTCCTGGTTGTACAGCTCAAGCAGGCGTGGGTTCACGAGCGTCTCCGCTGGTCGGCGTTGACCACGCGCACATGGCCGGTTTCCAGGTCCAGGTCGGTTTGCAGCATCAGGCGCAGGGGCACCGGCTGGGCCCAGAGATCGCCTTCGATCTCGAAACTCAACGCGTTGTGGTTCATCTCGGCCGTCGCCCGGGCTCGCACCCGCAGGGTGTGGCGCAGGATGCGCGGTTCGAAGGTGGCAATGGCCTGGTGGATCAAGGTTTCCAGGGCCGAGACATCGACGTTCGACGCGCTGTTGCCGGCCAATGCCGGCAGCCCGAAATTCACCACCGATGTGCCCGCCGGGGTATGCAGCGTGGCATCGGCGCTGAGCAATGACGTGGTGTTGAGCAGCCACGCCAGGTCACGCAGCACCGAGGCTTTCAATTGGGTCAGGGAGAGCACGCGCTTGTCGGCGCTTTCCTTGGGGTTGGTCGGATCGTCGTCTGTCAACCGGTCCAGCAAGGACGGTTGCAGGCGATCGCGGGTGGCGATTTCGGTTACCACGTGAAAAGGCCCGTGTAATTCTTCTGGTCACCTGCGCCACGCATGCAGCTGGCGGTGCGGGCGATTATCGAGGGTTCGAGTCGCCCATTGATCTGGCGTATGGCGCGATACTCGGACCGACACTCCGGACTGTCCTCAGCCGCTGCCGTCAAATGAATAACGATGACAATGGGCACCTTGCCGAAGGTTTCGACATGGGGTTTGTCTTGTCTGTCGACAGTGAATTGGCAGGGCCATGGCAAGTCGAGTGGCAGTAGGGTCTGGTCTGGTTTGCGTAGCGCGCAGCGTTGTTGATCATTGACCAACGTCAACTGTTGCCCGTTCATCGAGACGACTTGATTCACCGCTGCGGCTGGCGCCGCCGGTTCGGCTTGCTGCCCGGCACAGGCAGTCAGACTCGAAAACAAGCAGCCAACGAATACGGCGCAACGAGCCTTGTTCATAAAAGCTCCCAGAACCAGATCGCCCTGGATCGATAGGACGGATCGTCATACCGGCTGGCGGTAAAGCCACGGTTCCACAGGTCGATGTGATCGCCGGTGCGACTGTCCAAAGACTCCCCCATTTGCTGGAAACAGTCCTTGAAGAAGATGAGGCCTCTTTTTTCCATCAGCTTGCGACGCTCTTCTGCACCACCTCCGAGAATCGTCGGACGGCCCAAGTGATGCTTCCACAACCAGTTTGCCAGTGATTCAGCCCCCCGGGCATGCCCATGAGCGCACTTGGGTTCGGTGTAGGTGGACTTGTTGACCTTGATGTTCAGCTCGGTATTGAGCGTGATGCTCATGCGAATCGCGCACTGGTTGGCCCATGGCCCGTCGCAAGGCTTCGCGTCGGGGTAGGTTACCAGCAGATCGGAATACGCTTTCCACAAATTGATAAACGAAGGCTTGGCCATGACTCAGATACCACGTGGGAAAGGATTGGGATTCGAGCAAGCACCAAACACCCCCGGCGCGTGGCACCGGGGGCGTGTTCGTTACACCTTGATGTTCTGACGGATGTTCCAGCCGAACTTGACCGGACCGCCTTCCTTGGTGCCGTCGGCTTTCTGTGGCTGGTAGTCCACCAGCACCTTGGCGAAGTTCAGGGTGACGTTTTCGGTCAGGCGATCATCGCTGCCCGAGCCGCCGGTGCTCAGGGACGTGACCAGCACTTCTTCCAGGTTGATGATCATGTACTCGACCTGGCTTTCACCGCCGGCCTTGCGCACGGTCAGCTTGACCTTGTCGATGTGCTTGCCGCTGGCGCAGTGCATCATCAGGTTCGGCGACGCCTTGTCGACGAACTTGGTCAGGGACAGGTCCTGGACGTTGACCTTGCCCGCACCACCGCCGCTGCCCACGTGCATGTTGCCGGACTGGGACATGCCCCAGCTCCAGTTCAGGACATCGATCTCGTCCTTGTGGGCCTTGTCCATGGACTCGCCCTTGATGTCGCCAATCTTGATGAAAATATCAACAGCCATGTTTTCTCCCTGTGTGGTCTCTACCACATTGTTTGGTTGACGCTGACCTTGCGAAATTACTGTCGTTGAACGCTACGAAGGCGATCTCCAACCCACTGAAGACTCCCTATGGGAGCGAGCCTGCTCGCGACGGCGGCGTGTCAGGCAGCGCAGGTGGCGACTGATCCACCGCTATCGCGAGCAGGCTCGCTCCCACATTTCTCCTGCGTACGGTTCAGCTGGTTTTTACGCACCCTTGGCCGACGGCAGTTTCGATACCAGGCGCAGCGACACGGTCAGCCCTTCGAGCTGGTAGTGCGGGCGCAGGTAGAACTTGGAGTTGTAGTACCCCGGGTTGCCTTCGACTTCTTCGACGATCACTTCGGCTGCTGCCAATGGGTGCTGGGCCTTGGTGGTCTCGGTGGAGTGCGCCGGGTCACCGTCGACGTAGTTGAGGATCCAGTCCTGCAACCAGCGCTGCATCTCGTCCTTCTCTTTGAAGGAACCGATCTTGTCGCGCACGATGCACTTGAGGTAATGGGCGAAACGGCAAGTGGCGAACAGGTACGGCAGGCGCGCGGCCAGGTTGGCGTTGGCGGTGGCGTCCGGGTCGTCGTATTCGGCCGGTTTCTGCAACGACTGGGCGCCGATGAACGCCGCGAAGTCGGTGTTTTTCTTGTGCAGCAGCGGCATGAAACCGTTCTTCGCCAGTTCCGCTTCACGGCGGTCCGAGATGGCGATTTCGGTTGGGCACTTCATGTCCACGCCACCGTCGTCGGTCGGGAACGTGTGGGCTGGCAGGTTTTCCACTTCGCCGCCGGACTCCACGCCACGGATGCGCGAGCACCAGCCGAAGTGTTTGAACGAACGGTTGATGTTCACGGCCATCGCGTAAGCGGCGTTGGCCCAGGTGTATTTGGAGCTGTCGGCACCGTCGGTGTTTTCTTCGAAGGCGAAGGCTTCCACCGGGTCGGTCTTGGCGCCGTACGGCAGGCGCGCCAGGAAGCGTGGCATGGTCAGGCCGATGTAGCGCGAGTCTTCCGATTCACGCAGCGAGCGCCAGCCAGCGTATTCCGGGGTAGTGAAGATCTTGGTCAGGTCGCGCGGGTTCGACAGTTCCTGCCACGAGCCCATGCCCATCACGGTCGGCGATGCCGCCGCGATGAACGGCGAGTGCATGGCCGCGCAGACTTTCGACAGCTCGCCCAGCAGTTCGACGTCCGGTGGCGACTGGTCGAAGTAGTAGTCGCCCACCAGGCAGCCGTAAGGCTCGCCGCCGAACTGGCCGTATTCTTCTTCGTACATCTTCTTGAAGAGCGGGCTCTGGTCCCACGCGGTGCCTTTGAATTTCTTCAGGGTCTTGTGCAGGTCGGGCTTGGAGATGTTGAGCACACGGATCTTGAGCTGCTCATCGGTCTCGGTGTTGTTGACCAGGTAGTGCAGGCCACGCCAGGCGCTTTCCAATTGCTGGAAGTCCGGGTGGTGGATGACCTGGTTGACCTGGGCGGTGAGTTTGGCGTCGATGGCGGCGATGATCGATTCGATCGACTTGATGGCGTCGCTGGACACCAGGTCGGTCTGCGCCAGGGCCTGCTCGGCCAAGGTACGCACGGCCGTTTCAACGGCTTCGCGAGCACGCTCGGTCTTGGGTTTGAATTCTTGCAGCAGCAGGGACGCGAACTCGCTGGTTTCTTCAGTGGCGCCCAGGTTCTGCACGCCTTCGCGGGCTGTATTGTCAGTCATGATCATTGGTCCTGTGCTGGCTTCGGCGCGCTCGCCAGGGCCTGCAACAGCGCTGGGTCCTTGATCGCCTTCATGATGATTTCTTCGGCGCCGGTCTTGCCGTCCATGTAGGTCAGCAGATTGGCCAACTGGGTGCGCGCTTCGAGCAGCTTGTTCAGCGAGTCGACCTTGCGGGCCACGGCCGCCGGGCTGAAGTCGTCCATGCTTTCGAACGTCAGGTCCAGGCTAAGGTTGCCTTCGCCGGTCAGTTCGTTAGGCACATGGAACGCCACGCGCGGCTGCATGGCCTTGAGGCGCGAGTCGAAGTTGTCGACGTCGATCTCGAGGAACTTGCGGTCGGCCACAGCTGCCAGAGGCTCGGCGGGCTTGCCGGCGAGGTCGGCCATGACGCCCATGACGAAGGGCAACTGGACCTTTTTCTCGGCGCCGTAGAGCTCGACGTCGTACTCGATCTGCACTCGAGGCGCGCGGTTGCGCGCGATGAATTTCTGAGAACTTTGCTTCGCCACGTTGCTGCTCCTGGTCGCTTGAGCGACGGTGTTGGCGTCATCGGGGGTACCGGTGACGTGACTGCGTGATCCGTTCGCTTTTTATTCGCTATCTGGGCCGCGCAGGTTTTCAAATTGACTCATGCCGTCGGGAATCAGGTTGCGCACGATGGCCGCGAAGTCGGCGTGCACCAAATTCTTGGCCCGGTTCAACAGCACCGGTAGCGGGCTGGAGGGCTCATGACGGGTGTAGTAAGCGAGAATCCGGTCCAGGCTGCGCAGCACGTCGTCGCGGTTGTTGATTTCGCCGCTGGCGGTGCTCGTGCTGGTGTTGCACGGTGCGCCTGGCGCGCTGGCATATTCTGTTGTCGCGGCACTGTCGTCGCTGGCTGGATCGGACAGGGCGCTGTCGCCGCTCTGCGGGGCGAACTGGCCGAGAATCTGCAGGGCCATCTTCAGCGGTTGCTTCAGCGGGCCAAGGTCCACGCCTTGGGCGGAACCGACCTGGTCGCTGACCTGCTGCTCGATGGCTTCGGCGGCGCTGCGGGCTTCGAGCAGAGCGGCGCGGATGATTTCCAACTGCTCCGGATCGCTGTCGAGCAGGGCCCCGGCGAGTTGCTCGGCGCCGAGGTTCTCATCCGGGAAACTTTGCAGGCCGCTGGCGTTGGCGGCGGCGCGCAGACTGACGGCACCGAAGGTCCGCGAACGGGCCAGGATGCTCTCGCGCAGCAGGCGAATGGTGACATCGGACGTCAGGCCGGCGAGGGCATTGATGCGCACGGTGGGGTCGTTGTCGTCATCGGCGTCCAGGCGCGGATGCAACTCGGCCCAGTATTGCTTGAGCAGTTCGCTGATCAGTGTCAGCACACGGGCCATGCCCGGCAGGCCTTCGAGGGCCAGGGAGCTTTGCAACAGGAAATAGGTGATGCGCAGGTCTTTGCTGCGTTGCAGCAAGTCCAGGCTCTGCTGCTGGATGCTGCGCCACTCAGGAGGTTCGGCAGGCAGGATCGAATCGCCCATGCTGCGTTCGGGCTGGCCCCGGGAATCGCGTTCCAGGCGCAAGAAATCCGCGTCATATTCCAGATCTTCACCGCACGGAGAAGTAGCGGAAACGGCAGCGAGCAACAAAGGCACATCCACTTGAATCGATCTCCCTATCACCCGCTGAAAAAAGTCGGGCAGTTCACACACAAGTTCCGGATGAAACTCACATGTTCCTTGATGGTGATGGCCCTTTAGGCTTGCGATGATCTTAAAGTGCCATCATGCATATTCAAGAAGTTGTGCATTTTTGGTGTAGTACTTATCGCTTGTCAAGGTAAGCTATTTCACCAATGTATCCCCGCTGTAACAGTTGTGATGGGCTTAACAGCCTGCCCGACCCATCGGTCGAAGCAGCAACTGATGGGGGGTTTTTGTCACGCAAGCCGGTTATGATCAGCAATCATGCTGGCAAAAAGCCGTTTCACGGTTGTTGGCACAGGTTGCCGGCGGGTAGTCAGGGCTTGAATCCTCACTCCCGCTCGCGTGCGAATATTCAGCAAGGAGGCAAGATGCCACTGTGTTTGACTATCACTAGTTATCACAAAATTACCCCAGGCCAGTGTTCCGAGAAGTCCATGGACCAGGGGGTGATGGCAATTGGCCGTAATTCCGATAATGACTGGGTATTGCCGGACCCTGAGCGCCTGGTTTCCGGCAAACATTGCGTTATCCAATACAAAGATGGGCGTTATTACTTAACCGATAACAGCACTAATGGTGTGGAATTGGTCAAGGCCGGCGTTCGCCTGCGCAAGGGCAACAGCGAACCCCTGCAAGACGGTGAAGTGATCCGCATCGGTGATTATGAAATCCAGGCGCGCGTTGATTTCAGCCTGCCGGTCACCGACAGCAACCCGTTTGCCGAATCCCCCAGCAGCTTCGAGGCCTTGATGGGGCGCCAAGGCGCCGCCGGGCATGCGTCGTCGCCGATTCAAGTGGCTGCGCCTGCGCATTTTCAGGGCGGATCGGCCATGGACACCCTGCCGGACCTGTTCGATTTCTTGGCACCGACCAGTGTCCCGCCGGCCACCCAGCCTGACCATGTTCCGGCTGAGCAGCACAACTTCCACCCGCCGACGCCGATTCCCCGGCCGAGCCCGCCGCCCGTGGCCGAGCCCGTGATGCCGCCGCCTGCCTCGGTGATTCCGGATGACTGGGACCCCTTCAGCGACAAGCCTGCGCCAGTGGCGGTTGCCCCGCTGCCCATGGCCCCGCCGCCGGTACCGCTACCGCCGGTGGTTGAGCCGGGCGCGACGCCTGTTCCGCAGGATCCGCTCGCCGACATCTTTGCTGAAATCAGTGCACCGCCGCCGGCACCCGTGCCTGAAGCGTCAGTCACCCGCGTCGACCCACCGGTCGCACCTCCAGTTGCGCCAGTTGCGCCAGTTGCTCCAGTGACCCCGACCGAGACCGCCCAACCCGATTTGCTGCAAGCGTTCCTGCGCGGTGCCGGGCTGGATCAGTTGCGCCTGGACAAGGCCCAGGCCGAAGCACAGATGGAGAGCATCGGGCGCAGTTATCGGTTGATGGTTGAAGGCCTGATCGATGTTCTGCGCGCCCGCAGCAGCCTCAAGGGTGAGTTCCGCATCCAGCAGACAATGATCCAACCGGTGGAAAACAACCCGCTGAAATTCGCCCCCAATGTCGATGAAGCCCTGCTGTTGCTGTTGCGCCACGGCAATCAGGCGTTCATGGCCCCGGACGCGGCGGTGCGTGACAGTTTCGATGACTTGCGGGCCCACCAACTGGCGGTGATGGCCGGTGTGGAAGCGGCCATCAAACATTTGCTGACGCGCTTCGAACCGGCGCAGCTGGAAGAGCGCATGGCCAAGCCCGGTGGGCTCTCGGGTATTTTCAGCGGCTCGCGCCAGGCCCAGTACTGGCAGCAGTTCACCGAGCTTTACGGCAACATTTCCCGCGAGGCTCAGGAGGATTTCCAGGACCTGTTCGGTCGCGAGTTCAGCCGCGCCTACGAGGAACACAGTACGCGACAGCGACGCCGCTAAGCGGCGTCATCCCATAACAAGATTGATCAGCACACAACGGATAGCTCAAACGTCATTGAGGACGCAGGATGATTCCCAGGTTTTTACTCGCAGTCGCCACCGTGCTTCTGCTGACGGCGTGCGCAAAGGATGTGGCCAGCCTCCAGCCCGAAGACGCTGAGGCCGACACCGCCGCCATCGAGCTGCACTTTCACGCCATTGCCGGCCTCAACCCCGGCGCCACCGGCCATCCGGCCCCGGTCCGGGTGCGCATTTTTGAACTGAAAAATGCCGCGATCTTCGGCCGTTCCGATTATTTCGCCCTGGCCGAACGGGCCGGGGCCACGCTGGGCGCCGACCTGATTGACCAGGACGAGGTGCTGGTCCGGCCCGGCCAGCAACTGAGCCTGCAACGCGACCTTGATCCGGCCACGCGGCATATCGGAATACTGGTGGGCTATCGCGAGCTGGACCAGTCGCTGTGGCGCACAGTGATGAATGTCCCGGCGCGCGAATACACCGAATACCAGATCAGCCTCGATGTGCGCGCCGTGCGCAGCGCCGTCGTCGTCCCCCCATCCAGCCCTGCCCAATAAGCAATCGGAGCCCCCATGTCCTGGAACAATCGCGTGGTCTGGTCGGAAGGCATGTTCATTGGAACGCAGCACTTCCAACAGCATGACCGTTACCTGGAAAACCTCATCGACGCACGCAGCCGCCCGTTGTCGGCCGGCGCCTGGGGGTTTTCCGAATTGCTGATCGACCAGGGCCTGCTGGCCCAGGGCAAGCTGGCGATCATCTCGGCGCGCGGCCTGTTGCCGGACGGTACGCCCTTCAACATTCCCCAGGATGACCTGGCGCCAACCCCACTGAACGTCGATGACAACCTGCGCGATGGCCTGGTGTACCTGGCCTTGCCGCTCAAGCGTGCCGGCGCCCGTGACACCGTGGACGAAGGCGAAGACCTCGGCGCTGCACGTTATGTGAGCCAGGTGTGCGAAGTGCGCGACGACAACGCACCGTTCGAAAACCGCGCACCGGTCGCCCTGGGTTCCCGGGCGCTGCGGCTGTTGACCGAACAGGATGGTATTGGCGACTACGCCGCCATTGGTGTGGTGCGCATCAAGGAAAAACGCGCCGACCGTGCGTTAGTGCTCGACGACGCCTACATCCCGCCGCTGCTGGATGTCATCGCCTCCAAGCCGCTGGCGGCGTTCCGCAGTGAGCTGCTGGGCCTGCTGCATCAACGCGGCGAAGCCCTGGCCGGGCGGGTGGTGGCGTCCGGTGCCGGCGGTGCCTCGGAAATTGCCGATTTCATGCTGTTGCAACTGGTCAACCGCGCCCAGCCGCTGATCCAGCACCTGAGCCAGTTGAGCCCGCTGCACCCCGAGCGTTTCTACAGCGAACTGGTGGGCCTGGCCGGGGAGTTTTCCACGTTCACCGCGTCCGGGCGACGACCGCAACAATACCCGTCTTACCAGCACGATGACCTGGCGCTCAGCTACGCGCCCGTGATGCAGGCCCTGCGTGAAGCCCTGTCGATGCTGATCGACAGCAAGGCGACGCCGATTCCGATTGTCGAGAAAGCCTATGGCATCCACGTGGCGATGCTGTCCGACAAGACCTTGCTCGACAGCGCCAGCTTCATTCTGGTGGTGCGCGCCGACGTGCCGGCCGAAACCCTGCGCAGTCGCTTCGGGCAGCAGAGCAAGGTCGGTTCGGTGGAGCACATCCGCGACCTGGTCAACCTGCAACTGCCGGGCATCGGCCTGCTGCCGTTGCCAGTGGCGCCTCGCCAGCTGCCGTACCACGCCGGCTCCACCTACTACGAGCTCGACCGAGGCAGCGACCACTGGCAGCAGTTGAGCAACTCCGGCGGCTTTGCATTCCATGTCGCCGGCCAGTTCCCAGGGCTGAACCTGGCCTTCTGGGCGATCCGAGGATAAACCGCGATGAGTAACGACGATCGTACCCAGTTCATGCCGACGCCCGGTGGCCGTGGTGGAGATCCTTTTCGCCCGGACGCTGGTCGGCCACAGCCGACGCCTGCGCCTGCACCGCTGTCGATGCCGGCCGCACCGGTGCTGACTGGCAAGGCCGAGGGGCTTAACCCGTTGGAACGCGCCGCCGGCCCGCTGCTGGCCCTGCTGACGCGTCTGCGCAATACCATTGCCCACCCGGCGCCGGCCAGTTTGCGCGCGCAACTGCTGGCCTACCTGCGCCAGTTCGAAGAGCGCGCCGAGGCCGCCGGCGTGGTGCGCAACGATGTGTTGCTGGCCCGCTACGCCTTGTGCACCGCGTTGGATGAAGCGGTGCTGAGCACGCCGTGGGGCGGCACCAGTGACTGGGGCAAACAAAGCCTGTTGATCACCGTGCACAACGAAGCCTGGGGCGGCGAGAAGGTGTTCCAGTTGCTGGAGCATTGCCTGCAAAGCCCGCGCGAGCGCCTGTATCTGCTGGAGCTTCTGTATCTGTGCATGTGCCTGGGTTTCGAGGGGCGCTACCGGGTGATGAACGACGGTCGCAGCCAACTGGAAGCGTTGCGTGAGCGCACCGCCGCCGTCATCCGCAGTGCGCGTGGCGACTACGAGCGCGAGCTGTCGCCGCACTGGCGCGGTGTCACCGTGGCCCGTGATCGACTGGCGCAATTCATGCCGCCGTGGATCGCCGTGGCCATCGGTGCAGCCCTGTTGCTGGCGCTGCTGTTCGGCCTGCGCATGAAGCTGGCGTCCGATGCCGAACCGGTGTTCAAGAACATTCATTTTTTGGGCGAAATACCGGTGCAGACCATCGATCGCCCTGTGTTGCAGCCGAAAGTGGTCGAGCGTCCACGGCTGGCCGGTTTCCTTGCCGATGAAATCCGAGCCAACCGGATTGCCGTGGAAGACGCCGTCGACCGTTCGGTGGTGACCATCCGTGGCGATGAACTGTTCGCCTCGGCCAGCGCCAGCATCAATGACGATTTCCAGCCGCTGATGCTGCGCATCGCCGATGCGGTGCGCAAGGTCAAGGGCCAGGTCCTGGTGACCGGGCACAGCGACAATCGCCCGATCGCCACCCTCAGGTTCCCGTCCAACTGGGCGTTGTCCGAAGCACGGGCCCAATCGGTGCTGCACATTCTTTCGGCCAAGACCGGTCAGTCCGAGCGCTTCAGCGCCGAAGGCCGCAGCGACACCGAGCCGTTGGCGTCCAACGCCACCGCAGAAGGACGTGCGCGCAATCGGCGGGTTGAAATCACAGTATTGGCGGAGGGGGTCGAGTGAAGGCGTTTTTCAGTTTTATGACCCGCTGGGTCATCCCATTGCTGGGGCTGATCGCCCTGAGCCTGATCATCTGGTTCGTTGGTCCGTTGCTCGATTGGCTGGTGCCCGAAGGCCGGCGCTGGGCCTTGATCATCCTGGTGTTCGCGGTATGGATCGCCTACCGGGTGTTTCGCATCATCCAGGCGCGCCGTCAGGCCGCCGAAGTGATGCGCAGCCTGGCCGCGCAAACCCCGCCGGACCCGACCAGCATCGCCACCGCCGAGGAGCTCGAAACCCTGCGCCAGCGCATGGACGAAGCCTTGGCGCTGCTCAAGAAAGCCAAGCTGGGCGGTGACGAGCGCCGTAACCTCTACGAGCTGCCGTGGTACGTGATCATCGGCCCACCGGGTTCGGGCAAGACCACCGCGCTGGTCAACTCCGGGCTGCATTTCCCATTGGCCGCGCAACTGGGCGCCGGTGCGGTACGTGGCGTGGGTGGCACGCGCAATTGTGATTGGTGGTTCACCGACCAGGCGGTCTTGCTCGACACCGCCGGCCGCTACACCACCCAGGACAGTGACGCGACCATCGACAAGGCGGCATGGCTGGGTTTCCTGGGCCTGTTGAAAAAACAACGGGCGCGGCGCCCGATTGACGGGGCGTTCATTGCCATCAGCCTGTCTGACCTGCTGCTGGGCAGCGACGCCGAGCGCGCCGCCCATGCCGCGGCGATTCGCTTGCGGATCCAGGAGCTGTACACCCAACTGGGCGTGCGCTTCCCGATCTACCTGATGCTGACCAAGCTCGATCTGGTGCCTGGGTTCATGGAGTATTTCGATACCCTGAGCAAGGAAGAGCGCGCCCAGGTCTGGGGCATGACCTTCGCCCTGGACGATGGCAAGAGCAACGACAGCCCGTTGGCGCATCTGCAAAGTGAATTCACCGGCCTTGAGCAGCGTCTCAACGACCGTTTGGTGGAACGCCTGCAACAAGAGCGCGACCCGGCGCGGCGCGATCTGATCTACGGTTTCGCGCAGCAGTTCGGCGCCTTGAAAGATTGCCTGCAAAGCTTCCTCGAAGGCGTGTTCAAACCCAACGCCTTTGAAGAGCGTGTGTTGCTGCGCGGGGTGTATTTCACCAGTGGCACCCAGGAAGGCAGCCCGATCGATCGCCTGATCGGCTCCATGGCCCAGAGCATGAACCTGGACCGTCAGCACCTGGCGCGCCAGACCGGCACCGGGCGCAGCTACTTCATCGAAAAACTCTTCACCGCCGTGGCCTTCGCCGAGCGCGGGCTGGTGGGCGTCGATCCGAAAGTCGAGCGACGGCGCAAGTGGATCGCTCGCGGTGTACTGGCCTCCACCGTGGTGTTGGTGCTGGTGGTCAGCTCGTTGTGGTGGGTCAGCTACCGCGCCAACCAGGCCTACATTGCCCAGGTCGACCAGAAGGTCGCGCCGTTGGGCCAGACTGTGCAGAACCTCAGCCCGGCGCAACGTGAGGTCCTTTCCGTGTTGCCGTTGCTCAACGCCGTGAAACACTTGGCTGACGACGCCCCGAGCTGGGCCGAAGGCCTGGGCTTGTACCAGGGCGACATGCTTGAAGCCGAGTCCCGCAGCGTCTACCGTAAGCTGCTGATCGCGGTGTTCGCGCCACGTCTGCTGACGCGCATCGAAGAGCAACTGCACAGCGGCGGCACTTCGGATTTCCTCTACGAAGGCTTGAAGGCTTACCTGATGCTCGCTGACTCCGAGCACTCCGATGCCGATTTCATCAAGGCCTGGATCGCCCTGGATTGGGACCGCAGCCTGCCGCGCGATTTGCCGGCCGAGCAGCGTCAGGCCCTGACCGCGCATTTGCAGGCGCTGTTCGAACGGCGTCCGCCCGTCGCGCGCCTCGACCCACGCCTGATCGAAGACCTGCGTCGCCAGTTGCAGCAGTTGCCGGTGGCCCAGCGGGTCTATGATCGGATCAAGCGCCAGAAACTGCCCGAAGGCATCCCGGACTTCCGCATCAACGAAGCCGCCGGGCGTGACGCGGCGCTGGTGTTCAGCCGCAAGAGCGGCAAACCGTTGGGCGAGCCGTTGAGTGGGTTCTTCACCGTCAAGGGCTACCGCCAGGGCTTCTTGCTCGCCAGCCTGAGCCAGACCGGCACCCTGGCTGAAGAACAATGGGTGCTGGGCCGCGAAGAGGCCGATCAGCAGAACGTCGCCAGCCTGGCCGCCGATGTGCGTCGCCTGTACTTCCAGGACTACCTGCGCCAATGGGACGCCTTGCTGGCCGACATCGACTTCGTGCCGATCACCAGCGTGGCCCAGGCCGCCGATGTGCTGCGGGTGATTTCTGGGCCGACCTCGCCGTTGAAAAAACTGCTGGTGGCGGTGGCGAAGGAAACCGACCTGCAACAGGATGAGCGCCGGTTGGCCGCCCAAGGTGCACCGGTAGAAGGCGGTGTGGACAAACTCAAGGAGCGCCTGGGCAACTTGCTCGGCCAGGAGCAGGCGACGCAAAACGTGCCGGCGGCGAGCGATGATCCGATCACCGCGCACTTTGCCGCGCTCAACAGCATCGTCAGCAAAAACGAAGGCGAGCCGGCGGCCATCGACGGCTTGCTGGCGGACATGAACGCTCTGTACGTGCAGGTCAGCGCCATGGTCGGTGCCAGCGGCGACGCCTTGCTCGGCGAAGCCAAGAACCAGGCCGCGGCCGCCGCTACGCGCGTCAGCCTCAACGCTGAACGCCAGCCACCGCTGGTGCAGGGGCTGGTCAAGTCGGTGGTCAACTCCACCACCAACAGCATGATGGGCGGGGTGCGCAACCAACTGAACGCCGCCTGGACCAGCGAAGTGGTGAACATCTATCGCCAGTCCCTGGCCGGGCGCTATCCGATGTCGCGAGGCAGTGCGCGGGACGCCACCCTGGATGACTTCGGCCAGTTCTTCGGCGTCGGCGGGGTGATGGACAACTACTTCCGCAAGTACTTGCAACCCTACGTCGACACCTCGACCCCGACCTGGCGCTGGCAGCCGGGCGCGGCGCAGAAGCTCGGCATCGCCCCTGGCGTGCTGCAGACCTTCCAGCGCGCGGCGACCATCCGCGATGCGTTCTTCCGTTCCGGCGGCACGCAGCCGATGGTGCGTTTCGAGCTCAAACCGGTGGCGATGGACTCGACCATCACCCAGTTCCTGCTTGACCTCGACGGCCAGCAACTGAGCTACGACCACGGCCCAAGCCGCCCGACCGCCATGCAATGGCCGAACCCGGGCAGCATCGGCGTGGTGCGGATCTCGATCATGCCGCCGTCGTCCAGCGGTCGCTCCGGCATCACTCTGGATGGACCGTGGGCCTGGTTCCGGCTGTTGGAGCAATCGGACCTGACCGCCGGCAACTCGCCGGACCGCTTCAACCTGCGGCTGCGGGTCGATGGCGCCAGCGCCTCTTACGAGTTGCGGGCCGGCAGCGCCTTCAACCCGTTCAAGAGCCGGGTGCTCACTGGCTTCAGCCTGCCGGAGCGGCTATGAGTACGCCGGGCTTCTATGGAAAGTTGGCCAGTCGCGGAGATTTCGTCAGCCGTGGCTTGCCCCAGAGTTTTATCGGCCCGTGGGATTCGTGGTTGGCGGCGGGTTTGCTCGCCAGCCAGACCAACCTTGGCGAGCGTTGGCTGGACGCTTATCTGGTCAGCCCGCTGTGGCGCTTCATGGTCGCGCCGGGTGTGTGTGGCCCGGACGCCGCGGTCGGGGTGGTGATGCCGAGCATCGACCGGGTCGGCCGCTATTTCCCGCTGACCGTCGCGATGCTGCTGGAGCCCGACGCGGACCCGGCGTCCGTGGTGGGCGGTGCGGACGAGTGGTTTGAGCGGGTCGAAAACCTGTTGCTAAGCACGTTGAGTGTGGAGGCCAGTTTCGAGGCGTTCAGCGCGGAGCTGGAAACCTTGGGCTGCCCGATGTTCCTGCCGCGCACGCCGAGCAGTCGCTTTGCCAGCCTGCATCGCTTCGATGCCACCGACCCGCAGCGGCGCATGAGCGCCCTCGCCGAGGCGGCCTGCGAAGGCGCGAGCCTGTGGTGGGGTCAGGGATCGGAACGCATTGCCCCGGGTTTGATGCGCTGCCAGGGACTGCCGGCGGCGGCTGATTTTGCGCAATTTTTGCTCGGCCAAGAAGGTGTTGTGTAGATGCGTCCAAGTGCCGGAAAAGCAATCAAGTCTGCAAGCAAGAGCCATGTCGGGATGGTCCGTCAGGTCAACGAAGACGCCTGCCTGGACCTGCCGGAAAACGGCCTCTGGGTCGTGGCCGATGGCATGGGCGGGCACGCGGCGGGCGACTACGTCAGCAGCCTGATCGTCGACAGCCTGCGTAGCATTGCCGTCGGGCGCTCGCTGGACGAATACGTCGCGGCGCTGCAAAGCGACCTGTTGCGGGTCAACGCCGCCGTGCGTGAAGAAACCGCCAACCGTGGCGTGACGATGATGGGCAGCACCGTGGTGGTGTTGGCCGCCCGCGACCTGCGCGGCATGTGCCTGTGGGCCGGTGACAGCCGTTTGTATCGCCTGCGCGACGGCGTGCTCGAAGGCATTTCCCGGGACCATAGCTACGTCCAGGATTTGCAGGACAGCGGCCTGCTCAGCGAAGCCGAGGCGCGGGTGCATCCGCGGGCCAACATCGTCACCCGGGCCATTGGCGTCGAGGCGCAACTGAACCTGGCGCTGACTGAGCTGCTGCTGGTGCCTGGCGACAGTTACCTGTTGTGCAGCGACGGGCTGACCAAGACCGTCGAGGACGATGAAATCCGCGAAGTGCTGAATCACGACGAGCCCGGCGAAATCGCCAGCAGCCTGGTGTCCCTGGGGCTGATGCGTGGCGCGCCGGACAACATCACCGTGGTGGTCGTGAAGGTGCCGTCATGAGCTTGACCCTGAACATTGTCATCCCCGGCTATGACATCGAAGGGCCTATCGGTGAAGGCGCGATGGCCAGCGTGTACCTGGCGACCCAGCGTTCGCTGGAACGCAAGGTGGCGTTGAAAGTGATGGCGGCAGCCCTGGCCGCCGACCCGACCTTCTGCGAGCGCTTCCTGCGAGAAGGCAAGACCCTGGCGCGTCTGTCGCACCCGCACACCGTCACCATCCATGACATCGGCAATGTCGGTGAGCTGTATTACATGGCGATGGAGTACTTGCCCAACGGTACGCTCAAGGAACGCATCGCCGCGGGCCTGACGCCGGAGCAGGGTCTGATCTACATCCGCCAGATCGCCTCGGCTCTGGGTTATGCCCACGGGTTGGGGCTGGTCCACCGTGACGTCAAACCGGCCAACATCCTGTTCCGCGCCGACGGCACGGCGGTGCTCTCGGACTTCGGCATCGCCAAGTCCCTGGACGACCGCACCCAATTCACCCAGGCCGGCTTTGCCGTCGGCACGCCCAGCTACATGAGCCCGGAACAGGCCCGAGGCCAAGACATCGACGGCCGCGCCGACCTGTATGCCCTGGGCGTGGTGCTCTACGAAATCCTTGTTGGCAAGCTGCCGTATACCGGCAACGACGCACTGTCCACGGCCCTGGCGCACCTGACCGAACCGTTGCCGGAATTGCCGGTGCACCACGGCCGTTATCAGGAGGTGTTGCGCAAGCTGCTGGCGAAGGATCCGGCGGAGCGTTTCCCGGACGCGGCGGCGTTGCTGTGGGCGTTGGATAACCTGCCAGACGAGTCGGCGGACGCGACGCTGATCCGGCCGTTGTCGCCGCTACTGCCGCAGACGCCGAAACCGGTGGATGAATTGGCGGGTTTGACGCCCATCTCCATCAACATTCCCAGCGGCCCGGCTGACTCACCCCCGCAGCCACAATCGCAGCCCAAGCCAGCGCCGCCGCCGACAAAACCGACGGCCCAACCCTCGGTGTCGGAGCAACGCAAGGGGCCGGTGTTTGCCCTGGCTGCCGTTGCGGTCGCCGTGGCGCTGGCGTTGGGTGGCGCGAGTTATTGGTGGTTGGCCGGTGATGACGGCAAAGAGGTGAAGAAGCCGGTGGCCACGACGACCTCGGTCAAGCCTTCCGAAGTGCCGCCGGTCAAGCCACCCGTTGCCCCTCCAGTTCAGCCGCCGGGGGCGACCGAGGCCGATGGCGGTCAGCGTCCGCTGTTGATGGCCGGCAAGAAAACCTTGTTCCAGCGTGTGCTCAGCAAGCCGGGGGCGAAACTCGCCGAGGCGCCGGGCGCTGCGCCGGGCAAGGCGCTGCCGGCGTTTTCCGTGTTGTACGTGTATCAGCGCAAGGACATCGACGGCGGTTCGTGGGTGCGGGTCGGCGCGGCTACGGACGGGCGCAGCGACGGTTGGTTGCCCGCCGCCCAGGTCAGCGACTGGAAGCAAAGCCTGGTGCTCAAGTTCACTGAACGTTCTGGCCGCGCGCCAGTGATGTTCCTGCGTCAGCCCGGCGACGTGGAAAAACTCTTGGCTAACCCTTCGGCGGCCAAGAACGTGTTGCTCAAGGCGCAGAAAAACCCACAAGAAGACCAGCAAGTGCTGGCCTTGGAACCGGCCGCCAGCGCCGTGCCGCAAAACCAGTTCTACCTGTTGCCGATCTTCGATTCCCGCGAGAGCCTCGATGAAAACGGCCAACTGGTGCAGTTGCTGAACGTGGCGTCCATCGACCCGGGCAACACCCCCAGGGCGACGACCAATACGCCGATCAGCACCGCCAACGCCGACGCGTTCCGCACCGCCGTGGTGCTGGTGGTGGACACCACCGTGTCGATGCAGCCCTACATCGACCAGGTGCGCGATGTGGTCCACGAGCTGCAAACCCGCATCGCCGAGCGCGGCGAGTTGGACAGCGTCAGCTTCGCCATGGTGGGTTTTCGCAGCAGCATCAAGAAAACCCCGGGCCTGGAATACGTCGCCAAGACCTTGATCACTCTGGAGCAGGGCCGCGACCCGCAACGCTTCTTGGACCTGGCGCGGCAGGTCAAGGCATCGACGGTGTCGAGCCATTCGTTCAACGAAGATGCGTTCGCCGGGGTCATGGAAGCTGTCGAAGGCATGGACTGGTCCGGTTACGGCGGACGTTTGATCCTGTTGGTCACCGACGCCGGTGCCCTGCGCAAGAACGATCCATTTGCCGCCACGCAAATGAACGAAGCCGAAGTCCGCCAGGCCGCCCTGGGCAAGCAGATCAAGATCTACGCCCTGCACTTGCTCAGCAACGCCGGCAAGAAAACCCACGCCGGCGCCCAGAGCCAATACCGCATCCTGACGGCCGACGCCAACCCGCAGATCGGTGATCTGTACATTCCGGTGCCGGGCGCTGACGTGCGCAAGTTCGGCGAGCGCGTCGATGAGATCGGTTCGGTGTTCGCCGACCTGGTCCATCAGGTGCGCAGCAACAAGGCGCAAAGCGTGCCGCTGCTCAGCGCGGCGCCGAGCCTGGCCGACAAGTCGGCCGCGGTTGGCTACGCGATGCACATGGACTTTTTGGGGCGTAAATCCGCCAGTCAGGCGCCGCAACTGGTCAGCGCCTGGACCGCCGACCGCGACCTGACCAACCCGGCGTTGCCGGCGTTCCAGGTCTGCGTGATGCTGACCAAGCTGCAACTCAACGACCTGCAACAGTCGCTCAAGTTGATCGTCGACGCGGCCCGCAAGACCCAGAGTTCGCCCAAGGATTTCTTCCAGGAAATCGCCAGCGCCAGTGCCTACATGAGCCGCGACCCGGCGGCCCTGCGCAAGGGCGGCAACCTGGCCGACGGCGGGATTCTCGGCGAGTACCTCCAAGGGCTGCCGTACCGCAGCAAGTCGTTGAACATGACCCAGGACTTGTGGCTGTCCTTGAGCGTGGCCGAGCAGGAAGACTTCATCGACGAGCTGGATTCGAAAATCCGTCTCTACGAAACCTTCCACAACGACCTCGCCAACTGGGTGCGCTTCGGCGATGCCGAGCCGGGTGATGCCTTGTACCGCGTTCCGTTGTCGACGCTGCCGTGATGCTGACCCTGAACGCCGTGCACAAAAGCCGGGGCACCGGCAGCCAGCGCTACAGCCTGGTGATTCCACGGCTGCACTTACGGGGTGGTGAACAACTGGCGGTGGTCGGTCCCAGCGGCTGTGGCAAGAGCACACTGCTGGACTTGCTGGCGCTGGTATTGGCGCCGGATCAGGCCGGGCAGTTCGACTTCACACCTGCCAACACGCCGTTGGACATCGCCAAACTGTGGCGTGCGTCTCAACAGGGTACCTTGGCCGAGTTGCGCAGCCGTTACCTGGGTTATGTTCTGCAAACCGGCGGCCTGTTGGGCTTCCTGGATGTGCGCGGCAACATCGCGTTGTCGCGCAAATTGCTGGGTTTGAAGGATGACGCAAGCGTGACGCGCCTGGCGGGGCAGTTGGACATTGCCGATCAACTGGACAAGAAGCCGGCGGATTTGTCCGTCGGCCAGCGTCAGCGGGTCAGCTGTGCCCGGGCCTTGGCCCATGGGCCCCGTCTGCTGCTGGCCGATGAACCGACCGCCGCCCTCGACCCGCTAAACGCCGAGCGTGTCATGCAGTTGCTGGTGACCCAGGCGCGCGAGCACGGCGTGTGCTGTGTGGTCGCGACCCACGACGAAGCGCTGGCCCGCGCCAGCGGTTTGCAGGTGCGGCGCATCAGTTGCCGTCGCGATGTCGACGGCGGTGTCACCGCCACCCTTGGGGAGGCTTGCTGATGCGCGGCGCGCTGGTGGCTTCCCTGGCCTGGCAGGATTACCGCAACGATGCGTGGCTGTCGGCCTGCTCGGTGTTGGCTTTGGTGGCCGTGGTGGCACCGCTGCTGGTGCTGTTCGGCCTGAAGTTCGGCCTGGTCAGTAGCCTCACTGAACGCTTGCAGAACGACCCGGCCACCCGGGAGATCATTCCCTTGGGCGGCGGTCGGTTCAGTGCCGAGTTCGTCGAACAATTGAGCCTGCGCAGCGGCGTGGCCTTTGCTTTGCCGCGCACCCGGCAAATCGCCGCCACGGCGGATTTGAGCAGCGATGCTTCGACCGTCACGGTCGAGATGATCCCCACCGCGGCCAACGATCCCTTGTTCGATCATTTGCCGGTGCCCCAAGGCTTGGATCAAGTGGTGCTCAGCCAGACCGCCGCTGAAAAGCTCGGCGCCAAGGCCGGCGATTGGTTGCAGGCCAGTTTCGGCCGGCAGGTGGCCGGTCGCAGCGAGGCGCAGCGCACGCGCGTGCAGGTGCTGCACGTGCTGCCATTGGAAGCCTTCGCCCGGGACGGCCTGTTTGCGCCGCTGGCGTTGCTGGAGGCGGCTGAGGATTACCGTGACGGCCGTGCCGTGCCCGCGTTCGGCTGGCCGGGGGAGGCGGTGGGTGTGAGCGGGCAGCGGGTCTACCCGGCGTTTCGTTTGTATGCTCGCAGCCTCGGCGATGTCGAGCCGCTGCGGCAGTATTTCGTCGGGCAAAACCTGCTGGTATCGACCCAGGCCCAGACCATCGCCCAAGTGCAATCGCTGAGTCGCAATCTGTCGATCGTGTTCTGGATCATCGCCGGGTTGGCGTTGGCCGGGGCGTTCGCGGCGATCTTTGCCGGTGCCTTGGCGGCGGTCGAGCGTAAGCGCCGGGAGCTGTCGGTGTTGCGCCTGCTGGGGGTTTCTACCGCGGCGCTGTTGTTGTTCGTGGTGTTGCAGGCGCTCTACAGCGCCACGTTTGCGGCCCTGCTGAGTGCTGGCCTGTATGGCTTGGCGCAGTCGGGCCTGAATTATTTATTTGCGCAGATGCCTGGCGAATACGCCAGTCATCTGCTGGTGCGTCATTACGCGTTGGCCCTGGTGGCTGTGCTCGGCGTCAGTGCCGTGGCGGCAGCTTGTGGTGGCTGGCGTGTGGCGCGCATCCAAGCGTGTGAAGGAATTCGCGATGTATAAGTTATTGGGCGCCGCCGTGGCGCTGAGCCTGGCCGGTCTGGTCTGGGCCGATGAAGGCACGGACAAGCTGGACAACCCCAAGCCGTTGCCCGACGACGTCAGCCTGCCGCTGCCGTGTGATGGCCACATGGTGTTCCGCTACGTCTACATCCTCGCCCAGGGCACCCTGGATGACCGCGAGGTCAGCCTCGGTTACCCGTTCAGTGAAGGCGAGGCGGGCTATAAACAGTCGTTCATTTCCGGCTACCGGCGCGACTTCATCAACGGCCAGTTCACCCTCAAGGACTTGCCCAAGGATTGGAACAAGACCATCACGCCGTTGATGCCCAAGACCAATGCCAAGACGCCGCTCAAGCCGATGCTGTACTTCATTGGCAAGTACGAGGTCACGGCCCGGCAATACGCTCAGGTCATGGCCCAGGCGCAATCGCTTGCCAGCGGCGAAGCGGCGCCGGCCTGCGAAACCTTGCAAGCCGATTTGCCCCAGGGCGTGGTCGGGCGTTTGCCCAAGGTGAAACTGTCGAAGTTCGAGGCCGAGCGCTTCTCGGCGGTGTACAGCGCCTGGCTGATGAAATACCACAAGGACTTGCTGCCGGTGAGCGGTCGCGGCACTTCCGCCGAAGACGGCGGGCTGGGTTTCGTGCGCTTGCCGACGGAAGTCGAATGGGAATTCGCCGCCCGAGGCGGGCAGGCCGTGAGCCGTCAGGACTTGGAAGGGCGGCTGTTCCCAAGGCGCCTGGAAGGCAGTGAAAGCGACGGGCCGCTGGCCGATTGGGCGGTGTTCAACCAAGTCGCCGGCGGCACTGGCCAGGCGGCGCGGTTGATGCCCATCGGCACCAAGCTGCCGAACCCCATTGGCCTGTTCGACGTGGTCGGCAACGCCGCCGAGATGGTCCAGGAATCCTTCCAGTTGGTGCACGCTGGTCGCCGCCAGGGCGCCTATGGTGGCTTCGTGGTCAAGGGCGGCAACTACCTGGAAGGCGAGGGCACACTGTTCACCGGCATGCGCCGCGAATACCCGCTGTTCGCCGCCGACGGCACCGAGCAAAGCAACGAAGCCACCGGTTTTCGCGTGGCCATTGGTGCGTTGTTGGCGCCGCGTTCGCGCTACAAGGAATTGTTTGTCCAGTGGCAGAAAGAAGGTCGGCTCGCGTCGCTGACCGATGCGATCGACGAAGCCGAAGACCCGACCAAGCGCCTGGACAGCATCATCGCCGCCAGCATCGACCCGCGCCTGCAAGCCGAGCTGGGGCTGGTCAACGAAGAGCTCAAGCGTAACGTCTCGCTCATCGCCCAGCAGCGTGAGGAAGCGGCGGGCAACCTGATCCAGTCGTCGGCCCTGGTGGCTGAGACGATCAACAACTACAACATTCGCCTGACCAATCTGCAGAACAGTCGGCAAGCCGCCCTGGATGCCAAGGACGCGGCCAGCGCCCAGCTGTTCGCCACGGCCATCAACAACGGTCGCAGTGCGCTCGATGGCGCGGTGGCGATTTATATCGACAACTTGGCGACCGGCACGCGCTACACCGATGCCGTGATCCAGGCGCAGTTCCAGCGCATCAAGGAAGAGCTTGAGCGCAAACCGGTACTGGGCAAGAGCCTGGTGGCGCGTGCAACGTTATTCGTTCGTCATGTCGGGGGCTATCGTCAGCAAAAACGAGCCGACCCGGCGGCGATATTGAAGGAGCTGCTCGCATCGAACGCTCAGCGGTCTTGAGCGTTCGTTGTCAGCGAGCTTGGAAGGGGCCCAGGCGGCGATAGCGCCGCGCTGAGCTGGTCAACACTTAAAACGAGAACACAACTATGCTTTTCTCCCGTAAACCTTTTGCTTCGGTTTCCAAGCGTCACCTGCTGATGGTCGCTGTCGGCTTCAGCACCGTACTGACTGGTTGCGCCACGTCGCCGACCTCCAAGGTCGCCTCGAGCACCAAGGTCGAGTACTACCCGAACTGCTACGAGCCGGTGCAGCATCTGCGCGCCACCGAAGGCGACATGACCAAGTCCGTGGTCACCGGCGCGGCCGTCGGTGCCGTCGGCGGTGCACTGCTGGGCGCCCTGACCGCCGATAAGGAAGACCGTGGCCGCAACGCCGCCATTGGTGCCGCGGGCGGCGCCCTGGCCGGTGGTGCCGCCGGTTACTACACCGAGCGTCAGAAGCAGATCGCCGATGACAATCAGCGCATCGCGTCCTACGCCACCGACGTCAACAAAAGCGTCTCCGACATCGATCGCAGCACCGCCTACGCCAAGACCTCGCAGCAGTGCTACCAGAACGCGTTCAGCAAACTGGTTGCCGACCGTAAGGCCAAGACCGTCAACGACACTGAAGGCCGCAAGCGCCTGGCAGAAATCGTCTCCGGCCTGAAAGAGTCGAACGACCTGATTGTCGTGGTCAATGGCAAAGCGTCCGAGGACCTGAACAACTACACCCAGGCTTACGAGAAAGATCTGCAGCAAGTGGGTGTGCAGCGTAATGACGTGGTGATCGTGGCCACCGCCGATACCAAGCCGGTTGTGGCGCCGTCCAAGACCAAGACCAAGACTAAGAAAGCCACGAAGCCGGCGAAAAAACCGGTGCTGCCAACCGTGCCGAAAGAAGCGGTGACCACCGAGAAAACCCTGCAGACCGCCAAGGCCAAGCAGGATGAAAGCAGGCAGGTTGCCAGCGCCGGCACCAGCCAGGTCAACAGCATGTGCAAAAACCCGGACCTGGGCGACTGGGCACCGGTGCCTTGCCCGAATGTTTGATTGAGCGATGTTGTTGATCATTCCCTTGCACCCGCTTGGGAATGATCAACAATAAAACGGTGGAAAAGCTTGCTCGTGACAGCGTTGGTTCAGGCATCGATGTTGACTGCAACCCCACGATGGTGCGCGGGCAAGTCCGCAATGTAGTGCAAAGCTTCTTGGCGATTTGGCCGTTGCTGGTCGCGTGTATGTCGAAGGATTTTTCGGCTTGCATAAACCCTGCAGACAATCGCCATGACGCGGGTTCAACGTCCTTCTTGTAGCCCACAAAGTCCTTTGGCTACCCCTCGCGGATCTCTCTCCCATTCTGGAAACCTGTGCTAACGGCGCTCTTTATCCTGCGAATTGTCTTGCGGGTCGAACGCGCATGGCGCAGGAACGCGATTGGAACGTGTTCGGATTTGTATTGTATGGTAGGGCGTTAACGAAGTACGGGTTAGCTGACTCACGGAAGGTCATGAGATCTTTCTACTTATCAAAAAGTAAAGAGAGAAGTTTATGCAGGAACATTATAATCCGGCCGACGTCGAGGCAAGGGCTCAGGCAGATTGGGCTGCCAGAAAAACATTTGAGGTTTTCGAGGATACTTCGCGACCTAAATATTATGCATGTTCCATGTTGCCGTACCCGTCGGGGAAATTGCATATGGGACACGTCCGTAACTACACCATCAATGATGTACTGGCGCGACAAAAGCGCATGAAAGGCTTCAACGTCCTGATGCCAATGGGCTGGGATGCCTTCGGGCTGCCCGCAGAGAACGCTGCCCTGGCTTCCAATCAGTCACCTTCTGCCTGGACGCGTCAAAATATACAAGACATGAAGGCGCAGCTGAGTCCCCTTGGGCTTAGTATTGATTGGAACCGTGAAGTCGCAACCTGTGATCCTGATTATTACAAGTGGAATCAGTGGTTCTTCCTGAAAATGCTTGAAAAGGGTATTGCTTACAAACATACCCAAATCGTTAACTGGGACCCTCTCGATAAAACCGTACTGGCGAATGAACAGGTTATTAATGGTCGCGGTTGGAGATCAGGAGCACTGGTCGAAAAGAAAGAAGTCCCCGGTTATTATTTTGCTATCACCCAATATGCCGAAGAGTTGTTGAGGGATATCGATAGCCTGGATGGGTGGCCGGAAATGGTCAGAACCATGCAGCGTAACTGGATCGGTAAAAGTGAAGGGGTGAGTTTTGGGTTCCCTCACCAGATAAAAAACCAGAATGGGGAGCTTATCGAGGACGGACGGTTGTCGGTGTTTACCACTCGCGCCGAAACCGTGATGGGCGTGACTTTCTGCGCGATTGCCCCAGAACATCCAATCGCTTTGCGGGCGGTAGAGCTTAATCCTGAACTGGCTCAGGTGATCGAGCACTTCAAAGGTGGCGGTACCAGCGAAGCACAGCTGTCTGGCATTGATCAGGACGGTGTTTTCACTGGCTTCACGGTGGCGCACCCGATCAGTGGCGCTTCGATCCCGGTTTGGGTGGTGAATTACCTGGTTGCGGGGTATGGCACGGGTGCGGTTATGGGAGTGGCGGCGCACGATGAACGTGATTTTTCGTTGGCCAGCAAAAAAGGCCTGCCGATCCGGCAGGTCATTGCCATTGAAGGGCTTGAGTTTGACGACCGCTCATGGGATGCGTCATACGCCGCGAAGGATAAAGGCGTCCTGATCAATTCTGGCGAGTTTGACGGCCTGGAACTTAAAGAGGCGAGCGAAGCTATCAGTGCCAGACTCACCCGTCACGGCGGTGAGAAAAAAATCAATTGGCGACTCCGAGACTGGGGAATATCTCGCCAGCGCTACTGGGGCACGCCTATTCCGATGATATATTGCGATAAGTGTGGCGATGTTCCCGTACCGCTCGAGGATCTGCCGGTCATTCTGCCTCTGGACTGCAGACCCGACGGTTCTGGCAATCCTTTGCTGCAACAACCTGATTTCTTGCATGTCGATTGTCCAGCTTGTGGTGGCCCCGCACGGCGTGAAACCGACACGATGGATACCTTTGTCGATTCCAGCTGGTATTTCATGCGCTACTGTGAGCCAGGTAATCAGAGCGCGATGATCGCTGGCCCGGCGAAATACTGGATGCCGATGGATCACTACATCGGCGGCGTCGAACATGCTGTCCTGCATTTACTGTACGCACGGTTTTGGACCAAGGCGATGCGTGACGAAGGCCTGATCGATATCGATGAACCCTTCAAGAATCTATTCACTCAGGGCATGTTGCTGCGCGAATGCTTCTACAGAGAAGCCCAGGACGGCACCAAGCGTTGGTTCTATCCGGCGGAAGTCGACGTCAGGTTCGGCGATGGTGGGCAGGCAATCGAGGCGGTTGCCAAGGAAGATGGTTTGCCCGTGATCATGGGCGGCATCGAAAAAATGTCCAAATCTAAAAATAACGTCGTCGAGCCACGGGAAATCATCGAGAGATTCGGTGCCGACACGGCGCGTCTGTTTACTATTTTCGCAGGGCCACCCACACAAAGCATTGTCTGGAGCGACAGCGGCGTCGAGGGTGCCTATCGCTATCTGCGACGGTTATGGAGTTTCGCCTTCAAACACCAAGACACCATCATCGCGTCCGCAGCGCGGCGAAACGTCCTGAACGAACGCTCGACACTTCAATTCGAGATTCATAGCGTGCTGGAGAGTATCAACAGGGACTATGAAAAGCTGCGCTACAACACGATCGTTTCCGGTGCGATGAAAATCCTCAATCTGCTTGAGGGCGTGAAGGACGCCCCTGGTAGCGTTATTCGAGAGGGAATCGAAATCCTGCTGAAAGTCATCTACCCCATCACGCCGCACATCGCGCATGTCCTCTGGGCCGAGTTGGGGTTCGACAGAGATATTCTCGAATCTCAATGGCCAGCGCCATCGCCTGACGTACTGACTCGCTCGGAGCTGAAACTGGTCGTGCAGGTTAACGGTAGGTTGCGCGGGGAAATCGTAGTGTCTGCGACGGCCGACCGCGCAGAAATAGAGGCTTGCGCCCTTAGAGACGAAGCAGTAGCGCGCTTTATAGACGGTACCCCGAAAAAAATCGTGATTGTGCCGGGGCGTCTGGTCAATATCGTCCTGTAACCATCTGAAGCAAGGGTCGTCGGTCCTTGCTCTCCGTTACATCAGCGTCCGCTCTCAAGGCGGGCGCTGTGCCTAACGCCTTCCGGCCGACTATTTTTGTTTACGTCTCACCCTTCAGCTGACACCGATAGACGTATGAGATGGGGTATATCGACAACGTTCGGCGCTCAGTTGAGCTCATTGGCCAAAAAGCCGATCTGGCAATACGGTTGGCGTTCTAATGTTCAAAACGATAATTATTTTTTCTGGCATTCACACTTTGCCGGTGGTGATACCAGTAGCGAGACGGACAGTGCGGCTATTTTATCCGACAGGCAAGGTTTGCAGTCGGTTAGTGCCCTGTGGTTAGAGATCGAGGCGACAATTGGGTCACCGCAAAAGTTGCTCAGGGCATACGCCAACGGACATACCTATGGCACGGAGGGGTATTCGCACACGGACAGTAGTCGAGAGGACAATGTTTCTTCAATCTATTTTGCCCATGACGACTGGCAGCAGGATTGGGGGGCCGAGCTATTGTTTTACGGCGAGGGAGGGGAAATTATAAGGTCCGTGGCTCCTCTGCCAGGGCGTATCGTCATATTTCCTGGATGTATTCTTCACCGCGCCAGCTCCCCCAGTAGGATCTGCCCTACGTTGCGGGTCAGTTTTGTTTTCAAGTCGGCACCCAAGTAAGTTGGCTACTGAGCAGTTGTGTTGGCGGATTTTCGTTCGTTTTGCGGTGGGTTCGGAGTTGCTTTAGCGGCGCTCTAAAGCGCTGCCTTGTTCATGAACTGCCCGGCGTTTTGAAGGAAATGTCCGAGGAGCAGGAGAGCAAAAAGATCAAAAGAGCGCAGCCTTCGGCAGCTCCTACAGAAATCGATGTAGGCGCTGCCGAAGGCTGCGATCTTTTGATTTTGTTTTCGTGACTTGGCAGTCATCTTTCGCGAAAATCAGCTTATATTCCGCTAAAGCGATCAGATGATGGCGTTGCGCCGAAGAATCGCTAAACTGCCAGCCATCGATCTTTTCTCACGAGGCTGTGCCCATGAAATTTCGTTTTCTGCTGTGGATGCTAGGACTGTTGATGGGCAAGGCCAGCCGGACCAATCCGGCGTTCCAGCAGCAGTTGGGCGACAAGGAGCTGGTGTTCCAGCTGCAAACCCTGGACGGTAAAGTCGCCCGGCATTTCACCGTGAAAAACCAGCGCATCACCAGCCAGGCCGGTACTTACCCGGCGCCTGCGTTCGCCATCGCCTTCAAGGACGCCGCCTATGGCTTCGCCACGATGCAGGCCAAGAACAAACAACTGGCGTTCATGACGGGGATCCAGGACAAGTCGATCCAGATCAAGGGTAACCCGGCGCTGGTGATCTGGTTCCAAGGGCTGACCAAGTACTTGAAGCCGAAGAAGGCCAGGAATGTTTGAGCCGCGCAGATTCTATGTAGGAGCAAGGTCGTGTGGGAGCAAGCTTTGCCCCCACAGCTAAATCCCCTCGCCACAGAAGCTCATCTGCGGCACTGCAATCAGTGGTTGAACTGCGAAGCCAGTTCGCGCAGCAGCACTTCAGCCTCGAGCACTTTGCTGACTACATCATTGACCTTGTCCCGAGACAGGCCTACGCGCTCGAGCAATGCATCGGGAATTTCCTCGTCCGGCCCGGAGCCGATCCCTCGTGAGCGCAGCAGGCGCACGGCCAGGCACACCAGGTTTGGATACTCGGCGTACTCGCCGTCGTAGTACGGGTCGTGCTGGAAGCGCAGGGCGGTGGCCAGTTCGTCGGGCATGTCCCAGTAGCGCATCAGCCAGGCGCCGATCTGCTCGCGACTGATACCCAGCAGGTGCTGCTCCACGTAGCTGTGGCATAGGTGTGGGTTGACCTCCAGGTGCCGGCAGATCAACGAGAAGTGCGGCGGAAACACGTGGGCCAGCAGCAGATAGCCGAAGTTGTGCAGCAGGCCGGAGAGGTAGGTCAGGCCGCCTTCGGGGCGCTGGGCGCGGGGCATGGCGCGGGTCAGGCCTTCGATGACGGCGGCGGTGTAGATCGACTGGTGCCAGTACGGCGTGGTGTGTTGCGGATGGTCCTTGGGCAGGCTGAGGGTCTTGCCCAGGGCCAGGCCCAGCGCCAGGTTGATCACCAGGTCGAAGCCCAGCACGCGGACGATTGCGTCTTCCACCGAGCGAATCTTGCCCGGTGAGGCGTAGTAGGGCGAGGCGGCCCAGCTCACCACTTGCGCGGCCAGGGCAGGGTCGGTTTCCACCACGCCAGTGATGTCATCGATGGTCGCGTCGGGGTCGACCCGCAGCTTGATGATTTTTTGCGCGGTTTCCGCCAGCGGCGGGATCTCGATGGTTTCTTCCAGCCGTTGCTGGATACGCCGGGCGGTGAACGCCTGGACCGCCTGGGTGATTTCCGCGCGGTCGTCGTGCGGTCGGTCCAGGTTGGGGGTGATGTTGCTCACGGCTTCGCCGAACGTCGCGGCGCTGGCCTTGGTGAGCATGGTCTTGAACGCTTCGCTGGTGACTTCCAGCAGCAGCCCCGGCTCGCCGGAGTTGATCAGCAACTTCGGTTCGCGCAGCAGGCTTTCTTCGTACAGGCACGGAGAGCTGGTCAGCGCCGGCAGGCCGGGCAGCAGGCTCAGGCTGTGTTTGCCGAGCATGCGCTCCAGGCGTTCGGTCGGCACCGCCGTGAGCTTGCGACCGGTGAGTTCGGCCAGGCGATTGAGGTCCAGCAACTGGCTTTGCGGAAACAGCACCATGAGCGCGCCAACGGCATCGTGCAACAACACCGCCTGCACTTTGCGGGCTGGGTTCAGGCCGGGTCGTTCGAGTACTTCGTCATAGCCGATGCCCAATTTCTCGAGCAACAGCCGAATAACAGACGGAGCGTGCGGAGCTTCGGGGACGAGGGCAGCTTCTGTCATGGTCTGTATCCGTTTTCCTACAAGTTGGTCAGTATAACCAGCTTGTCCGGCACGCGGGTCTTGAAAACTGAGCGCGTGCTCACACTTGGCCGTATTGCTGCCCATGACGCAGCCAGCGATCCAGCAGCGGGCTGACGTGGTCGGGCCAGCATTCCAGCAGGGCCTGGGCGGCGTCGCGTACGGCGGGGAGCAGGTCGGCGTCGCGCATCAGGTCGGCTACCTTGAATTGAAGCAGGCCGGTCTGGCGCGTGCCGAGCATTTCACCGGGGCCGCGCAATTGGAGGTCTTTTTCGGCGATGACGAAGCCGTCGTTGGTTTCACGCATGATTCCCAGCCGCTGGCGCCCGATCTGGGACAGCGGTGGGTGATACAGCAAGACGCAATGGCTGGCGGCGCTGCCCCGGCCCACCCGGCCGCGCAACTGGTGCAGCTGCGCCAGGCCCAGGCGCTCGGGGTTCTCGATGATCATCAGGCTGGCATTGGGCACATCGACCCCAACCTCGATCACCGTGGTCGCGACCAGCAGTTGCAGGGCGCCGGCCTTGAATTCAGCCATGACGGCGGCTTTCTCGGCGGGCTTCATGCGCCCGTGGATCAGCCCGACCTTCAACTCGCCGAGGGCCGCAGTGAGGTCCTCAAAGGTAGTTTCGGCCGCCTGGCAGGTCAGCTCTTCAGACTCTTCGATCAATGTGCACACCCAATAGGCCTGTCGCCCTTCGGCACAGGCGCTGCGCACGCGTTCGATCACTTCCACTCGTCGGGTGTCGGTGACCAGCACGGTGTTGACCGGTGTGCGGCCGGGCGGCAGTTCGTCGAGGATCGAGGTGTCGAGGTCGGCGTAGGCGCTCATCGCCAGGGTCCGCGGGATTGGCGTGGCGGTCATGATCAACTGATGAGGGCACATCCGCCCACCCACGCCTTTTTGCCGAAGGGCCAGGCGCTGTTGCACGCCGAAGCGGTGCTGTTCGTCGATGATCACCAAAGCCAGGTTCTTGAACTGCACTTCGTCCTGGAACAGCGCATGGGTGCCGACCACCATGGGTGCGCCTTCGGCGATCTGTGCCAGGGCGGCGACGCGGTTCTTGCCTTTGAGCTTGCCGGCCAGCCAGGCGACTTCGATGCCCAGCGGTTCGAGCCAGCGCTGGAAGGTGATGAAATGTTGTTCGGCCAGGATCTCGGTGGGCGCCATCAGCGCCACCTGATATCCGGCCTCCAATGCCTGCAGCGCCGCGAGGGCGGCGACCACGGTCTTGCCGGCGCCGACATCGCCCTGGATCAGTCGCAGCATCGGCTCGGGCTGGCTCAGGTCGTAGGCGATTTCGTTGCCGACCCGTTGTTGGGCACCCGTGGGGGCGAAACCAAGGTTGGCCAGGTAGCGGGCCGGCAGATCCTTGGCCTTGGGCATGGCCGGGGCGCGCAGGGAGCGCAGGCTTTCGCGCAGGCGTTGCTGGGACAGTTGATGGGTCAGCAGTTCTTCGAACGCCAGACGATGTTGCGCCCAGTGATGGCCGAGGGCGAGTTCGTCGACATCGGCGTCGGCGGGCGGATGGTGCAGGTAGCGGATCGCATCGGCCAGCGGTGCCAGTTGGTAATCCCGGGCCAGTTCCGTGGGCAGCCAGTCGGGCAGGCTGCTGGGGCCGAGCAGGGTCAGGGTTTGCTGGCAGAGCTGGCGCAGGCGTTGTTGGGTCAGGCCTTCGGTGAGCGGATAGACTGGGGTCAGGGTTTCATCCACTGGCGGCGGTTCGTCACCGGTGATGCTGCGGTATTCCGGGTGATAGATCTCCAGCCCCGAAGCCCCGGGCCGCGCCTCGCCGTAGCAGCGCACACGGGTGCCGCGCTTGAGGCCTTCCTTTTGCGCATTGCTGAAATGGTAGAAGCGCAGACTGAGCCCGCCGGTGCCGTCCTGCAGGCGAACCACCAGGCTGCGACGACGGCCCATGACCACGTCGGCGCCGCTGACGGTGCCTTCGATCACCGCATCCTGCCCCGGGCGCAAATGGCCGATGGGCACCACGCGGGTGCGGTCCTGGTAACGCAGCGGCAAGTGAAACAGCACGTCCTGGAGGTTTTCCAGGCCGACCTTGGCCAGTTTCTCGGCCATGGCTTCACCGACACCCTTGAGTGCCGTGACCGGCACTTTCGACAGCTCAGTCATGACTGCGGCTTACTTGCCAGCGGGCGGCTTGGCCACGGAGCACAGGCGGATCGAGTCGGCGAGGATCTCGATGGCCTTGGGCCGCGGGAAACTGGCGCGCCAGGCGATGGCGACGGTGCGGAACGGCACGGGTGGCGTCAGTGGGCGGACTTCGATCACGCCTGGGGAGTAATGATGGCTGTCCACCGCCGACAGCGGCAGGATCGAAATACCCAGGCCCGACGCGACCATATGGCGGATGGTTTCCAGGGAGCTGGACTCCACCGTGGTGTGCTTGGCGCCTTCGCTGCCCTTGGTCAGGGTCGGGCAGGCTTCGAGCACCTGGTCGCGGAAGCAGTGGCCTTCGCCAAGCAACAGCAGGCTCTTGTCGTTGAGCAGGGCGGTGTCGATGGTTTTTTTCTGGGTCCAGGGGTGCTGGGCCGGCATCAGGACGTAGAACGGTTCGTCGTAGAGCGGCAGGGTCAGGACGTCGGCTTCGTTGAACGGCAGGGCGATGATGATCGCGTCCAGCTCGCCGTTGCGCAGCTTGTCGCGCAGCACATGGGTGAAGTTTTCTTCGATGTACAACGGCATCTGCGGGGCGACCCGGTGCAGTTGCGGAATCAGGTGCGGGAACAGGTACGGGCCGACGGTGTAGATCGCGCCGACTTTCAGCGGGGCGGTCAGTTGGTTCTTGCCGGCCTGGGCCAGTTCGCGAATGCCCTGGGCCTGTTCCAGGACCTTTTGTGCCTGGGCCACGATGCCTTCGCCCACGGGGGTCAGACGCACGGCGCTTTTACTGCGCTCGAAAATCAGCACACCGAGTTCGTCTTCAAGCTTTTTCACGCCCACCGACAGCGTCGGCTGGCTGACGTGGCAGCGCTCGGCCGCATGGCCGAAATGCTGCTCTTGGGCGAGGGTCACGATGTAGCGTAATTCTGTGAGGGTCATGGCGAGCGTCCGTGAAGTTGCGAGCCAAGCATACCGGCTGCAATCGATAGACGCACGTTATCAGACTGGGGGGGCGGTGTGACACTGTCCAATGTCTGTCGGGTCGTTGCCGGATATGAAAAAGGCATCTTTCGATGCCTTTCTGCCGGTTGTACTCATTGTGGCGAGGGAGCTTGCTCCCGCTGGGCTTGTGTAGGAGCTGCCGAAGGCTGCGATCTTTTGATCTTTCCCCTGACGCTTGAGACTCAAGCGCCAGGGGAAAGATCGCAGCCTCGCTCCGCTCGGCAGCTCCTACAGGCCCAGCGGGAGCAAGATTCACCATGCCATCGAGGTGCCAGGTCTGGATCAACGCCGGCGCTTGTCGATGGAGTACACGAACGGTGCCGTCAGTTCGATGGTGCCGTTGGTCAGCAGCTCCGCCGGCGGCTTGGGCAGCGGTTGGGCGCGGCGGATCATTTCCAGGGTGGCCTTGTCCAGCGACTCCGTGCCGGAGCGGCCCACCAGTTCGAATGACAGCACGTTGCCTTCGGCATCCACCACGAAACGCAGGCGGTTGGTGCCTTCCTTGTTCATCTGCTGGGCCCTGCGCGGGTATTTCTTGTACTTGCCCAGGTGCGCCAGCAGCGTGCCCTGCCAATTGGCTTTGGCAGCCGATTGCGCAGGCGACGGGCCAGGAGCCGGTTGCGCGGACTTCTCGGCCACTGACTGGGTTGGCGGGGTGTCGCTGGGCTTCTGCTCCGACGGTTTTTCCTTCGGTGGCTCGGGCTTTTTTTCCACCGGTTTGGGCTTGGGCGGTTGAGGCTTTGGCTTTGGCTTTGGCTTGGGCACGGAGATCTCCGGCTTCGGCGCTTCGGCAAGCTTGGGCAGCGGCAATTCTTCGACCGGCTCGGGAGGTTGCGGCGGTGTGACGACTTTTGGCGGTGCCGGTGGCGGCGGGGCTGGTACCGGCGCTAGCTCGACCATCATTGCCTGGGGAGGCAATTCGATGGGCGGGCGCGATGTCCAGTTCAGCGCCAGGGCGATGGCGAGCGCATGCACGCCCAGCACCACCACCAGGCTACCGCTGTAACGCGTCAGCTTTTGGCGCGTCGTGATCATTTCTGCCGCGCCGTCTCGAGTCCGACCAGGCCGACCTTCAGGTAGCCGGCGCCCCGCAGCGCGTCCATCACGCTCATCAGGTCGCCGTAGTCCACGCCTTTGTCGGCCTGGAAGAAGATCGTCGTGTCTTTCTTGCCCTGGGTCTTGGCGTCGAGGGTCACGCCGAGGTTCTCGGCCTTGACCTCGTCTTCGCCCAGGAACAGGCGCTGGTCGGCCTTGACGCTGAGGAACACCGGTTTCTCCGGCCGTGGCGAGGGCTTGGCCGTTGACGCCGGCAGGTCAACCTTGATGTCCACGGTGGCGAGCGGGGCGGCCACCATGAAGATGATCAACAGCACCAGCATCACGTCGATGAACGGCGTGACGTTGATTTCGTGGTTCTCGGCCAGATCGTCGTCTGCGCCTTCTTTCAAATGCAGGCCCATGGCCGATTACCCCACTTTCACCATGTGCGGTTGCGAGCCACGCTCGGGCGGCAGGTGGTCGAGGTCGCGGCTGACCAGCAGCAGGACTTCGGCCGAAGCGTCGGAGACCTGGGCCTTGTAGCCGGCAATGGAGCGGGCGAAGACGTTGTAGATCACGACGGCCGGGATTGCTGCGACCAGGCCCAAGGCCGTTGCCAGCAGGGCTTCGGCGATGCCAGGTGCGACGACGGCGAGGTTGGTTGTCTGAGTCTTGGCGATGCCGATGAAGCTGTTCATGATGCCCCACACGGTGCCGAACAGGCCGACGAACGGTGCGGTCGAACCGATGGTGGCGAGCACGCCGGTGCCGCTGCTCATGCTGCGACCGCAGGCGGCGACCAGGCGCTCGAGGCGGAAGCTCACGCGCTCCTTGATGCCTTCTTTCTCGCGGCTGTTGGCCGACAGGCGCATCTCTTCGAGTGCGTCATGCACCAGCAGGTTGGCGAGGGTGCCTGCCTTCGCGGCGCTGGCGCTGGCTTCTTTGAGGGTGGTGGCTTTTTTCAGGGCGGCGATTTCACCGCGCAAGCGACGCTTGGCGCCCAGCAGCTCGAAGCCTTTGGCAATCCAGATGGTCCAGGTGATGATCGAGGCGATGGCTAGGCCGATCATCACGATTTTCACGATGATGTCGGCGTTCTTGTACATGCCCCATGGCGACAGGTCGTGGGCCATGCCCAGGGAGTTGTCGGCTTCGAGCACTTCTGGTGCGTCGGCCTCGATGGCTTGGGCCGGGTCGGTGGCGATGGGCGTTGCAACGGGAACGGCCGGGTCGGCCGGTGCCTGGGCAGCAGCCGGTGCGGTGGCCGGGGGCGTGGCGGGCGTCTGTGCATCAGCGAATGCGGCGGCAGGTGCCAGCAGCAGGCTGAACAGCAGGGCGGCTACCGTGCTCCAGGCACGAGGTCGATTGGTTGGCGAAGCGGGGGATAGAGAGCGTTTCATGCTGGCCGGACCTGAGAGAAAAAAGAAGGTTGATGTTCTTCCGGGCCTCGTGGGCCGAGAACAAAAGTGGCGGGCATTATTGCAATTAATTCTTGTTAACAAAAGTAATACAGTAACTTTTTTCTCACATGGCTAGCCGCTCGTCCCCCACGAAGGCTAGTCTGCGGCTTTGCCAGAGGAGTTCTTGATGTCCGCGCCTTCTGTTTTGATCGCCGGCTGCGGTGATATTGGTGGCCGCCTGGCCAGCCAGTTAGTGGCCGAGCATTGGCAAGTCTATGGCCTGCGGCGCACGGTTTCGAACCTGCCGGCGGGCGTCATTGGGGTCGCGGGGGATTTGTTCAGTGAGCAATGCCCGGCCGACTGGCCCACCGGGTCGCTGGATTACCTGGTGTACAGCGCTGCCGCTACCGACCATGACGAGGCGGGCTATCGCACGGCTTATGTCGAAGGGTTGCAGCATGTGTTGAGCTGGTTGAAGCAGCATGGCCAGCGACCCAAGCGCCTGCTTTTTGTGTCCAGCAGCAGTGTTTATGGGCAGCAGCAGGGCGAATGGGTGGATGAAACCTCGCCAGCCGTGGCCGGCGGCTATTCCGGTCGGCTGATGCTTGAAGCCGAACAAGTGGCCTTGGACAGTGGCATTGCGGCCAGTCGCGTGCGCCTGACCGGCATCTATGGGCCGGGTCGGGAGTGGCTGCTGAGCCAGGTGCGCCAAGGTTATCGCGTGGTGATAGACCCGCCGCTGTACGCCAATCGCATTCACGCCGACGATGCGGCCGGCTTGCTGGCGTTCCTGCTGGAAGCTGATCGTCAGGGGCAGGTGCTGGACGATTGCTACATTGGCGTCGACGACGCGCCTGCGCCGCTGGCCGAAGTGGTGGGCTGGTTGCGGGAGTACATGGGCGTTACCGAGTGGGCCGAAGATGCCAGCGTGCGCCGTGCCGGCAGCAAGCGCTGCAGCAATGCCCGGGCGAAGGCCTTGGGCTGGACGCCGCGGTATCCTAGTTTTCGCGAGGGCTATGCGGCGATCCTGGAAGGGCGCTGCTGATTCGCCTGACACCCCAAAACAAACTGTGGGAGCAAGCTTTGCTCCCACAGGCTCCCTCCCACGGGGATCCGCGTTACTGCTTTTCTAGCACCCACTTCCGATCACCCGGCGTGAGCGAAGGTATTTCATCGGCCAGCGACGCGTTGATCGTCTGGAAAATTTCCAGCCTCTTACCGTCTCGGGCAAAGATCCAGGTGTTGCCCAGCCCGTTCTGTTGCAGCCAGATGTTGTCGTAGCCGTCACTCATGGACGCGCAACTGCCCGCCAGGCACAAGGCGTACCGATCGACGCCGGGCAGGCCGCTGATCTGGCCGTCGGGCTGGAATTGCACGGTGGCGCCCTGGCCGGGGCCGCTGGCGATGTTCCAGGTGCCGCCAAGGTAGGCGGCATACAGCGCGCGCTCGAAACTGGCGCCGATGGGCGCGCCTTCCGGGACTTTGACTTGCGCGCGGTCGAACACCTGCTGTGGTTCGTTCTCGGTGGCGGCCTGGCTCAACTGGTCGCCGTCGCGCTGCAGTTCACTGGCGGAGCTGCCGTAAAAATCGACTTTCCACGCACCGTCTTCTTCGCCCAGCAATTTGCCTTCGACGTTTTCATAGCCGTTGGTGTAGCGCGCCTGACCGGCCCGGGTGTTGACGTCCCATTCCAGGTTCGGGCCATAGCCCTGCAGCGCTTCGCGAAGCGGGCCGCCCCTGGCGGCAGCGTCGATGGCCGCCTGGTTGATCCAGGTGCCGCTGATGTCACGGTCGGCAGGGTCGCTGGCGCAGCCGCCCAGAAGCAGGGCTGCCAGCGAGAGAGCAAGCGCTTTGCGCATGGTGGAATCCTTTCAAGACGAAAACGGCGCAGCGGGGGAGGCTGCGCCGACCTTATTACTCGATGACCAGGATGGCATCCATCTCAACCTGCGAGCCCTTTGGCAGGGCTGCCACGCCAATGGCGGCGCGGGCTGGGTAAGGCTGGTCGAAGTACTTGCCCATGATCTCGTTGACCTTGGCGAAGTGGCTCAGGTCGGTGAGGAAGATGTTCAGCTTGACGATGTCCTTGAACGAACCACCGGCGGCCTCGGCCACGGCCTTGAGGTTTTCGAACACCTGCACGGTCTGGGCTTCGAAGCCTTCCACTAGCTCCATGGTCTTGGGGTCCAGTGGAATCTGGCCCGACATGTACACGGTATTGCCGGCCTTGATCGCTTGGGAATAAGTACCGATGGCGGCCGGGGCCTTGTCGCTGGTGATAACAGTCTTAGTCATTGAAGACTCCTGATAATGAGGTGGCTATTTGAGGCGCTATGCGCGCATCCGGGTGATGCGGATAACGCCGGTCAGGGCGCGCAGTTTCTTGATCACGCGGGCCAGGTGCACACGGTCGTGCACGCTGACCACCAATTGAACGACGCTGATGCGGCCATCGCGTTCGTCCATGCTGATTTTTTCGATATTGCCGTCGGCGGCATTGACGCTGCTGGCCAGCAGGGCGATCAGGCCGCGCTGGTGTTCCAGTTCGACCCGCAGCTCGACGTTGAATTCGCCGGTGACATCCTTGGCCCAGGAGAGCTGGATGCATTTTTCCGGGTTATGCCGGATCTCGCTGATGTTGCGGCAGTTGTCCAGGTGCACCACCATCCCTTTGCCGGCGGACAGATGGCCGACAATCGGGTCGCCCGGGATCGGCGTACAGCACTTGGCATAGCTGAGCACCAGGCCTTCGGTGCCGCGAATCGCCAGTGGGCCTTCGGGACTTGGCAGCTGTTCGCCTTCGCCGAGCAGGCGGCGGGCGACGACGTAGGCCATGCGATTGCCCAGGCCGATGTCTTCGAGCAGGTCTTCGATCAATTCGAGACGGTATTCGTTGAGCATCAACTGCACGCGCTCGGCCGGGATCTTGTCCAGTGAGCTGTCGAAACCGTTCAGCACCTTGTTCAGCAAGCGTTCGCCGAGGCTGATGGATTCGGAGCGGCGTTGCAGCTTCAGGGCGTGACGGATATGGGTGCGGGCCTTGCCGGTGACCACGAAATTGAGCCATGCCGGGTTGGGGCGTGCGCCCGGGGCGCTGACGATTTCCACCGTGGAACCGCTTTGCAGTGGTTCGGACAACGGTGCCAGGCGGCGGTTGATCCGGCACGCGATGCAACTGTTGCCGACATCGGTGTGCACCGCATAGGCAAAGTCCACGGCCGTGGAGCCCTTGGGCAGCTCCATGATCCGGCCCTTGGGCGTGAAGACGTAAACCTCGTCCGGGAACAGGTCGATCTTGACGCTCTCGATGAATTCCAGGGAGTTGCCGGCACGCTGCTGCATTTCCAGCACACCCTTGACCCATTGTCGGGCGCGGGCGTGGGTGCTCTTGGGCTGTTCGTCACCGCTGGATTTGTACAGCCAGTGGGCGGCGATGCCGTTGTTGGCCATCTCTTCCATTTCGCGGGTGCGGATCTGGATCTCGATCGGTACGCCGTGCATGCCGAACAGCGTGGTGTGCAGCGACTGATAGCCGTTGGCCTTGGGGATCGCGATGTAATCCTTGAAGCGCCCTGGCAACGGTTTGTACAAATTATGTACAGCGCCCAGCACGCGGTAGCAGGTATCGACCTTGTCGACGATGATCCGGAACGCGTAGACGTCCATGATTTCGTTGAAGGCGCGACGCTTGCCGCGCATTTTCTTGTAGATGCCGTAGAGGTGTTTCTGCCGCCCGCTGACTTCGCCTTCGATGCCGTCGATGACCAGGCAGTGGCTCAGGGACTCTTCGATCTTGTTGACGATTTCCTTGCGGTTGCCCCGGGCGCGCTTGACGGCCTGGTTGATCCGCGCTGAACGCATCGGGTGCATGGCCTTGAAGCCGAGGTCTTCGAACTCGATGCGGATCGCGTGCATGCCCAGGCGATTGGCGATGGGCGCGTAGATTTCCAGGGTTTCCTTGGCGATGCGCCGGCGTTTTTCGCCGGACAGCACTTCAAGGGTGCGCATGTTGTGCAGGCGGTCGGCGAGCTTGACCAGGATCACGCGAATGTCGCGGGCCATGGCCATGGCCATTTTCTGGAAGTTTTCGGCCTGGGCCTCGGCCTTGGTCTCGAAGTTCATCTGGGTCAGTTTGCTGACCCCGTCGACCAGTTCGGCCACGGTTTCGCCGAACTGCGCTTGCAGCGCTTCCTTGGCAATGCCGGTGTCTTCGATCACGTCATGCAGCATCGCCGCCATCAGGCTCTGATGGTCCATGTGCATGTCGGCAAGAATATTCGCCACCGCAAGTGGATGCGTGACGTACGCCTCGCCGCTGCGCCGGCGTTGGCCGTCGTGGGCTTGTTCAGCGTAGAAATAGGCTCGGCGGACCAGGTTGACCTGGTCCGTGCCGAGGTAGGCCGATAAGCGATCGGCGAGGGCGTCTATGCTCGGCATGATGATGACTCCTGCCGTTTGCTGTGACCCCGCGCCGTGCTACGTCGACCAGGCATAGGCTTAGACCGCCTCGTTGGACTCGTCCTCGAACGCTGCGAACAGCGGTTCGTCTTCGACGATTTCAGCGTTGGCGATGAACTCGTAGCTCATCAGGCCTTCGGCGATTTCACGCAGCGCTACTACGGTAGGCTTGTCGTTTTCCCACTGGACCAACGGCTCTTTGCCTCCGGTGGCCAGTTGACGGGCACGCTTGGTAGAGAGCATGACCAGCTCAAAGCGGTTTTCCACGTGTTCTAGGCAGTCTTCAACGGTTACGCGGGCCATGGTATTCCTCGGAGCGAATGCAATATGCGCGCTGCCCGGTTGGGCGAGCGGACTCGACAGTTTAAAAAAACACCAGCGTTTAGGGAAGCGCTGATTTTTTAACCAAACCCCTCGGCGCGCTGCGACTACCAATGTAAAGCCGTCACAGCGGTTTTGGGAAGAGCTGTTCAGCCCAACAATTCGGCCAATAATTTGCCGAAACGTTGCTGCTGGCGTTTTTGCTGCAGCTGGCTGGCGCGGAAAATCGCCTTCAGGTCGTCCAGCGCGTGGGCGAAATCGTCGTTGATGATCAGGTAGTCATAGTCGACGTAGTGGCTCATCTCGCTGACCGCTTCGCGCATCCGGCCCTCGATGATTTCGTCACTGTCCTGGCCACGGTTGGTCAGGCGCTGGCGCAGGGCCTGCTGGCTCGGCGGCAGGATAAAGATCGAACGGGCCTGGGGCATCAGCTTGCGCACTTGCTCGGCACCTTGCCAGTCGATTTCCAGGATCAGGTCGTGGCCTTCATCGAGGGTCTGCTGCAGATAACTTTGCGAAGTGCCGTAGAGGTTGCCGAAAACTTCGGCGCGCTCCAGGAAGTCGCCGTGCTCAGCCATCTTCACGAACTCTTCGCGGTCGACGAAGTGATAGTTCACGCCGTTCACTTCGCCCGGGCGCATGGCGCGGGTGGTGTGCGAGACCGAGACGCGGATCTGCGGCTCGGCGTCGATCAGGGCCTTGACCAAGCTGGTCTTGCCGGCGCCCGAGGGCGCGGAAATGATGTAGAGAGTGCCGGTGCTGTGGGTCATGTCGGGTTAGCCTTACTCAATGTTCTGCACTTGTTCGCGCATTTGCTCGATCAACACCTTGAGGTTGACCGCCGCCTGGGTGCTGCGCGGGTCGAAGGCCTTGGAGCCCAGTGTGTTGGCTTCGCGGTTGAGTTCCTGCATCAGGAAGTCCAGGCGGCGACCGGCCGCACCACCGGAATTGAGCACCCGGCGAACTTCAATGATGTGGGTGCTCAGGCGATCCAGTTCTTCGGCCACGTCGCTCTTTTGCGCGAGCATGACCATTTCCTGCTCCAGGCGTTGCGGGTCCAGCTCGACCTTCATATCGGTGAAACGGTCGAGGACTCTCTGGCGCTGGGTGGCGAGCATCTGCGGGACCAGTTCACGCAGGGTGCTGACGTCTTCTTCAATGGAGGTCAGGCGCTCGTTGATCAGTCGGGCCAACTCCGCGCCTTCGCGCTCGCGGCCGGCCTTGAGTTCCTTCAAGCCTTGGTTGAACAACGCCAGCGCCTCGGCGTTCAGCGCCTGTGGGTCGCTCGCGTCGCCCACCAGCACGCCGGGCCAGGCCAGGACCTCCAGTGGATTCAGGGCCGCGGGGTTCTTGATCAGGCTGGCAACGGTTTCGGCTGCGGCGACCAATTGCGCGGCGCGCTCGCGGTCCACTTGCAAGGTTTTGCCGGTGCTTTCTTCGGTGAAACGCAGGGTGCATTCCAGCTTGCCCCGGGACAGGCCCTGGCGCAGTGCTTCGCGCACGCCCCCTTCCAGCTCGCGGAAAGACTCGGGCAGGCGCAGGTGCGGCTCCAGGTAGCGGCTGTTGACCGAGCGCAGTTCCCAGCTCAGCGTGCCTTGGGCCCCGGCTTTTTCGACGCGGGCGAAGGCGGTCATGCTGTGCACCATGGAGGTTCCTCGCAATGCAGGCCGGCACGACGGTGGTCGTGGGCCTGGAATCTGTAAATTAAAAGCCCAAGGGCAGCAAAGGCGCAGGATTGTAGCGCAGTGAAGCGCATGCCCCCAACCGCGCTTGCGACAAAGCGCAGCAACCCGTCGGGCGGGTCTTTGCGAGGCTTCGCTTGCGCCGGCTTTTTAGAACTGCGCTACGTTTAACTGCCCTATGACGGTTCACGGCTCTATAATGCTCGGCAGTTTTCCGTCCTCTGTACAGGTATTCCCTATGAAACGTCCAAGTGGTCGCGCTGCCGATCAGCTTCGCTCGATCCGCATTACCCGCAACTACACCAAACACGCCGAGGGATCTGTACTGGTCGAATTCGGTGATACCAAGGTCATCTGCACCGTCAGTGTCGAAAACGGCGTGCCACGGTTCCTCAAGGGTCAGGGTCAAGGCTGGCTGACAGCCGAGTACGGCATGCTGCCGCGCGCCACCGGTGAGCGGAACCAGCGTGAGGCCAGCCGTGGCAAGCAGGGCGGCCGTACCCTGGAAATCCAACGCTTGATCGGCCGCTCGCTGCGTGCTGCGCTGGACATGTCCAAGCTGGGCGACGTGACGCTGTATGTCGATTGCGACGTGATCCAGGCCGACGGCGGCACGCGTACTGCGTCCATTACCGGGGCCATGGTCGCCCTGGTCGATGCTTTGAAAGTGATCAAGAAGCGCGGCGGCCTCAAGGGCGGCGACCCGCTCAAGCAAATGATCGCCGCTGTATCCGTGGGCATGTACCAGGGCGAGCCGGTGCTGGACCTGGATTACCTGGAAGACTCCGCCGCCGAGACTGACCTGAACGTGGTCATGACCAGTGCCGGCGGTTTCATCGAAGTCCAGGGCACTGCCGAGGGCGCGCCGTTCCAGCCGGAAGAATTGAACGCTATGCTGGAGTTGGCGAAGAAAGGCATGAACGAGATATTCGAACTGCAAAAGGCCGCCTTGGCTGACTGATCGATCCCCGATTCAAGACAAGGAGAGCGTCATGAGTGATGAGCCAATCCTACTGCCCCAGCCGAGTAAAGAGGCGCGTCAATGGGCAATGTTTTGTCACCTGTCCGCCTTGTTGGGGATCTGGATCCCGTTCGGCACGCTGATCGGGCCGCTGGTGCTCTGGCAGCTCAAACGTGAATCCGACCCGTTCATCGATGCCCAGGGCAAGGAAGCGCTGAACTTCCAGATCACCGTGGCGATTGCCTCGGCGATCTGCCTGCTGCTGATGGTCGTGGTGATCGGCTTCTTCTTGTTCGGGCTGGTGGCCATTGGCGCGTTGGTGTTGACCATCATCGGTGGCGTGAAGGCCAATGAAGGGCAGCCGTATCGGTATCCGTTTACTTGGCGGTTGGTCAAATAACGATCAGTGCTGCGATTCAGGAACAATGCCCCGGCTTATCGGGGCATTGTCTTTTTTGAAGTCATAATTGTTTCTCTTTATGTGCGGTGCTCCGTTGCGTAGAGCGTTATCGTGCGCATATATCGCTCATACACTTCTAGTCACAACTGCACGCTTTCAGTGTGGCCTCTAAGCTTGGCAACAAGACATCTCGATTGATAAAGTTGCGCCAAGTTATATTCCCTCAGAAATATTTCGATATATTCAGACCATTGAAGGTCCTTGAAATCAAAGATAATCAGTGTTGAGGCTATCAACCTGTTCAAGAGGCGTGTCCAGGTAAAAAGTTCGCCTCTGAATATATATTCAAAGAATAAACACTCATGTTTCAGCTCGATTTCTATGGAACACTTGTCGCGGCCTCTCTAGTGCTTTTGTTGGGGCGCGGACTTGTTACACGTGTTGGTTTTCTACGCACCTACAATATCCCTGAGCCTGTGGCGGGCGGGCTGGTAGTTGCCCTGGTTCTCCTGGTTTTACGGGGGCTTGAAGTTGAAGTTCGATTTGATACTTCACTGCAAACACCGTTAATGCTGGCATTTTTTGCCACGATTGGCCTGAGCGCAGACTTCGCCAGCCTGAAGAAAGGCGGTCGCGTCGTTGGGATTTTCCTGCTGGCGGTCGTCGGCCTGTTGGTGGTCCAGAATGCCATGGGTATTGGGCTCGCAAAAGCGCTGGGGCTCGATCCGTTGATGGGGTTGCTGACGGGCTCGATCACCTTGGCGGGCGGTCACGGCACGGGCGCGGCGTGGGGGACAGTGTTCGGTGAAAAGTTCGGTCTGGCTTCCGCCTCCGAACTTGCAATGGCTTCCGCGACGTTTGGCTTGGTGTTGGGTGGCTTGATCGGAGGACCGGTTGCGCGCCTGCTCATCAAGCGTGTCCAGTCACCCGCTGGCCTTGAGTCAGAAAAGCCCCGGGTGCCCAAGGGTTTCGAACAGCCGAACAAAGAGCGCTCGATTACGCCGTTTTCGTTTATCGAAACGCTCGCCCTGATCGCGGTCAGCCTGTTGGCTGGTACGCTCTTGAACGGGCAGCTCCACGACACCGCATTCGAGTTGCCGACGTTTGTTTGCGTCTTGTTCGTGGGGGTGGTCCTGCGCAATGGGCTTTCGGCGCTTGGCTTGTATCAAGTATTTGAGCGAGAAGTGTCCGTACTCGGCAATGTCAGTCTGTCACTGTTTCTGGCGATCGCCTTGATGTCACTCAAATTGTGGGATTTGGCGTCGTTGGCCTTGCCGATCTTCATCATTCTGGCGGCTCAGACATTGGTCATGGCGCTATTTGCGATTTTTGTGACGTTCAGAATCATGGGCAGTCATTACGATGCAGCCGTCTTGGCGGCAGGGCATTGCGGTTTTGGGTTGGGTGCCACGCCGACGGCCATTGCCAATATGCAGGCAGTGACGCAGCGTTATGGGCCTTCACAGATAGCGTTTCTGGTGGTGCCAATGGTGGGGGCGTTCTTCATCGATATCATTAACGTCATCGTCATCAAGCTGTACCTTGCTCTGCCGTTTTTTGCCGTGGCTTGATATTCCGAGCGGTGGCGCGCGCCATAAAAAATGCCCGTATCTTGCGATGCGGGCATTTTCTTTGGTCGGTCGACCTGGGGATGTCGTCGATACGCTTAGATGGTCAGCGTCCAGTCGTAATCCACGATCAGCGGCGCATGCTGCGAGAACCGTGGCTGGCGCGGCAGGCGGGCGCTGCGTACGAAGCGGCGCAACCCAGGTGTCAGCAACTGGTAGTCGAAGCGCCAGCCGAGGTTGAGCATCTCGGCCTGTTCGTTGTCCGGCCACCAACTGTACTGGTCGCCTTCACGGCTGACTTCACGCAGTGCGTCGACATAACCCATGTTGCCAATGATCTCGTCCATCCAGGCCCGTTCCGGCGCCAGGAAGCCAGGAGATTGTTGGCTGTCGCGCCAGTTCTTGATATCCAGCTTCTGTTGCGCCACGTACAGCGAGCCACAATAGATGTACTCGCGACGTTTGCGTCGCTGTTTATCCAGATAACGGGCGAAGTCGTCCATCAACTTGAATTTCTGATTCAAATCTTCATCGCCGTTCTGCCCTGAAGGGAGCAGTAAGGTCGCGATGCTGACCTTGTCGAAATCGGCTTGCAGGTAGCGCCCGTAGCGGTCCGCCGTCTCGAAACCGAGACCGTTGATGACAGCCTTCGGTTGCAGCCGCGAGTACAAAGCCACGCCACCCTGGGCGGGGACTTCGGCATCGCAGGCATAAAGGAAGTAACCATCCAGTTGGAAGGCTGCATCGTCCAGTTCAAAGGCGGAGGCGCGGGTGTCCTGCAGGCAGATGACGTCGGCATTCTGTGCTTGCAGCCAACTGAGCAAACCTCGCTCCACTGCAGCCTGAATACCATTGACGTTCACACTGATGATCCGCATAAATGGCCCCAAAAATCACGTGCGTGTATGATACACGCCGTCTACCTATTTAGCTAAATCCGCGGTATTTGAGGCTTTTTTCATGCAGGCGTATCAGCGCGATTTCATTCGCTTTGCCATCGATCGCGGCGTTTTGCGCTTCGGTGAGTTCACCCTCAAGTCCGGGCGCACCAGCCCGTACTTCTTCAATGCCGGCCTGTTCAACAGCGGTTCCGCCCTGGCGCAACTGGGGCGTTTCTATGCGGCAGCCATCGTCGAGAGCGGTATCCCGTTCGACGTGCTGTTCGGCCCGGCCTACAAAGGCATCCCGCTGGCCGCCACCACTGCCGTCGCCCTGGCCGAACACCACGGTCGCGACTTGCCTTGGTGCTTCAACCGCAAGGAAGCCAAGGCCCATGGCGAAGGCGGTAGCCTGGTGGGTGCGCCGCTGACTGGCGACGTGTTGATCATCGACGACGTCATCACTGCCGGTACGGCCATTCGTGAAGTGATGCAGATCATCGGTTCCCAGGAAGGCGCCAAGGCCGCTGGCGTGCTGATCGCTCTGAACCGCCAGGAACGCGGCAACGGTGAGCTGTCGGCGATCCAGGAAGTGGAGCGTGACTTTGGCATTCCGGTGATCAGCATTGTTTCACTGAGCCAGGTGCTGGAGTTTTTGGCCGACGATCCGCAGCTCAAGCAGCACCTGCCGGCGGTTGAGGCTTATCGGGCGCAGTTCGGCGTCTGAAAACCAGGGCCCTGGAAACAGGGCCTTGGTTTTTCAGTGGATCTTCACTCCCATAAATGAAAGGCGCGCAGTACGGCATCCACTTGCCCGAAAACCCAGATATTTTCTTGCCCGCAAAAAAAATCGCGAGCCCTGTCAGCGCAAAGTGGACTTCATGTTTCGAATCCACTTGAAACTGTCAAAGATCGCGATTTTGGTGCTTCAGCTATCAGGGACGCTTGCGATTGCTGATTAACGTACCCACACCGGTGTCGGTGAAAATCTCCAGCAGGATCGCATTCGGTACCCGACCGTCGATGATCAGCGAGCTGCCGACGCCGCCCTGTACCGCTTCTAGCGCGCAACGAATTTTCGGCAGCATGCCGCCGTAGATGGTGCCGTCGGCGATCAGGTCATCGACCTGCTGGGTCGACAGCCCGGTCAGGACTTTGCCCGACTTGTCCATCAGGCCGGCGATGTTGGTCAGCAGCATCAGCTTTTCAGCTTTCAGTGCCTCGGCCACCTTGCCCGCCACCAAGTCGGCGTTGATGTTGTACGACTCACCGTTGGCGCCCACGCCGATGGGGGCGATGACCGGAATGAAGTCGCTCTTGACCAGCAGGTTCAGCAGGTCGGTGTTGATGCCGACCACTTCGCCCACATGACCGATGTCGATGATTTCCGGCTGGGTCATCTCCGGTGTCTGGCGGGTGACGGTGAGTTTCTTCGCCCGGATCAGCTCGGCGTCCTTGCCTGTCAGGCCGATGGCGCTGCCGCCATGACGGTTGATCAGGTTGACGATGTCCTTGTTGACCTGGCCGCCCAGGACCATTTCCACCACGTCCATGGTCTGCGCGTCGGTCACGCGCATGCCATCGATGAAGTGGCTTTCGATCGACAGGCGCTTGAGCAGGTCACCGATTTGCGGGCCACCACCGTGTACGACCACCGGGTTGATGCCCACGGCCTTCATCAGCACGATGTCGCGGGCGAAGCCGGTCTTGAGCTCCTCGCTTTCCATCGCGTTGCCGCCGTATTTGATCACCAGGGTCTTGCCGACGTAGCGTCGGATATAAGGCAACGCTTCGGACAGGACCTTGGCGGTGTTGGCGGCGGCTTCGCGTTCGAGGGTCATTCAGGGCTCCGGTAGTGCTTGAAAAAAATCAAAACGGTAGTTGGAGATCAGGTGCAACACGTTTGAGTTGGGTGTGGAACACATCCTTGATGCGCTGCAGTTCGGCCTCGTTGTCGGCCTCGAAACGCAGTACCAGCACCGGTGTGGTGTTGGATGCGCGAACCAGGCCCCAGCCGTGGGGATAGTCGACCCGCACACCATCGATGGTGGTCAGTTCGGCGCCGTCGCCCCATTGAGCGTCGTGCAGTGCATCAATGATGCTGAATTTGCTCTCTTCGGTCACATGGATATTGATTTCTGGCGTAGAAATATCGTTCGGGAAGGTTGCAAACAGCTCTTCGGCGGTGGATTTCTCCTTGCTGAGGATTTCCAGCAGGCGCGCGGCGCTGTAGATGCCGTCGTCAAAACCGAACCAGCGTTCCTTGAAGAAGATGTGGCCGCTCATTTCGCCGGCCAGCAGGGCGCCGCTTTGTTTCATTTTTTTCTTGATCAACGAATGACCGGTTTTCCACATCAGCGGGCGACCGCCATATTCCTTGATCAGCGGCACCAGGCGACGGGTGCACTTGACGTCAAAAATGATCTCGGCATCCGGGTTGCGCGCCACCACATCCTTGGCGAACAGCATCAGCAGGCGGTCCGGGAACACCACGCTGCCGGTATTGGTCACCACGCCCACGCGGTCGCCGTCGCCATCGAAGGCCAGGCCCAGGTCGGCGTTGGTTTCCTTGACCTTGGCGATTAGGTCTTCGAGGTTTTCCAGCTTGCCCGGGTCCGGGTGGTGGTTGGGGAAGTTGCCGTCCACGTCGCAGAACAGCGGGATGACTTCGCAGTTCAGGGCTTCGATCAGTTGCGGGGCGATCACGCCAGCCGCGCCGTTGCCGCAATCGACCACCACTTTCAGGCGACGTTCGAGTTTCACGTCCTTGACGATCTCGTCGTTGTAGCGCTCGAGGATATCGACCTTGGTCACGCTGCCCTGGCCGCTGCTCAGGTCGTTGGTCTTGAGGCGGGTGTGCAGGGCCTGGATCTGCTCGTTGGCGAGGGTATCGCCGGCGATGACGATCTTGAAGCCGTTGTAGTTCGACGGGTTGTGGCTGCCGGTGAGCATTACCCCGGATTTGCCGGCCAGCACGTTGGCGGCGTAGTACAGCGCCGGGGTCGGCACCAGGCCCACGTCGCTGACGTGGCAGCCACTGTCGGCAACGCCTTTGATCAACTGTGCGACCAGCTCAGGACCCGACAAGCGGCCATCACGGCCGACGCACACATTCGGTTCGCCCTGGGCCAGGCTTTGGGAGCCGATGGCGCGGCCGATCCAGTAGGCGGTTTCGGCGGTGAGGGTTTCCGGTACCACGCCACGGATGTCGTAGGCGCGGAAGATGCTGTCAGGGAAGATCGGGGCGATTGCGGCTGGGGTGTTCATGGGCGGGGCGCTCTATCAGGAAAGTGACTGGACAGGCCGACGGTTAGCATCGGCGGGCTCAAGCTGAAGGGTATGACGGCGTTTTTGACAGAGAGTTCGTGGTGGGAAAGTGCCATGAGACAGCGTTACCCCGGCCGCGCTCGCCTAATACACTGATTCCGGGTGGGAAACCTAGCAGAAAGCCATCGCGCATTTTTTGTCCTGAAACACACGCTTCACAAACAGGCCGGGCAGCGCGCCCGGCCCGAAAACCACCGGTCAATGGCTGCCGGAATGCCCGAAACCACCCGCGCCGCGCTGGCTTTCGTCGAACGTTTCGACCAGTTCGAAGTGGGCCTGGACCACCGGCACCAGCACCAACTGCGCGATGCGGTCGCCCACGGCAATTTTGAAGGCCGTTTGGCTGCGGTTCCAGCACGACACCATCAGTTCGCCCTGGTAGTCGGAGTCGATCAGGCCCACCAGGTTGCCCAGCACGATGCCGTGCTTGTGACCCAGGCCCGAGCGCGGCAGGATCAGCGCCGCCAGGCCCGGATCGCCGATGTACACCGACAGACCGGTAGGAATCAGCAGGGTCTGGCACGGCTCCAGGATTGTGTCCTGCTTGAGCATTGCCCGCAGGTCGAGGCCGGCGGAGCCCGTTGTGGCGTATTGCGGCAGCGGAAATTCGTTACCGATGCGTGGATCGAGGATCTTGGCTTGTAGGGCGTGCATGACATTAAACCTGGTTCAGACGTTCGGCGATAAAAGTGATCAGCTGGCGGGCAATCTTGCTCTTGCTGGTCTGGGCAAAAAGTGTGGCGTGCAACTGGCGGTCGATCACACTGCAGGCGTTTTCTTCGCTGTTGAAGCCGATGCTCGGGTTGGCCACGTCGTTGGCGACGATCAAGTCGAGGTTTTTGTCCTTGAGCTTGCGTGCGGCGTAATCGAGCAGGTGTTCGGTCTCGGCGGCAAAGCCGACACTGAACGGGCGGTCGGGACGGGTGGCAATGCTGGCCAGGATGTCCGGGTTGCGCACCATTTGCAGTAGCAGGCCGTCGCCGCTTGTAGGGTCTTTCTTCAATTTTTGCGGGGCGACGACTTCGGGGCGGTAGTCCGCCACCGCCGCCGAGGCGATGAACAGGTCGCAGGGGATCGCCGCTTCGCAGGCTGCGAGCATGTCCCGGGCGCTGACCACGTCGATGCGCGTGACCCTGTCCGGTGTCGGCAAGTGCACGGGACCGGTGATCAGCGTCACCCGGGCGCCGGCTTCCACGGCGGCTTCGGCCAGGGCGAAGCCCATTTTCCCGGAGCTGTGGTTGGTGATGTAGCGCACCGGGTCGATGTTTTCCTGGGTCGGTCCGGCGGTGATCAGCACGTGCTTGCCGGTCAGGGCTTGGCGCTGGAAGCAGTCGGCGGCGCACTGGGCCAGGTCGGTTGCTTCGAGCATGCGGCCCATGCCGACATCGCCGCAGGCCTGGCTGCCGGAGGCCGGGCCGAAGACTTTCAGGGCGCGGCTCTCCAGCAATTGCAGGTTGGCCTGGGTGGCCGGGTCGCGCCACATGGCCTGGTTCATGGCTGGCGCCACGGCGACCACCGCGTCGGTGGCGAGCACCAGGGTGGTCAGCAGGTCGTCGGCGATGCCTTGGGCCAAGCGGGCGATCAAGTCGGCAGTGGCTGGGGCGATCAGCACCAGATCGGCCCACTTGGCCAGTTCGATATGGCCCATCGCGGCTTCGGCCGCCGGGTCGAGCAAATCCAGGTGGACCGGGTGTCCGGACAGGGCTTGCATGGTCAGCGGGGTAATGAACTCGCTGCCACCGCGGGTCATGACGACCCGTACTTCCGCGCCCTGGTCGATAAGCCTGCGAACCAGCTCGGCGCTCTTGTAGGCGGCAATGCCGCCGCCGACGCCCAGAACGATGCGTTTCCGATACAGCCGCTGCATAGGCCTGCCTTTCGATTTCAGTGGTCAGTGCAGGGCGAACCCCTTGGCAGCAGCCTGCCAGGGTGCAAATCGCCTGCAAAAAAGATGGGCTACGATATCACAGCGACCGCTACGGAACAGCGGCGCCCACAATCAGGGAGATGTCATGAGTATTCGCGATTGGCCCGCGGCCGAGCGGCCACGGGAGCGGTTATTGGCGCTAGGGGCGGGGAGTCTATCGGACGCCGAGCTGCTGGCGATTTTTTTACGAACCGGCGTGTCGGGCAAAAGCGCGGTGGATCTGGCGCGACAACTATTGATGCAATTTGGCAGCCTGCGCGCGCTGCTTGAAGCTGATCAGATCACATTCAGTAATCATATGGGGCTCGGGCCGGCGAAGTTTGCCCAGTTGCAAGCGGTTCAGGAAATGAGCCGTCGGCACTTGGCTGAACGGGCACGGGAAAAACCCGCGCTGGAAAACCCGCTGGCGGTTCGTGAGTACCTGAAATCGATGCTGCGTCACGAGCCCCACGAGGTGTTCGGTTGCCTGTTTCTCAATTCCAAGCACCAGGTACTGACCTTCGAGGCGCTGTTTCGCGGCTCCATCGACAGCGCCAGTGTTCATCCCCGGCAGGTGGTCAAAAGGGCCTTGGCCCACAACGCCGCCGCGCTGATCCTGTGCCACAACCACCCCTCCGGCAACACCGAGCCCAGCCAGGCCGACCGGGTGCTCACTGAGCGGCTTCAGGAGGCGCTGGAGTTGATCGATGTGCGGGTGCTCGATCATTTCATCGTTGGCGATGGGGAGCCGTTGTCGATGGCGGAGCGTGGGTGGATGTAGGCAAAGTCAGGCTGAAATAATTCTGCGGGAGCAAACGTTGCTCCCGCAGGGGAGGCTCTGTGGGGCTGGGGTTATTTGAGGCTGACTTTGGAGTAATCCTGGCGCCCAAACGGGCTGACCGAGTAACCCTGCACCTCCTTGCGGGTCAGGGCGAACGCGGTCGGGTGGGCCAGGGGCAGCCACAGGGCCTGTTGCTGGATCTGGGCCTGGGCCTGTTCATAGAGCTTGGTACGCACACCTTGTTCGCCAGTGGTCTTGCCGGCGGTGATCAGTTTGTCCAGGTCGGGGCTGCAGTAGCGGGCGAAGTTGGTGCCGGACTTGACCGCCGCGCAGGAAAACTGTGGCGTGAGGAAGTTGTCCGGGTCGCCGTTGTCGCCGGCCCAGCCCATGAACAGCAAATCATGTTCGCCGGCCTTGGCGCGACGGATCAGTTCGCCCCATTCGATCACCCGGATCTCGGCCTGGATGCCGAGTTGCGCCAGGTCGGACTGCAGCAGTTGTGCGCCGAGGCTGGGGTTGGGGTTCAGCAGGCTGCCGGAGGGGCGGGTCCAGATGGTGGTCTGGAAGCCTTCCTTCAAGCCGGCCTTGGCCAGCAGGTCGCGGGCTTTGGCCAAGTCATGGGCGTAGCCGGGCAGACTTTTGGCGTAGCTCCAGGTGTTGGGCGGGTAGGGGCCATTGGCGGCTTCGGCGGTGCCTTCGAAGACAGCCTTCAGGTAGCTGGCCTTGTCGAAGGCCAGGTTGATGGCTTGGCGCACCTCAGGCTTGTCCAGCGGCGGATGCTGGCTGTTGATCGCCACGAACGCGGTCATGAAGGCGTCGGTCTGCTCGACCTTCAACCTAGGTTCTTGCTTGGCGGCTTGTACGTCCTGCGGCTTGGGCGACAGGGCGATCTGGCATTCGTTGCGACGCAGCTTCTGCAGGCGCACGTTGGCGTCCGGCGTGATGGCGAAGATCAAGGGATCCACTTGGGGCTTGCCGTCAAAATAATCAGCGTTGGCCTTGTAGCGAATCGAAGCATCTTTCTGGAATCTGTTGAAAATGAACGGACCGGTGCCGATTGGCAGGCTGTTGAGTTTTCCCGGCGTGCCGGCCTTGAGCAACTGATCGGCGTATTCGGCCGAATAAATGGAGGCAAAGCCCATGCTCAACGTCGCCAGGAAGGTCGAGTCGGCGTGATCGAGGGTGAAACGCACGGTCAGCGGGTCCAGCGCGTCGATTTTTTTGATCAGCGCTGGCAATTGCATGGATTGGGCGTGGGGAAAGCCGCTTTGTGCAACCTTGTGCCATGGGTTCGCGGGGTCGAGCATGCGTTCGAAGCTGAACTTCACGTCCTCGGCAGTCAGGTCGCGGCGCGGCGTGAAGTAGTCGGTGTGGTGAAACTTGACCTGTGGCCGCAGTTTGAACACGTAGGCCAGGCCATCGGTGGAGACTTCCCAGTGCTCGGCCAGGCTGGGCACCACTTTGCCGCTGGTGGTGTTGAAGTCCACCAGGCGGTTCATCAGCACGTCGGCGGAGGCGTTGGTGGTCGTCAGGGAGTTGTATTGGACGACATCGAACCCTTCCGGGCTGGCTTCGGTACAGACGCTCAGAGCGGCGGCCAAGGCCTGTGGGGTGATCAGCAGAGGGGCGAGCAACAATGGTAGGGCAGCGAGGCGCATGGTCGGTTTCCTGTGCAAGTCGAAGGCCCATCTGCGAGTGCAGTCTGGAAAAGGCCTACCCTAGTGGGCTCGCCGCTAAATGACTATCCCCTTTTTGCATTTTCCGGCACTCTGCGACGGCGCGTGGATGGGCTAAAAGTCGCCGCGGGCAAAAAAAAACTGCGTGCAGCGACGAGCGGTAAGGGGCTGTGCCAGCCTTTGCGCCCGCCGTCCGGGGCGGCTGGTCGGTGATTCGCCCTGAAGGCAAATCACATCTGCTGTTGTTGCACTGTGGTCTTTCTGGTATAAAGCAGCGCTCTTTTCTAGGGGCCCGGTTCCTTCACTGTAGGTGTAGCCGGTAAGACCCTTAAAGAAACGCGGCGCCTAGCGCCAAATGACTGAGAGATTAAGCGGCCAACCCATGCCGGGTTGGGCATGTGGTTTTAGAGGGCTGAGGCATGTCGAGAGTCTGTCAAGTTACCGGTAAGGGTCCGGTGACTGGGAATAACATTTCCCACGCAAACAACAAAACCCGTCGTCGTTTCCTGCCGAACCTGCAGCATCACCGCTTCTGGGTTGAAGAAGAGAAACGTTTTGTGCGTCTGCGCGTATCTGCCAAGGGCATGCGTATCATCGACAAGCGTGGCATCAGTGTCGTGCTGGCCGAACTTCGTCGCGATGGCAAGGTTTAAGGGAGCTAATCATGCGTGAATTGATTCGTTTGATCTCGAGCGCCGGTACTGGTCACTTCTACACTACCGACAAGAACAAGCGTACTACCCCGGACAAAATCGAGATCAAGAAATATGATCCGGTTGTTCGCAAGCACGTGATCTACAAGGAAGGCAAAATCAAGTAATTGATTTTCCCTCTTACAAAAAAGGGCCCGTATCGTGAGATACGGGCCCTTTTTTGTTTGCGTTTGTCTTGTGGATCAACCGCATTTAACGCCGACGATAATTCCATTGTCATCGGTTAGAAGGTTGATGCGTCGCGGGCGCAGGTCGTAGGTTGTAGGGTGTTTTGGGCCTGCGGCGCGAACCTGGGCCCCGTTGGCCAGGGCGCGAACTTCTTCACGCAGCTCGGGGGTGTATTTTTGGCCAATGGTGTACTGGGCGACAGCGATGTCGCATTGATCGTGTGGCGTGGGCACGACAACGGTGTTGTTTTGGTTCGGCATTTTTAGCCTCCTTGCTGATATCTATTGAAGTTCAGGCACTCACCGGTCGGGTTGGTCGCGCATCCTGCGCGTGCCGCGGCGACGATAAATTGCGTGGTGCCTGTGAAGCGTTTTAATCGTTGCCGCAGCCGTTGACCAACGATTAAGTGTCACTGTCTTTTACGGTGCAGCTCAGGCTCGCGCTTCAAACACCACGTAAATCTTGCGGCACGGCTCCAGCACTTCCCAGGTGCCCTGGAACCCGGCCGGGATCACAAAGCGGTCGCCGGTCCGCAGGGTCTTGGCATTGCCATCGTTGTCCCGCAGCACGGAAACGCCCTGAACGATCTCGCAGTATTCATGCTCGGTGTAGTTGACCGTCCACTGGCCGACGGCGCCTTCCCATACGCCAGCATTCATTTGCCCGCAGGGGCTGCTGTAGTGGTTGAACACAGTTTGTTCGGGGTCGCCCTTGAACACCTTGGCCGGGTCCGGGCGATAGCGTTCGGCGGTGGTGTTGGTCTGGCTGAAATCGACAATGTCCTGAATGCTCATGCGGGTGATCCCCAGTAATCGCTTGGAAGGTTTCGAGTCTATGTTTATTAAAACGAACATCGCAAGGCCGTTTGCCGGCGTTGTGTCAAATATATTGAAACTTGCCCGGCCGCTGGTTTAGGGTGGCGGGTGCCCGTGTCGAAAATAGCGTCGCAAACAGACTGGCCGGGCAGAATTCTTTTGAGCGCTGCGCATTGCGCGGCGCTCGTACTCAATAAGAGGAGGACACACGCATGACCACCCTGACTCGTGCTGACTGGGAACAACGCGCCCGCGACCTGAAGATCGAAGGCCGCGCCTTCATCAACGGCGAGTACACCGATGCGGTGTCCGGCGAAACCTTCGATTGCCTCAGTCCGGTCGATGGCCGCCTGCTGGGCAAGGTCGCCAGCTGTGACGTCGCCGACGCCCAGCGTGCGGTCGAAAACGCTCGCGCCATCTTCAATTCTGGCGTTTGGTCACGCCTGGCACCCAGCAAGCGCAAAGCCACCATGATTCGTTTTGCCGGCCTGCTCAAGGAGCACGCCGAAGAACTGGCCCTGCTTGAAACCCTGGACATGGGCAAGCCGATCAGTGATTCCCTGAACATTGACGTTCCCGGCGCGGCCCAAGCCTTGAGCTGGAGCGGCGAAGCCATCGACAAACTCTACGACGAAGTGGCGGCCACCCCCCACGACCAGTTGGGCCTGGTGACCCGCGAGCCGGTGGGTGTCGTGGGCGCTATCGTGCCCTGGAACTTCCCGTTGATGATGGCCTGCTGGAAGCTCGGCCCGGCGCTGTCCACCGGTAACTCGGTGGTGCTCAAGCCGTCGGAAAAATCTCCGCTGACGGCCATCCGTATCGCCGCACTGGCGATCGAGGCTGGCATTCCCAAAGGCGTGCTGAACGTGCTGCCAGGCTACGGCCACACTGTCGGCAAGGCCCTGGCCCTGCATATGGACGTCGATACGCTGGTGTTCACCGGTTCTACCAAAATCGCCAAGCAACTGATGATTTACTCCGGCGAATCCAACATGAAGCGTATCTGGCTGGAAGCTGGCGGCAAGAGCCCGAACATCGTGTTCGCCGATGCCCCGGACCTGCAAGCCGCCGCCGAATCCGCCGCCAGCGCCATTGCCTTCAACCAAGGCGAAGTCTGCACCGCCGGCTCGCGGTTGTTGGTGGAGCGCTCTATCAAGGACACGTTCCTGCCACTGGTGATCGAAGCCCTAAAGGGTTGGAAACCTGGCAACCCCCTGGACCCGGCCAGCAATGTCGGCGCTCTGGTCGATACCCAGCAGATGAACACCGTGCTGTCCTACATCGAGGCCGGGCACAGCGACGGCGCCAAACTGGTGGCCGGCGGCAAGCGCATCCTTGAGGAAACAGGCGGTACGTACGTCGAGCCGACGATTTTCGATGGCGTGAGCAACGCGATGAAAATTGCCCAGGAAGAGATTTTCGGCCCGGTGTTATCAGTCATCGCTTTCGACACTGCCGAGCAGGCTATCGAGATCGCCAATGACACACCGTACGGCCTGGCTGCAGCGGTATGGACCAAGGACATCTCCAAGGCCCACCTGACCGCCAAGGCGCTACGTGCCGGCAGCGTATGGGTCAACCAGTACGACGGCGGCGACATGACCGCGCCGTTCGGTGGCTTCAAGCAATCGGGCAATGGTCGCGACAAGTCGTTGCATGCGTTCGACAAATACACCGAGCTGAAGTCGACCTGGATCAAGCTCTGATCCCTTTTGTGGGATGGCTGAGATTGATAGCCCTCCACAGGAGCGTGGAAATGCGTTGGGCGACCTATTTCGCCGTGTTGGCGTCTGTCCTGAGTGTCGGCCTGGCCTTGGGCGTGAGTATGCCGCTGGTGTCGCTGCGCCTGGAGGGTTGGGGCTATGGCTCGTTCGCCATTGGCGTGATGGCCGCCATGCCGGCCGTGGGGGTGTTGCTCGGAGCCAAGGTGTCGAGCCGGTTGGCGGCGCGGTTCGGCACGGCGGCGTTGATGCGCCTGTGCCTGTGGGGTGGCGCAGTGTCCATCGGGTTGCTGGCGCTGTTGCCCAGCTATCCTGTCTGGTTGCTGCTGCGCCTGGTCATTGGTGTGGTCCTGACCTTGGTGTTCATTCTCGGTGAAAGCTGGATCAATCAGTTGGTCATTGAGAAATGGCGTGGCCGACTGGTGGCGCTGTACGGCAGCAGTTACGCCCTGAGCCAGTTGTCCGGCCCGCTGCTGCTGGGCGCGCTGGGGACTGATCATGACTATGGATTCTGGGTCGGCGTCGGCCTGCTGCTGATCGCACCCCTGCTGTTGCTGGGCCGTAGCGGTGCGCCGAGCAGCGAGGCCGGCAGCGTCACGTTCGGCGATTTGTGGACGTTTTGCCGAGGTTTGCCGGCGATTGCCTGGGCGGTTTCGTTGTTCGCCGCGTTCGAGGCCATGATTCTCACGCTGCTGCCGGTGTATTGCCTGCGTCAGGGTTTCACTGCCGACATAGCGCTGGCGATGGTCAGCACCGTGGTGGTCGGTGATGCCTTGTTGCAGTTGCCCATCGGCGCTCTGGCTGATCGCGTGTCTCGCCGGGCGCTGTTGACGGGCTGTGCGGTGGCGCTGATGTTATCGAGCCTGGCGGTTGCGCTGTTGATCGATACCCTGTTGATCTGGCCGCTGTGGGTGCTGTTCGGTGCCAGTGCCGGCGGTTTGTTCACGTTGTCGTTGATCCTGATCGGCGAGCGTTACCGCGACGATGCGCTGGTGCGGGCCAACGCCCATGTCGCGCAACTGTGGGGCCTTGGTTGCCTGATCGGCCCACTGGCGGCGGGAGCGGGCAGCCAGTGGATCAGCGGGCATGCGTTGCCTTTGTTCATGGCCGCAGGGGCGTTTGGTCTAGTGATCCTGCTGTTGCGCCAAGGGGCGTTCGGAGCGACACAAACAGCCTGAGCCCGCGACGGTTTGTGCAGGCTTACAACATTTGCTCCAGCCCGATCATCGTGCTGAACCAGGCATTGAACCGGCGCCACCAACTGCCCGGCTCGCGGTCTAGATCGTGCGTCTGCCCGTTGTCTTCGGTGGTCCATACAAGCGTTCCATCCTCCAGTCTGGCCTGATAGCTCAGGGCCGGCGCCATGCCCTGTAAGGCCAGTTCGCGCACTTGGCTGGCGAGTTCGGGGCTGTCCACCAGCACGCCGACTTCGGTGTTCCACAGCACCGAGCGCGGGTCGAAATTGAACGAGCCGATGAACGATTTCTGCTGGTCGAAGATGATCGCCTTGCTGTGCAGGCTGGAGTCCGATTCGCCGTAGGACTTACTGTAGAACAGGTGAGGGCTGCTGCCGGTGTCGCCCGGTTGTCGGCGAAGTTCGAACAGCCGTACACCATGTTGCAGCAGGGCCTTGCGGTACGGCGCATAGCCGCCATGCACGGCGGGCACGTCGGTGGCTTCCAGGGAGTTGGTCAGCAGGCTCACCGACACACCGGCATCGGCGCGACTGGTCAGGTACACCAAACCTGGTTGGCCGGGGACGAAGTAGGCGGAAATCATGATCAGCTCTTTGCTGACGCCCGTCAGCTCGGGGGCCAGTTGTGTAGTCAGCAACAGCTGCGGGTCCGGCTCATCCTTGGCCAGGACTTTGCTGGGCGCGTCCCACAGCGCCTTGTTCCAGGCCCAGATCAACTGATCGCGCCAAGTGTCCAGGCGCGGTTGGGTCTTGTAGGCGGTCAACTGCTGGTAGAGCGCGTGATTCTCCTTTTGGGTCTGCTCCAGGGACTCTTGCAGGCGCTGGCGGTTGTTGGCCAGGTCCTTGGGTGTGGGGCGATGGGACAGGAACTGTTCGATGGGTTTGCTCAGAGCGCTGTTCCAATATTGGTCGAAGCTGTGCCCCAATTGTTCGGCCACCGGGCCGACACCGAGCAGGTCGATGTCGGTGAAGTTCAGGTTGGGTTCGGCGTCGAAATACTCGTCGCCCAGGTTACGGCCGCCGACGATGGCCATGCTGTTGTCCGCCAGCCACAACTTGTTGTGCATCCGGCGGTGTTGCTGTGACAGGTTGAGCAGGCGCCCGAGGCTGCGGGTCACGCCAGTGGCGCGTCCCAGGTGCAGCGGGTTGAACAGGCGAATCTGGATCTGCGGATGAGCGGCGAGGGTCGCGATGATCTGATCCTGGCCATCGCTGGTGGTGTCGTCCAGCAGGATGCGCACGCGCACGCCCCGGTCGGCGGCCTTGAGCAATTCATCCACCAGCATCCGCGTGCTGATGCCGTCGTGGACGATGTAGTACTGCAAGTCCAGGCTGCCTTGGGCGTGGCGGATCAACTCGGCCCGGGCAATGAACGCGTCGGTGCTGTCCGACAGCAGCCGAAAGCCCGAGCGCCCTTCATGGGCGGCAGCTTGAGCCTGGACCGAGCGGCCGAACGAAGATTCGGCGGCCGGTAAGGCTTGGGAGGGCTCGCGAGTGACATCAAGACTGGCGCAGCCGCTCAGCAGTGAGATGACTAACAGCAGCGCAGGCAGGATCGGTCTGGATCTCACGTAGAATCGTTCCGCTTGTTCACGTTGATCGGCTGTTGGGTGCTGCTTCCCTGGGTAAAGTTCAGACGACGTCGCGCTGGGTTTCGTTCAACAATGCCATAGCGGCGGTTCCGACCTTGCGTACGGCCTCTTCGATCTGGGGCGTTGGCTTGGCAGCGTAGTTCATTCGCAGGCAGTTGCGGTACTTGCCCGATGCCGAAAAGATGCTGCCAACGGCGACCTGCACGCCTTGGTCGAGCAGGGCCCGATTGAGCTTCAGCGTGTCGAAGCCTTCTGGCAACTCGACCCACAACATGAAGCTGCCCCGCGGGCGACTGGCTCGGGTGCCCGGCGGAAAATAGCGGCTGACCCAATCAATCATTACGTCGCGATTGCGCTGGTATTGCGTACGCATCCGGCGCAAATGGGGTTCGAAATGCCCGCCCTTGAGAAATTCGGCAATGGCGATCTGTGGTTGTGGCGCGGTGGAGCCGGTGCTGATGTATTTCATGTGCAGCACCCGCTCCAGATACCGGCCTGGCGCGACCCAGCCAATGCGCAGGCCGGGAGCCAGGGTCTTGGAAAATGAACTACAGAGCAGGACACGGCCGTCTTCATCGAAGGACTTGATGGTGCGCGGGCGAGGGTACGTGTAGGCCAACTCGCCATACACATCATCTTCGATGATCGCCACGTCGAAGCGTTGTGCCAGGTTCAGCAGGGCGCGTTTATTGGCGTCGGGCATGATGTAGCCCAGCGGGTTATTGCAGCTGGGGGTCAACTGTATGGCCTTGATGGGCCATTGCTCCAGCGCCAGTTCCAGTGCATCCAGACTGATGCCGGTGAGCGGGTCGGTGGGGATTTCCAACGCCTTCATGCCCAGGCCCTTGAGGGTTTGCATGGCCCCGTGAAAACTGGGTGAGTCCACCGCGACGATATCGCCTTGTTCGCAGGTGGCGCGGATGCTGACCGAGAGGGCCTCGTGACAGCCGGTGGTGACGATCAAATCGTTGGAGCCCAGTTGACAGCCGGAGTCCAGCGACAGCCGGGCGATCTGCTCACGCAGCGCGAGGTTGCCGTAGATGTTGTCGTAATACAGACCGGGCATGTCTTGTCGGCGGCTGATCTGCGCCAGGCTGCGCAGTAGCGGTTTCATGGTCGGCGAATGGATATCGGGCATGCCGCGTCCCAGTTGCACCACGTCCGGGCGCGGTACCGCGCGGATCAGCTCCAGCACCTGGTCCCACTGGGAAATATCCACTGGGCGCTGGGCCGGACGGCCTACCACCGGCAGGTCGGGCAATGCTCGGCTCACGGGTACGAAATAGCCGGACTTGGGTCTCGGCATCGCCAGCCCGCTGTCTTCCAGCACGCGATAGGCCTGCTGCACCGTACTCAGGCTGACCCCATGTTCCGTGCTCAATGCCCGCACTGATGGCAGCCGGTCGCCGGGGCGGTAGAAGCCCTGTTCGATGCGGGTGCCGAGCAATTCGGCGAGGTTCACGTAGAGGGTCATGGTGCGCTCCCGATGAGATGGACCACTGCAACCGATACAGTTGGGGTGGAAAATGACGATTCAGTCGCGGAAATACCGAATCTGTATGCTTATAAAATGAATTAGTTGAATCTGTATTGCTTTTGGCCGTCCGCGCATCATGAAACCTCTGGCTACCCAAGTAAACAGGAGCGATCAAAATGAACGGCTTGAGCGATGTGCGGCTGACGTTACACAGTCAGGAACTGGCGGCAGGGCAGGAGAAGGGGCTGCGCAGCGCGATGTTGCGCAATCCGCCATCCGGCCTGAGCCGTTGGGCCCTGTTCTGGCTTCGTCTGCATACACGCCAAGCCTTGTTGGACCTTACACCCGAACAGTTGCGTGATATTGGGCTGAGTCGGGAGCAGGCGCGGGAGGAGGGGCTCAAGCCGTTCTGGCGGCTTTGAAACGGTGTGGTTCCTGAGGCTGCGGTTGCGGGCAAGCCTTGCTCCCACAGATTGAAGGTGACCTGTGGGAGCAAGGCTTGCCCGCGATCGTGTTGTCAGTGGTGTTGAAGCTCTTTAGACCAACTCTTTCAAGCGATGCCACAACATTCCCAGCGCCAATAGCGGCGAGCGCAGGTGCTTGCCGCCAGGGAACGTCATGTGCGGAACCTGGGCGAACAGATCGAAACCGCTGCTGTGCTGCCCGCTGATCGCTTCGGCCAACAATTTGCCGGCCAGGTGCGTGGCGTTCACCCCATGGCCGGAATAGGCTTGGGCGTAATAGACGTTGGGCTGATCCTTGAGCCGGCCGATCTGCGGCAAACGGTTGGCGCCAATGCCAATCATCCCGCCCCACTGATAATCGATTTTCACATCCGCCAACTGCGGGAAGACCTTGAGCATCTTTGGACGCATGTAGGCGCCGATGTCCTGTGGGTCACGGCCGGAATAGTGACAGGCCCCGCCAAACAGCAAGCGTCGATCCGCCGAAAGCCGGTAGTAATCCAGGGCCACGCGTTGATCGCAGACCGCCATGTTCTGCGGCAACAGCGCCTGTGCCTGGGCCTGGCTCAAAGGTTCGGTGGCGATGATGTAGCTGCCGGCGGGCAACACTTTGCCGCCCAGTTGCGGATTGAGTCCATTGAGGTAGGCGTTGCAGCCCAGCACCAGCGTCTTGGCACGGACCGAGCCCTGTTGGGTGTGCACCTTCACTTCAGGACCGTAGTCGATACGTGTGACCGCCGATTGCTCGAATAGCCTGACCCCCAGTTGCTGCGCGGCGGCAGCTTCGCCCACGGCCAGGTTCAGTGGATGCAGATGGCCCGAGCCCATGTCGATCAACCCACCGACGTAACGGTCCGAACCCACGACGCTGTGCATTTCGTTGGCTTGCAGCAGTCGGGTCGGGTGGCGATAACCCAGGCTGCGCAGTTCTTCGGCGTCTTCGGCGAAGCCTTCCAGGTCGCTGGGCTTGTTGGCGAGGTCGCAGTAACCCCAGGTGAGGTCGCACGGGATCTGAAAGCGTTCGACGCGCTGTCGGACGATTTCCACGGCCTCGAGGCCCATGAGCTTCATCTGGCGCACGCCGTCGGCGCCGATGATCGGTGCAAACTGGTCGAGGCCATGACCGACGCCACGAATCAATTGGCCGCCGTTGCGGCCGCTTGCGCCCCAGCCGATCCGGTGCGCTTCCAGCAGCACCACACTCATGCCGCGCTCGGCCAGTTCGATCGCCGTGTTCAACCCGGAGAACCCGCCGCCGACCACGCAGACATCCGCCAGCAATTCACCCTGCAGCAGCGGATGGTCCGGTTGCGGCAGGCTGCTGGCGGCGTAATAAGAGGCGGCGTGCGCGTGGCTCGGGACAGGTTGCTGAACACGGGCGTTCATGTGCGTAATCCTGATTCTTGTGTTTGAGAAATCTTACGGAGCATAAGCCGGGGATTCCCCGCTGGGCAACACCGGTCGGCGAGTGCTGTCTGGTGCGCGGCTTTTAAGGCAGAATCCTGGGCCGTCTCCTTCGGTAATCGCCCCAATGAGTTGCAACAGTCAAACAATCCGCACGCTACGCCAGCAGATTCCCTCGTTCGAGTGCGTGCCGGGCTGCCATGACTGCTGCGGTCCGGTGACCACCTCGCCCGAGGAAATGGCCCGCTTGCCCCGCAAGACCCGCGCCGAACAGGACGCGGCCATGGACGCGCTCGACTGCGTGCACCTGGGGCCCAACGGTTGCACCGTCTACGACGAGCGCCCGCTGATCTGCCGGCTGTTCGGCACCACCGCGACGTTACCGTGTCCCAATGGACGGCGGCCGGTGGAACTGATTCATCCGCGGGTCGAGAAGCAGATTCATGAGTACATGGCCAGCACTCGGCAGGTGTTGGTCTAGCAGATAGGGATACCGAGTCGCGGCCTTCGCGAGCAAGCTCGCGCACAATGGATCTCTGCTTGTTCAAGGAAGGTGGATCCAGGCTCAGTCTGGAATCGGCAGGTTCAAGCTCTCCTTCACCTCTTCCATCACGATATAGCTCTTGGATTCGCGCACATGGGGCAGTTTGAGCAGGATGTCCCCCAGCAGCTTGCGGTATGACGCCATCTCGGAAATCCGTGCTTTCACCAGGTAGTCGAAGTCCCCTGACACCAGGTGACATTCCAACACGTGAGGCAGTTTCAGCACGGCGCGTCGGAACTCTTCGAATGTGTCGCCGGATTTGTAGTCGAGGCTGATCTCGACAAACACCAGCAGGCTCCCCTTCAGGTGCTGCGGATTGAGCCGGGCGTTGTAGCCCATGATGATGCCCTCGCGCTCCAGGCGCCGCACCCGCTCGGTGCAGGGCGTCGTGGAGAGTCCAACCTTTTCCCCCAGTTCCGTGAAGGAAATCCGCCCATCCGCTTGGAGAATGCGCAGGATGTTGCGGTCGATCTTGTCCAGCTCACGTTTGGTCTGAGTGTTGGTACGCACAGGTGATGCGCCTCCGTGAAAAGGGTTTTTGCCGAGAATTCTCGCCAAATATAGGTGTTTATATAGTGAAAAGCACTGGCTAATCTTTTTTACACTGCCCCCATCAAAGCTATGTACAACAAACGTCAGCGGTTATCCGCGATGAGGGCAACAACATGCGCGTTCTGGTCTTGGGTAGCGGCGTCATCGGTACCGTCAGTGCTTATTATCTGGCCCGTGCCGGGTTTGAAGTGGTGGTGGTCGACCGTCAGCCGGCGCCTGCCATGGAAACCAGTTTCGCCAACGCCGGCCAGGTGTCGCCGGGTTATGCCTCGCCGTGGGCGGCACCGGGCGTACCGCTCAAGGCCATCAAGTGGCTGCTGCAGCGGCATGCGCCGCTGGCGATCAAGGCCACTGCCGACATTGACCAATACCTGTGGATGGCACAGATGCTGCGCAACTGCACCGCCAGCCGCTATGCCATCAACAAGGAGCGCATGGTGCGCCTGTCCGAGTACAGCCGTGACTGCCTCGACGAGCTGCGCGCCGAAACCGGCATTGCCTACGAGGGCCGTAGCCTGGGGACCACCCAACTGTTCCGCACCCAGGCCCAGCTCGATGGCGCGGCAAAAGACATCGCGGTGTTGAAAGAGTCGGGTGTGCCGTTCGAAGTGCTCGACCGCGAGGGCATTGCCCGGGTTGAACCAGCCTTGGCCAATGTCACCGACATTCTGGCTGGCGCCTTGCGCCTGCCCAACGACCAGACTGGTGACTGCCAGATGTTTACCACGCGCCTGGCGGAAATGGCCGAGAAGCTCGGTGTGCAATTCCGCTTCGGCCAGGATATCCAGCGCCTGGACTTCGCCGGTGACCGCATCAACGGTGTCTGGATCGACGGTAAGCTGGAAACCGCCGACCGCTACGTCCTCGCCCTGGGCAGCTATTCGCCGCAACTGCTCAAGCCCCTCGGGATTCGTGCACCGGTGTATCCGCTCAAGGGCTACTCCCTGACCGTGCCGATCACCAACCCGGCGATGGCGCCGACTTCGACCATTCTCGACGAAACCTACAAGGTCGCGATCACCCGGTTCGACAACCGCATTCGGGTGGGCGGCATGGCGGAAATCGCCGGTTTTGACCTGTCCCTCAATCCGCGTCGGCGCGAAACCCTGGAGATGATCGTCAACGACCTTTATCCTCAGGGCGGCGACCTGGCCCAGGCCAGCTTCTGGACCGGCTTGCGCCCGACCACCCCGGACGGCACGCCAATCGTGGGGGCCACGCCCTTCAAGAATCTGTTCCTGAACACCGGCCACGGCACCCTCGGATGGACCATGGCTTGTGGTTCCGGTCGCCTGTTGGCCGATCTGATGGCGAAGAAAAAACCCCAGATCAGCGCCGAAGGCCTCGATATTTCCCGTTATGGCAGCAAACACCAGGAGTCCGCAAAACATGTCAATCCAGCGCCAGCTCACCAATGACCGCATGAGCCAGGTTGTCGTGCACAACGGCACCGTTTACTTGGCCGGGCAGGTCGGCGACGACATGACCGCCGGCATTGAGCAGCAGACCCGCGAAAGCCTGGTCAATATCGAGCGATTGCTGGACATGGCCGGAACCGACAAGAATCGTTTGCTGTCGGTGACGATCTACCTGAAGGACATCGAGGCCCACTTCGAAGGCATGAACGCTGTCTGGGACAACTGGTTGCCCATGGGCGTCGCCCCGGCCCGTGCCACAGTGCAAGCCAAGCTGTGCGAGCCGGAGATCCTGGTGGAGCTGTCCGTCGTGGCCGCGCTGCCTTAAATATCGGCCCAAACGATCCCTCTCCCGGTGCTGTTGGTGGTTCATGCTGTCAGCCAGCACCGGTTTTTTATTCATGACCGCCTAGAAGTCCGCCGCCATGCGTCCTGCCCGTGCCCTGATCGATCTCCAAGCCCTGCGTCACAACTACCAATTGGCCCGCGAAGTCACGGGGGCCAAGGCCCTTGCGGTGATCAAGGCCGACGCCTATGGGCACGGCGCAGTGCGTTGCGCCGAGGCGCTGCAGGACGCGGCGGACGGGTTCGCCGTTGCCTGCATCGAAGAGGCCTTGGAACTGCGGGCCGCCGGGATCCGTGGGCCGATCCTGCTGCTGGAGGGTTTTTTCGAGGTCAGTGAGCTGCCGTTGATCGTCGAGCATGATTTCTGGTGCGTGGTGCATTCGTTGTGGCAGCTCGAAGCGATTGAAAAAGCCGCGCTGAGCCAGCCGATCACTGTCTGGCTCAAGCTCGATTCCGGCATGCACCGGGTCGGCCTGCATCCGGCGGATTACCAGGCGGCCTACCGTCGCCTGCTGGCCAGCGGCAAAGTGGCGAAGATCGTCTTGATGAGCCACTTCGCCCGTGCCGATGAACTGCACGACCCCAGCAGCACCGAGCAACTGGCGACCTTCGACAAAGCCCGCCAGGGCCTGGTGGCGCAGATCAGCCTGCGAAACTCACCCGCCGTGCTGGGGTGGCCGCAGATACCCAGCGACTGGGTACGCCCTGGCATCATGCTCTACGGGGCCACGCCCTTTGATGAGCCCAACGCCGCCGCCTCGCGCCTGCAAGCGGTGATGACCCTGGAGTCGAAGATCATCAGCGTGCGCGAATTGCCCGCCGGCGAACCGGTGGGCTACGGTGCCCGTTTTATGACCACGCAACCGACCCGGGTCGGCGTGGTCGCCATGGGGTATGCCGACGGCTACCCACGCCAGGCGCCCACCGGTACACCGGTGCTGGTGGATGGGCAGCGCAGCCAACTGGTCGGACGCGTGTCGATGGACATGCTGTGTGTCGACTTGACCGATGTCCCCCAGGCCGGGCTCGGCTCGACCGTTGAGTTGTGGGGCAAGCACATCCTTGCCAGCGACGTTGCCAAGGCCGCCGACACGATCCCCTATCAGATTTTCTGCAACCTGCGGCGGGTGCCACGGCTCTATTCCGGGCATTGATGCACGGCGCCAACGACCGAAAGTCGCTTCACCGCACAGGATTCGGGTCAAAGTGTTGTAAATACTGAACGCTGTCGCCATGATAACGGTCACTTTCCTCACAACCTGATTCCCTGGAGGCTCCAGCATTGGACGTCGGTGAACGACTGCAATCCATTCGTAAACTCAAAGGCCTTTCCCAGCGTGAACTCGCCAAGCGCGCGGGCGTCACCAACAGCACTATTTCGATGATCGAGAAGAACAGCGTCAGCCCCTCGATCAGCTCGCTGCGCAAGGTCCTTGGCGGGATTCCCATGTCCATGGTCGAGTTTTTCTCCGAGGAAATTCTTCAGGAGAAACCGACCCAGATCGTCTACAAAGCCAACGAACTGATCGACATCTCCGACGGTGCCGTGACCATGAAGCTGGTGGGCCGGGCGCATCCGAGCCGGGCGATCGCCTTCCTCAACGAGATCTATCCGCCGGGTGCCGATACCGGTGAAGAGATGCTCACCCATGAGGGCGAGGAAACCGGAATCCTGGTGGAAGGGCGGCTGGAATTGGTAGTTGGCGTCGAAACCTTCGTGCTCGAGGCTGGCGACAGCTACTATTTCGAAAGCACCAAGCCCCACCGTTTCCGTAATCCGTTCGACGTGCCGGCGCGACTGATCAGCGCAGCCACACCGGCCAATTTCTAGAAAAAACGGCGCCGGCCCCGCACGGCAAAGGCGCCCAGGGAATGCGTTGTCACTGCAAACAAGACCCTTGCGACTTTGGGGTTGTTTCAGTGTGACGGGCTTACCGCTATACTTGCGCCCGCCTGCAAACCGTGGCCGCAGGCGTGACTAGCCACCATTGAGGGTGTACGCGTGAACCTAATTATGAAAATGCTGGCTGCACCAGCAACCGTATTGGCCCTATGGGCAGTCAGTGCCCAAGCGGCGACCACCGACGAAATCGCCAAGCGCCTCGAACCCGTTGGCCAGGTCTGCGTCCAGGGGAAAGAATGCAAAGGTATGGAGGTTGCCACTGCCGCGGGCGGCGCTGGCGGTGCCAAGGCGTCGAAAGATATCATTGCCAAACATTGCAATGCTTGCCACGGTCCCGGCCTGCTGGGTGCGCCGAAAATCGGTGACACGGCAGCCTGGAAAGAGCGCGCCGATCACCAGGGCGGCCTCGACGGCATCCTGGCCAAGGCCATTACCGGCATCAACGCCATGCCGCCAAAAGGCACCTGCGCCGATTGCTCGGATGAAGAGCTCAAGGGCGCCATCAAAGAGATGTCTGGTCTTTAAAAAATCAATCAGGTTTAAAGCGGGCCGTAAGGTCCGCTTTTGGCTGGCTGAATTTGAACACGAACACATTCAATTATCTTCCTTGGCAAAGACCAGCTTTCTTAAAAAATCACCTGACGAATTCAAGACCGACTTATAGATGCTATAGGCGCTTGTTTCAGTCGGTTGTATTTTATTGAGTGTCCCATCAGCTATCTCAAGTAGCTCGCATCCCGGCATTGACATGATTATTGGTGAATGGGTTGCAATAATAAACTGCGCTCCTTGGTTGGCAAGTTCAAAGATTCGCAGAATGAAAGCCAGCTGCCGTTGTGGGGATAAAGAAGCTTCAGGCTCGTCGAGAATATAAAGCCCTTTATTATTGAATCTGCATTGAAAAAGTTTTTCCATGGCTTCCCCGTGAGAAATGGTGTGTAAGTCTTGGCCACCATAATAAGTCTTTATCTCAGGTCCAAAACTCCGTTCTTCATCCAGGCGCCGGATTTCTGTGTTCAGATTATAGAAAGTTTCTGCCCTATAAAAAAATAGGTCTTTTTCCTTGATGTGTCCCTTCGACAGTATTAGTTTTTGATGAAGGTCAGAATGAGTGTCTTCTGTTTTAAATATGAAGTTCTTTCCTCCTCCCTCAGGATTGCATCCCAATTTGACAGCAATGCCCTCTAGCAATGTAGATTTTCCGCACCCATTTTCACCTATAACTATTGTTATACGATGAGAAAAGGTGATCGGAAATAAATTACGTAAACAAGGGCGAGTACTGACTCCGGGCTTTATGCGGACTTCCCGTAGATAAAAATTATTCATGTTTTGTACCTTTGAAAACTCGTTTTACGGATTCATTGACCCCTATCAAAGAGAGTGCAGTTTCAAGGGAGTGACGACTTGCCATTGAGAATAGTCCTAAGTACCCAAGGTAGTAAATGTATTTTGATCCAAAAAATTCGGGAGAGGCGATTGCAATAAATACAATGATTAATACAGTGGTGGTGGCAATCAAGAATTCAGGGGCAAAGCAGATTAGCAAATTTAGTTTTTGATACTCATAGCGGGCCGCTATCGCTTCGTCAAGGTGTAAATAGTATCGCGCATGCATGTCATTGCGCGAAATGGATCTAAAGTGCTCGATTAGCTTTAGAGTTGACAGCTTATACTGCTCTTCTTTATTTATTTCAGTTTTGTAGCACCTGGCGGTAGCTGATGAGTGTTTTTTTAATTGGTATGCTGTAATCGACCAAATAATTGATAAAGGTAATAGAAAGTAAGGGGTTTCGACTATAAGTAAATAAGAGGTGGACAGCGCCAACAGAGTAGAGCCAAGAAAGTAAAGAGAACTCGATATCGCTGCTGCTATACGTTCTGCATCCTCTGTTATACGTGTCATGAAAGCACCGTATGTTGTGTGGTTGTGGTTTTCATAAATGTATTTGATTAGGTCCATTCGCAACGTTGTTTCAATGTAGGTGTTAAGGCTATCTGTGATTCCTTGCAAAACGCCTTTTGCGATAAAAATAAATACTAGGCTCTGTAATAGGTTCATGATGTAAGTCGTATCAGCTATTTTTGATATTCCCTCCGAAATAATATGCGGTATGAGCAGTTGACAACCGACCGATAAGATAAGGCACAGGATGACAAATGTTAGTATTGTTAAGTGTCGTCTTAGGATATTACTCATCAAGCGTTCCCTGCAGGCATTGGTTAATCCGCTTCCGACGATAGCGCGCCTCGCTGGTAGCATAATAGATGCTGATGAGCGAGGCTGTCGGCAGAAGCACCCGCTCTAAATAGATAGCTGCTGAAACGAAATCACCGATAGGCAACGTGCCTTCAGTGGTAAGGCTAGATCCAAGGTAAAATAATAAAATGATACCAAGCAAATAATGGAGGTTAGAGAAAAATTCAAGAAGTGATATTTTGCCTTTAGCAAATAATGAAAGAAGCCTGATCGTATTGCAGTTTTTTTGAAGGTCATCGAAGTTTGACCGTGGAACACTACTTTTCGCTGTGCTGATACTGCAAATTAGATGGGTGTTTGTCTCGACGTATTCCTCATGTGAACGTAAATATAACTTTCGGAAAAATAATTTAATTATGATGATGTACAAAATTGCAGCCAGTGGTGCGATGATGATCAGGGAGTTGTAGGAGAAAATGATAAAGAGAGAGGGTAGAAGGATTCCGAGGTTTAGGGTGATGTCCAGGTAAATGTTGTGATACAAGTAGATTGCGCCTTCCACATCACCGTCGATCAAATCGATTGCTTCGCCATAGCTTGAAATAGTCATATTGGGAATTATCACGTTTGTTAGCCTGGATTTCAGCCGTTTTCGAGTAAGTGCAGAAAGTTTTTGGGTGTATAGGTTTGACGCTAATCTCGCGCATGGACTCATTACGATGAACAAGCAGATCGCAAAAATAACGAGCTTATTAATTTCTCCGTAATTAGTGTAAGAGTTGATTGTCATGCCTATTAAATATGGGGAAGCGATGCTGGTAAATGCAACGGCCATCCCCATTAAAATTATCCTCAGATTTGAAATCATTGTTATATGTGCTTCATCTCGTGGGCGAGAAATGGAAATTCAAAGTCATTATTAAGTACCCCTATTGATCCCAGTAGTGAGCCTACCTTCCCCACCCACAAACCCAAAGGGTCGGCCGATCTGGTTCTTAACTCGCGGACATCATGTTCTGCCAGATTTAGTACGTTGGCCCAGATATAAATTCGATGATCAGGTGGGGTGTCTGGATTTAATTTTTTTATTAAATTCAATAGCCCATATGCTCCATGACAAAGAGAGTCATTAATGGGGCGTTTTCGCTTGAGTAAATTTTCGTAAGAAAATATTTTATCGGTAGGATACCTCGCTAAAAAATTGGCTGCGTCCTCAACGCCTTCGGAGGCGAAGTAATGGAGTGCTAGGTAATTTCCAGGTAGGCCATGGCTCCAAGCAAACTCCCCAAGTGAGGAGTCAATAGACCTTCTGCGGTAGTCTTTCCAGTTTTCAATGTCGACATCGAACTCAGACAATTCCCAGTTTAATAAATCTAAGAAGATCGAGTGAGTCGATTTGCTGTTCATGATGGCTTTATTGAAGTAAAAAATTGCATATGCGCAACCCATAACGCCGTGAGATATGCCGCTGAGTAACCCGTCATCGCGAGTGGTTATGGATTTGTCGAAAGTTACTATCCTACGCCCGTTGATGGTGCCTAACTCAGATTCGATTTTGGTGTAAAGTCTTTTGCTTAGTGAGGAGAAAACCGGATCGTTGGTGAGTTCGTAAAGTTTGGTGGTCACCGTCAGTGTTCCAAATGTCCCGGAAAGCAGGTCATTTCCCCAGAAATATTTTTGCCACCAACTTTCATTGAGGACAGAGTTTAGGTAAGTTTTATACCCGAGTAATAAGTCTTCGCATCGTTTGTCGTTATGGTAGGAGAGGCTGATATACAATGGCAAGATCGCAGACGAAAGACCAAAGTGGAATCCGCCTAGATGGGCGCCTGGGTTGGTAAGCTTTGTGTGAACTCTTATATATACTTGGTCCAGTAATGCGCGAATCACTGCTTGTGGTATAGCTACCCATTTACTGGCCAGGGTGCATCCATAGAGGATCCCGGTTAAACCGTAATAATAGTCTTCACCTAGTTCTGAGTATTCTATATACCCACCCGGTGACGCGTGAAATCCTAGCCATAAACCATTGGAGGATAATTCGGTTGTGATCTGATTTTTTATAAAATCGATATTTTTATCTTGTGCTTGTTGGACAGTGTGTAGTATCGAACCTAAACTGTGATTGTCTACCTCATCCAGACAGTCATGTTGGCGAAATTTATGATCAGTGAGGTTCTTATCATGTTCGTACATGTTTTGCATCGCGATCAACGTGTTTTTTATTAAGCTGATCTCAAAAGCCTGTCTACCCTCTGATAGGTTTTTCAGATAATCGATGCTATTGGATAATCCATCTAGATAATCGATATCACTCAGATACCCTTCGCCAGAGTAAAAGGGCTCAGTGAATTCAAGTTTACCAACTTGGCTTTTTGCGTATGGAATGTCTAAATCTAAACATGCTTGTATTTCTGCGTCCAAAAAGCCAATGGCCGGTGCGGTGTCGTTATCAAGTATTTTTTTTAGAAAAGCTCTTCGGTTTTCGGTGGAGCTCATTAACGATGCATGAAGTGAGCATTGAATGGCGTAATGATATGTCGCTGTCGCTCTAGGTACGTACCTACAGGGCAGATTTGCGAGGTTGTTAATTTTTTCGATAATCGACGCCTTGTGCTCGGCTACCAAGCGAAAAAAATACTGGAACCCTTCTATTATTTCCTCCTGATACTCCCACGGTTTAACGGTCTCGCCACTCCGATATAGCACATTTTCTCCCGGTAGGATTTTTACTCCGTCCATACCAAAGTTGTCGTTGCCTTGTTTGTCTTCTATGTGTTGATATAAGTTTAAACTTACGTACTGTTCCTTTAATCCTCCTAGTGCACTTAAGTCCACTCCTATCCCATCCGTCCCCTTCCAAGTCCAATTGGGGAGCATGCTGGTCTGAGTGGAATTCCATCGTATTTCTTTGGGTATGCTAGGAGTATTAAGAACGTTATAAAAAATTGTTTCCAAGTCGATAGGGATTGGGCTATTTGCGTGGGCGATAAGATTGTCAGATGTAATGTCGGATGCAGTAAATACGGTGCAGAAGCCAAGTAAAAAACCGGACCTCTTATAGAATTGAGTCACGTGATCTGCAGAGTCGGCTGGCTGTTGTTCTACATACTGTGTCCATCCATGTGTTGAACCAACAATATAGCTAGGGATTGTCCAGTCGGCGTAGTCTTCACCTGCGCTATCAGATAGATTTTTTAGTAATGTAGACGCCGCACATTCGAGCTCTAGGTTTCTTGGCTTGTAAACTATTCGTTCGCCGTTACAAAACGTCAATATGCATACGGTTGCGGATCCGTTGTGAGTTTCGCCCTCCGAGACATCACATCGCTTCAAGGTGTGGAACTGATGAATGTTAACTATTTTGCATAAGGAGTTTTTGTCGTTGCAGAGGTTTTTTGCTAGGCGAAAGCTTTGATCGATAAAATTGTCTGTCATTTTTTCTAATAACCTATCCAGTTCCGGATAGGCCGTTAATATATTCAATAGGTAAGGTGCGGTTTTTTTTAGAATTTCATAATGTTCTCTAACTGTTATTTTCCCAAGAGGAACGGTTTTTTCAAAAATATCACGTTCAGTGAACAGAACATTATTTGATGCTGCTGTAATTCTGGAGGCTAGATTGCAAAGGAATCCATTAATGATTGTCGATTTGTCGTTGTCGGACAGCCCATTAATTTCTTTAAATGCTTGTTTGCTTTGTTGTATGTAGTATGCTAGATACGGCCAGACAGGACAGTCGGTATGAAGTTTGATCATGTCCGCTAGTGCGGGCGCTTTTAGGAAGTCTAAAGGTTTTGTCATGATTGTTCCAAAAGAGTATGGAGGTAGCCGACAGTGAGTCGGCCACCTCTTTAGCGATTAGCCGTATGTGGCAAAGCAGCATTGGTTCCAACACTGAGTGCAGCAGCTTGTGCAGGGGCGAGTACCACTCGATGCGGCAGTCAGATTGCTATAGGCCTGAATTACCAGTGACGAAATCGGAGCGCTAGTAATGAACAGATTTGTCCGGGCGCTCTGAATCGCTTGTAAGTCAATTTGCATGTGTACACCTCAATATTATCCTTATTGGGTTTGGCTGAACCGCGTTCTTATTCGCGGTTTAGTTGTTGCGAGTCGGCATGCTGGGCAATTGACGTTAGGAGCTATCCATATGAAAACCTCGCTTTAAGCTGTTTGGGGATGACAAGTTTTTTCCATGGCTCTTTTGCGGTGTGGAGATTGTTCTGAATTTCTAATTATAGATATTAGTCCCAATCAAATTGGGATCAATCGGAAGCGGCTGGTATAGTCGAATGAAGCTCGTAATTTTAGTGTGGGGTCTGATGATCTATATGTGTGGGTGGTTTCTTTGTTTGAAGCGTGTTTGTAGGATGTGGCGTAGGATAGTTCTGAGTGGATATAAGGGGTAATTGAGGTTGATTCATGAAGAAACGATGCAAGTATCTGAATAGTTGATAAATTTCTTCTTTACCCACTGTTCATCGCAACCAAGACCCGGCAAGCTCGGTCCAACCCACATTCATGGAATGTCCAGGAGGGTGCGATGGTGCAGTTGTGTTCAATCGAACAAGCGGTGGATGACGTGCTCGAGCGCTTGCCCGCGCATATTCATCTGGGCATGCCTCTGGGGCTGGGCAAACCCAACCTGTTCGCCAACGCGCTGTACCGGCGCATCGCACAACTGCCCGAGCGACAGTTGACCATCTACACGGCCCTGAGCCTGGGCCGGCCGAAACTGGGCGATGGCCTGCAGAAGCGCTTCCTCGAGCCCTTTATCGAACGAGTCTTCGGCGACTATCCCGAACTGGATTACCTGGCCGACCTGCATCAGGACAGCCTGCCACCCAACATACGGGTCGAGCAGTTCTTCATGCAGCCCGGCAGCCTGTTGCACAGCGCGTCGGCCCAGCAGAACTATGTCAGCAGCAACTACAGCCACGCGGCCCGGGATATCAACGCTGCCGGCTTGAACCTGGTGGCGCAATTGGTGGCGAGCGAGCCACAGCATCCGGATCGCCTGAGCCTGAGCTGCAACCCGGACATCACCCTCGACCTGCTGCCGATGATCGCCAAGCGCCGGGCCGCCGGAGAAACCATCCTCCTGGTCGGCCAGGTGCACAACGATTTGCCGTACATGCCGGGTGACGCGGAAGTCGGCATCGACACTTTCGACCTGTTGATCGACGAGAAGGACAGCCACACGTTGTTTTCCACGCCGAACATGCCGGTGGGCTTGCAGGACCATCTGATCGGCCTGCACGCCAGTACCCTGGTGCGCGATGGCGGGACGCTGCAGATCGGCATCGGCGCCATGGGCGATGCATTGACGGCGGCGCTGCTGGCGCGTCAGGCTGATAACGCCGGTTACCAGGCGTTGCTGGCGGACCTGAACCTTAGCCAGTGGGCGCAACTGATCGAGCGCGAGGGTGGGGTCGAGCCGTTTGCCAAAGGGCTGTACGGTTGCAGTGAAATGTTCGTCAACGGTTTGCTGGTGCTGGCCGAGGCCGGGATCATCCGGCGCAAGGTCTACCCCGACGAGCCGACCCAGGAACGGGCCAACGCCGGGACCCTCGACGAGGCGGCGCAACCCGATGGCATCTGCGTACACGGCGGATTCTTCCTCGGCCCGCGCAGTTTTTACGAGCGCCTGCGCGAGTTGCCGCAAAGCCGCCTCCGCGAATTCAACATGACCCGCATCAGTTACATCAACGAGCTGCACGGCCAGGAGCAACTCAAGCGCCTGCAGCGCCTCGATGCCCGTTTCATCAACACGGTCTTCACCATGACCCTGATGGGGGCCGGAGTGTCCGATCAGTTGGAAGACGGGCGGGTGCTCAGCGGCGTGGGCGGGCAGTACAACTTCGTTGCCCAGGGCCATGCGCTGGAGGGCGGACGTTCAATCCTGCTGCTGCGCAGTTGGCGTGAGGCCGGGGGCGAGATCAGCTCGAACATCGTCTGGGAGTACGGCCATTGCACGATTCCGCGGCACTTGCGCGATATCGTGGTGACCGAATACGGCATCGCCGACCTGCGAGGCAAGACCGACGCCGATGTGATCGAGGCGTTGCTGAATATCAGCGATTCACGCTTCCAGCCCGGGCTGATCGAGCAGGCGCAAAGCGCCGGCAAGCTGCCGAAGAACTTCCGTCTCGATCCGCGGTTCGCCGACAACACATCGGAACGCTTGCAGGCGATCCAGGCGCGGCATCCGGCTCTGTTTCCCGAATACCCGCTGGGGTGTGATTTCGATGAGGTCGAGCGGGACCTGCTGCGGGCACTGAACTGGCTCAAGAGCAAGTTCAAGCTCACCGAGATCCTGGAACTGGGCAAGGCCGCCCTGGATGCGCCGGAGCCCTGGGAGTTTGCCGGGCACCTGGAGCGGATGCAGCTGGCCAGCCCTGAGGGGCTGAAGGAGGAGTTGGGCCAGCGGTTGCTGCTGGCGGGGCTCAAGGCGACTGCGCCATAACGGCGTGCACATTCCACTGTGGGAGCGAGCCTGCTCGCGATAGCGGAGTGTCTGTTACGCCAATGTGTCTGACAGACCGCTATCGCGAGCAGGCTCGCTCCCACAGGGTTGAATGAGTGATCAGTCGATGAAGGTCACAACCCCACCGGCCAGCGACTGCACCCGCGCCAACGATTCAACCCGGTAGCCCTGGGCATCGAGTTCCGCGCGACCGCCCTGGAATGACTTCTCAATCACGATCCCCAGCCCGGCGACGGTCGCGCCGGCCTGCTTGATGATGGAGATCAGCGCCTGGGAGGCTTTGCCGTTGGCCAGGAAGTCATCGATGATCAGCACCCGGTCGCTGCTGGTCAGGTGCCGCGGGCTGATGGCGACGGTGCTTTCGGTTTTCTTGGTGAACGAATACACGGTGGCCGACAGCAGGTTTTCCGTCAGGGTCAGGGACTGTTGCTTGCGGGCGAAGATCACCGGTACGCCCAGGTTCAGCCCGGTCATGATCGCCGGGGCAATCCCTGAGGCTTCGATGGTGACGATCTTGGTGATGCCCGAGTCCTTGAACAACGCGGCAAATTCGTCGCCGATCAGCTTCATCAACTGCGGGTCGATCTGATGGTTCAGGAACGCGTCGACTTTCAGGACCTGATCGGAAAGCACGATGCCTTGCTCGCGGATTTTCTGGTGCAGGGCTTCCATGAAGCCTCCTCTGGTGACGCCTTCGGCGTCTGGATTGGGTAAAAAGCGTGGTGAAAAGGAGTCGATTCTAACGCTTCAACATCGCGCGTATATCGGCCAGGGCACTGTTGCCGCGAACGACTTTGACTTCTGTCGGCGTGTCGTCGTTGCCTTCCCAGGCCAGGTCGTCCGGCGGCAGTTCATCGAGAAAGCGGCTGGGGGCGCAGTCGATCACTTCGCCGTATTGCTTGCGCTTGGCGGCGAAGGTGAAGGCCAGCGTCTGACGGGCTCGGGTAATCCCGACATAGGCCAGGCGCCGTTCTTCCTCGATGGTGTCGGCCTCGATGCTGGAGCGGTGCGGCAGGATTTCTTCTTCCATGCCCATGATGAATACATAGGGGAATTCCAGGCCCTTGGAGGCGTGCAGCGTCATCATCTGCACACCTTCGGCACCGTCCTCCTCTTCCTGCTGGCGCTCGAGCATGTCGCGCAGTACGAGTTTGCCGATGGCATCCTCGACCGTCATGTCGCCGTCTTCGTCTTTTTCCAGGGTGTTCTTCAACGCCTCGATCAGGAACCAGACGTTGCTCATGCGGTAGTCGGCAGCCTTGTCGCTGGAACTGTTGGTGCGCAGCCAGTTCTCGTAGTCGATGTCCATTACCATGCTGCGCAGCGCAGAAATCGGATCTTCCCCGGCGCACTGTTCGCGGACCTTATCCATGAAGCGCTTGAAGCGCGCCAGCCGGTCGGTGAAGCGGCTGTCCAGGTGCTCGCCCAGGCCGATTTCGTCGGTGGCGGCGTACATCGAGATTTTGCGTTCGGTGGCGTAGTTGCCGAGTTTTTCCAGGGTGGTCGAACCGATTTCCCGGCGCGGCACATTGATCACCCGCAGGAAGGCGTTGTCATCGTCCGGGTTCACGATCAGGCGGAAGTAGGCCATCAGGTCCTTCACTTCCTGGCGTCCGAAAAAGCTGTTGCCCCCCGACAGGCGATAAGGGATCTGGTGATGCTGCAGTTTCAGCTCGATCAGCTTGGCCTGGTAGTTGCCGCGGTACAGGATGGCAAAATCGCTGTACGGCCGGTCGGTGCGCAGGTGCAAGCTGAGGATTTCCATGGCCACGCGCTCGGCTTCGGCATCCTCGTTGCGGCAACGGATCACGCGGATCTCGTCGCCGTGACCCATCTCGCTCCACAGTTGCTTTTCGAACTCGTGGGGGTTGTTGGAGATCAACACGTTGGCGCAGCGCAGGATGCGGCTGGTGGAGCGGTAGTTCTGCTCCAGCATCACCACTTTGAGCGACGGATAGTCTTCCTTGAGCAACATCAGGTTTTCCGGCCGCGCGCCGCGCCAGGCATAGATCGACTGGTCGTCGTCGCCGACCACGGTGAACTGGTTGCGCGTACCGATCAGCAGCTTCACCAGCAAATACTGGCTGGCGTTGGTGTCCTGGTATTCGTCGACGAGCAGGTAGCGGACCTTGTTCTGCCATTTCTCGAGAATGTCGGCGTGGTCCTGGAACAGCTTGACCGGCAACAGGATCAGGTCGTCGAAGTCCACCGCGTTGAACGCCTTGAGCGTGCGCTGGTAGTGGGTGTAGACGATGGCGGCGGTCTGTTCCTTGGGGTTGCGGGCGTTTTCCAGGGCTTGTGGCGGCAGGATCAGGTCGTTTTTCCAGGCGCCGATCATGTTCTTGATCTCATCCACGCCGTCGTCGCCCGAGTACTCCTTCTGCATGATGTCAGTCATCAGGGCCTTGACGTCGGTCTCGTCGAAAATCGAGAAGCCCGGTTTGTAGCCCAGCCGCGCGTGTTCCTTGCGGATGATGTTCAGGCCCAGGTTGTGGAAGGTGCAGACCGTCAGGCCGCGGCCTTCGCCGGCGCGCAGCAGGCCGCCGACCCGTTCTTTCATTTCCCGGGCGGCCTTGTTGGTGAAGGTCATGGCGACGATGTACTGGGCGCGGATGCCACAATTCTGGATCAGGTGCGCGATCTTTCGGGTGATTACGCTGGTCTTGCCGGAGCCTGCACCGGCGAGCACCAAAAGAGGGCCGCCGACATAGTTCACGGCTTCTTGCTGCCGGGGATTGAGTCGGGACATGACAGAGTCAGGGAGTCGTTTGCGAAATGGGCCGGCATTTTAACAGGCTCTGAGAATTGTGCTGCTCTGTCCGACTTGTGACGCACAGTGCATTGTCATTTGCCGCTTCCGTTACTTTCACGCAGGATGTGGGGCCGATTGCGTCCTGCGCGGGATTTGGAGTGGAAAAAAACCACTGAAACCGCGTGTTTGAGAACCATTGGCATTGGTCATTGCTCATTGGCACGTCATAATGCCCGGCGCCACCACCTTGCAGAGTCTAGGGAGTCAGCTTGTCAACGCCTGTCGAACCCTTGCGTTTGCTGTTATTGGCCCAAGAGCCTGCGTGGTCAGCAATATTGCGCGAGTGCCTGGCGCCCTTGGGGCCCTCGGTCGTGTTGATCAGCGCCCCGAGCTGGGAGTCAGTCAGCAGCCTGTTCGAAGATAATCGCAACGCGGTGTTACTGACCATTGCGGCGTTGCAGCCGGCACCGGGCCGTTGCAGCCTGCCGACGATCCTGTTGCTTGAGCACGAGCCGGCGGTTGCCCCCGACGGCGTGAGCGACTGGTTGGTGCGTGATGTCCTCGACAGTGCGACCCTGCGTCGTTGCCTGCGCCATGTGCGCGAACGCGGCGTGCTGGAAAACACCTTGCAGCGCCTCGCCGAACAGGACCCATTGACGGGCATCGCCAATCGCCAGGGTTTCCAGACGCTGTTGGCGGCGCGCCTGGCGGAAAACGACGGCCGTGGCCTGGCGCTCGGTCACCTGGACCTGGACAACTTCCGTCACGCCAACGACGCCCTCGGCCACCAGGCCGGTGACCGCTTGATCCTGCAAGTGGTGTCACGGCTCAAAAGCTCGCTCGAGGCCGGCGATCAATTGGCGCGGTTGGGCAGCGATGAATTCGCCCTGCTGATCGACACCCGCCGCGCGCCACAGCGGGCCGAGTGGATGGCCGAGCGTATTACCGAAGCCTTGGCCGAACCCTATTGGGTGGACGGTGAAAGCCTGCTGATTGGCTGCAGCCTGGGCGTTGCCCACGCTCGCGCCCAGGCCGGCGCCGATCCGCTGATGTGGCACGCCCACATCGCCATGCAGCAGGCCAAGAGTACCCAGGGTTGTACCTTTCATATCTTCAACGAGCGCATCAATCGCAACGCCCGCAGCCTCGCCGACCTGGAAAGCGAACTGCGCCGGGCATTGCGCCGCGACGAGCTGGAGCTGCATTACCAGCCACGGCTGAACCTCGATGGCGGCCACATTGTTGGCCTCGAAGCGCTGGTACGCTGGCGTCACGGCGAACGTGGCTTACTGCCGCCGAGTGAGTTCGTGCCGCTGGCCGAACAGAGCGGCCTGATCGTGCCGCTGGGCTACTGGGTGATTTCCCGGGCACTGCGGGACATGCAGGCCCTGCGCGAGCGGGGGCTGGCGCCGTTGCACATGGCGGTCAACCTGTCGTTCCGACAGTTCCAGGACAGCCAGTTATTGCCGACCTTGAGCCGGCTGATTGCCGAGCGGGGTGTCGAGGCGCAATGGCTGGAGTTTGAACTCACCGAAACCGCCGTCATGCGCCGTAGCGAAATGGTCAAGCAGACCATGGATGCCCTGGGTCGCCTGGGGGTGCGCTTCTCCCTGGACGACTTCGGCACCGGGTTCTCTTCGTTCGTGCACCTCAATAGCCTGCCGATCGCCTTGCTCAAGATCGACAAGAGCTTCGTCGGCGGCATGGAACGGCGCGAAGAGAACCGAAAACTGGTGCACGCCATGATCAACCTGGCGCACAACCTCAATCTGGAAGTGGTGGCCGAAGGTGTGGAAACCCGGGAGCAACTGGACCTGCTACGCGGTTTCGGTTGCGACCAGGTGCAGGGTTTCCTGATCAGCAAGCCGTTGCCGTTGCCGGAGTTGGTTGAGTACTTGACGTTCGAGGGTGATCAGCAGTCGATGCTGGAAATCAGCTGACTCAAAACCCTGTGGGAGCGGGCTTGCTCGCGAAGGCGGTGGGTCAGTCGATATATTTCTGACTGATACACCGCCTTCGCGAGCAAGCCCCACACATAGGGAAGCTCAGTCGGCTTGGATGCTTTCCAAACGCTTCAGCCCAGGTTCACTGCGAATCATCCGCGTCATCTTCCATTCAAACGCCAGCGTCAGGCTCACGGCCGCGCAGGCCAGCCCCAGGGCGAGGCCCCACCAGACGCCGGTCGGCCCCCAGTTCAGATGGAAGGCCATCCACCACGCCGCCGGCGCGCCGACCAGCCAATAGCAACCCAGGCCGACCAGAAAGGTGGTCTTGGCGTCCTTGAGGCCGCGAATGCAGCCCATGGCGATGGTTTGCGTGCCATCGAACAGTTCGAACCACGCCGCCACCGCGAGCAGGCTGACGGCCAGGTTGATGACCTCGCGAAACGCCGGGTCGTCGTGGTCCAGGAACAAGCCGATCAATTGATCGGGCAGCAACCAGAACACCATGGCGAACGTCAGCATGACGGCCGCGCCAAAGCCAATTCCAACCCGACCGGCCAGGCGCGCCATCAGCAGTTGCCCGGCACCATAGTGCTGGCCGATGCGCATGGTGATGGCGTAGGACATACCGGCCGGCACCATGAACGCCACCGAGACGATTTGCAGCGCGATCTGGTGGGCAGCCAACGGCGTGCTGCCCATGGTGCCGATGCACAGCGCGGCGAACGCAAACAGCCCGACCTCCACCGCGTAGGTGCCGCCAATCGGCAGGCCCAGGCGCCACAGTTCCTTGAGGTATTGGCGATTGGGCCGCGACAGGCCGTCGAGCAATGGATAGGCGCGGTAGGCCGGGTGCCGATGAATATGCCAGGCCAGCGCCAGGGCCATGCAGTTGGCGACGATGGCCGTGACCAGGCCGATCCCCATCAAGCCGAGTTTCGGCAGGCCGAACATACCGGTGATGAGCGCGTAGTTGAGCAGGAAGTTGGCCACCGTGCCGCCGAGACTGATCACCATGACCGGTGTGGCCCGGCCGATGGCGCTGGTGAAACCGCGCAGGGCCATGAAGCTCAAGTAGCCGGGCAGGGCGAATGGCAGCGCCAGCAGGAACTGTCCGGCGGACAGCACGTTGGTTTCGGTCTGGCCAAACATCAGCAGCACCGGCTTGAGGTTCCACAGCAGCAACCCGGCCATCAACGCCATCAACCAAGCCAGCCATAACCCGGCTTGGGTCAACCGGGTGGCGCCTTCGACATCGCCTGCGCCCTGGCGGATCGCGACCAGGGTGCCGACTGCGGCGATCACGCCGATGCAGAAGATCGACACGAACGAGTAGGTGGCCGCCCCGAGCCCGCCGCCGGCCAGGGCTTCGGGGCTCAGGCGCGCCATCATGAGGGTGTCGGTGAGCACCATCAGCATGTGCGCCAACTGCGAGGCAATCAACGGCCCCGCCAGCCGCAGGATGGCCCAGAGTTCGGTACGCACCGGATGCCGCATGATCATCACGCTCCATGTTCAAACAAGGCAGTAAAGCAGCGATTCTCGGCGCTCTCGGCGGATTGCACAAAGGGATAAAAAAGATCGCTGGCATGATTAAAACTCATGCTGAACGTGTTTCTGGTAGGGTTTGCAAATAACGCCATGGAGCTTTTGCGATGCCCCGTCGTCTTCCTCCTCTTTATGCGCTGCGGGCATTCGAAGCCGCGGCGCGCTACAGCTCGTTCACCCGGGCCGCTGAAGAGCTGTCGATCACCCAGAGCGCCGTCAGCCGGCACATTCGCACGCTGGAAGATCACTTTGCCTGTCGGCTGTTCCTGCGCAGCGGCCGCAACCTGCAATTGACCGAGGCGGCGCGCTTGCTGTTGCCGGGCGTACGTGAGGGCTTCATGGCGCTGGAGCGGGCCTGCCACACCTTGTGTGGCGAGGATGGCATTCTGCGCATGAAAGCGCCTTCCACGCTGACCATGCGCTGGTTGTTGGCGCGCTTGAGTCGCTTCCGGCATTTGCAGCCCGGCAACGAGGTGCAACTGACCAGTGCCTGGATGGACATCGACTCGGTGGACTTCAACGTCGAGCCTTTCGATTGCGCCGTATTGCTGGGCAGCGGGCATTTTCCGGCGGACTGGGAAGCCAGTTTGCTGTTTTCCGAGGAGTTGATTCCGGTGGGCGCGCCGAATCTGTTGAATGATCAGCCTTGGGATGTGGCGCGGTTGGCCAGCACCGAACTGCTGCACCCCACGCCCGATCGCCGGGACTGGCGTAATTGGCTGCAACGCATGGGGCTGTCCGACAAGGTCTCGCTCAAGGGAGGGCAGGTGTTCGATACCCTGGAGCTGGGCATGATCGCGGCGGCACGTGGCTATGGGATCTCCATGGGCGACCTGTTGATGGTGGCCGAGGATGTCGCCCAGGGACGCCTGAGCCTACCATGGCCGACGGCTGTCGCCAGCGGTGAACACTATTACCTGGTCTGGCCGAAAACCCGGCCGGGAGGTGAACGTTTGCGCCGGCTCAGCGACTTCCTCCAAGGTGAGGTGAAGGCCATGCAATTACCCGACGTGCAGCGTCTGGGCTGAAACGTTGCAGTTGGAATGATGGCTAATTAACATTAATCCTTCCAGGCCGCTCAAGTATTTGGCTTTGCCGCCGAAGCCGTGAAGATGGAACCTTCGTTCAGAAAGGCTAACTTACCTCACCGAATAAGATGCCGAGTGTGCGAGCGTGATCAGGATGATCCAGTCTCTCGGCCAGGAGCCGTCATGTCTCAACCCCGTGCCCGGATCGCCTCACAACTAGGCCTTGCCCTCGCTGTGATATTGGCGGTCGTGATCTCCGGCAGTACCGTCTTCGCCCTACGTTCGCTGGACGCTGCCAACCTCATCACCCGCGAAGAGCACCTGGCCAGCGAAGCGCGCCTGATGGCCGATCAGCTCAATACCTTCCACAGCACCCTGCGTGAGAGCACCCAGCGGTTGGCCGGACTGTTCGAACAGCGCTTCAGCGCTGGCCTGAACGTGCATCCAGACCAGCCCGTGACGGTGGCGGGTGTACAAACCCCAGGCTTGAGCCTGGGCAGTGAAGTGTTGAACAACAACTTCAAGGAAGTTGATGAGTTCAAGCACATGACCGCCGGGGTGGCGACGGTCTTCGTGCGTAACGGCGACGACTTTATCCGCGTCAGCACGTCATTGGCCAAGCAGGACGGTACGCGGGCCATTGGTACCGTGCTCGACCGCGCCGGGCCTGCCTACGGTCCGGTGATCAGCGGGCAGAGCTACATTGGCCGAGCCTTGCTTTTCGGACGCTTCTACATGTCGCAGTACACGCCCGTACGCGACAGCAGCGGCAAGATCATTGCCGTGCTGTACGTAGGCTTCGACTACACCGATGCGCAGAACGCGCAGTTCGAGAACCTCAAGCGCTTCCGCATTGGCCAGACCGGTTCGTTGGCCCTGCTGGACGAACAAAACAAGTGGCTGGTGCCGCCGGCCGGCGTGCAGGCACTGGACCAGGCGAGCGCGACCATCGTTGGCCTAGTCAAGAAACCGGGCAAGGGCGCCTTCTGGAGCGATACCGCCGAAGATTTCTACAGCGTTGCCGTACCGTTCGAAGATGGGCCGTGGGCGGTGGTGGCGAGCATGCCGAAAACCGAGATTCGCGCCGTGACCTGGAGCGTCGGTACGCAATTGGCCATTGGCAGCCTGCTGGCGATGTTGTTGGCGGTCGGCTCGGCAATGTGGTTGCTGCGCAGCAAACTGGCGCCGCTTGGGGACCTGGTACGCCAGGCCGAAGCCTTGGGCGCCGGCGACCTGAGCGTGCGCCTGAATGTGTCGAGCCATGATGAGATCGGTCAGTTGGCCCGTGCTTTCAACCAGATGAGCCAGGCCTTGTCGACCATGGTCGAGCACATCCGCAAGGCCTCCCAGGAGGTCAACAGCCGTGCCCAGGCGCTGTCCGGGTTGTCCGGCGGGGCGTATGAAGGCATGGAGCAGCAATCCGGCGAAATCACCAGCATGGCCGGCGCAGTGGAGGAGTTCAGCGCAACCTCGTTGAACATTGCCGACAACATGGGCAACACCGAACGCCTGGCCCAGGAAAACGCCCAGCAAACCCGCATTGGCCGGACCTCGATGGACGAAGCATCGTCGTCCCTGGAGCAAATTGCCGGCGCGCTGAACAGCACCGCCACGGTCATCAATACCTTGGGCCAGCGTTCCCAGGAGATCGGCGGCATCGTGGGGGTCATTACCTCGATCGCCGAGCAGACCAACCTGCTAGCCTTGAACGCCGCCATCGAAGCTGCCCGCGCAGGCGAGCAGGGTCGTGGTTTCGCCGTGGTGGCCGATGAAGTCCGCAGTCTGGCTTCCCGCACCCGCCAGGCCACTGACGAAATTTCCAGCATGATCAACAGCATCCAGCAGGAAACCGGCAATGCCATCAGCACGATGGAGCAGGGCAACCTGTTAATGCAGGAAGGCCTGTCGCGCAACGCCAACGTGGCCACGGCCCTGGCGCGCATCGACGAGCAAAGCCGCTCGGCGGGCCAGCAGTTTGCGGCGATCACCACCGCCACCCAGGAACAAAGCAGCACCGCGACCCTGCTCAGCAGCAACCTGCAAAGCATCGCCATGGCCAACAGCGAACAGCGCCAAGTAGTCTCGAACCTGGCACTCACCGCCAAGGAACTGGAAAAACTGGCCCAGGACCTGCGCCAAGAGGTTGATCGGTTCCGCTGAGGCTTCTGTGACCTGCGCTTGCAAGCTCCCCCCGAGATTAGGGTGGTGGGCTTGCTCGCGAAGGCGGCTTTCCTGCCACGTCTCTGCCCACTGACCCACCGCTTTCGCGAGCAAGCCCGCTCCCATAGAAGCTGCCACTCTGGAGTCACTCCCTTTTTAGGGAATTTGCTGTTTTTAAGCTTGCTGAAACGTTTCTTCAAGTCTATAAAAACCGCACAACTCCAATAAAGGTCGTGACCATGACTCCGCTCAAACTCCTCATCACCCTTGGCGCCTTGGGCGCTGCCTCCCAGGCGATGGCTTGGGATTACGTCCTGCTGGATACGGACAAAGCCGCCCAACCCTGGCAAATCACCAGCCAGCAACTCGGCGTGAAGACCGACAAGCCCTTTTCCGTGACGATGCGCACCCTGCACGGTGGTCGGCAGGAAGGCGTCAGTGTGGTCGACATCGACAACGGCACCCTGAAGCTTTCGGTCGTCCCGACCCGTGGCATGAATGTGCTGCAGGCGTCAGTCGGTGATGTGCGCATGGGTTGGGATTCTCCGGTCAAGGAAGTGGTCAACCCGGCGTTCATCGAGCTCAACGGCCGAGGCGGCTTGGGTTGGCTCGAAGGCTTCAACGAGCTGGTCACCCGCTGCGGCTACGAATGGGTCGGCCATCCCGGCATGGACAATGGCGAGCTGCTGACCCTGCATGGTCGCGCTGCCAACATTCCTGCCAACAAAGTCACTTTGCACATCGATGAAAAACCACCCTACGCCATCACCCTGCGGGGCGAGTTGAAGGAGCAGGCGTTCAAGAAGGTCGATTTCTCGGTGCAGACCGAACTGGTCACCGAGCCCGGCAGCGTAACGTTCGCGCTCAGCGATACGCTGACCAACAACGGCGATTATCCGAAGGAATACCAAGCGCTCTACCACAGCAACTTCAGTACACCGTTCCTGGAGCAGGGCGCTCGTTTCGCGGCACCGGTCAAGCAGATCTCGCCGTTCAACGACAAGGCCAAGGGTGATTTGTCCGATTGGCAAACCTACCGGGGCCCCACCAAGGATTACGACGAAACCGTCTATAACGTCGTGCCATACGCTGACGCCAAGGGCGACACCCTCACCGTGCTGCACAACAAGGCCGGTAGCCTCGGTGTGTCGGTGGGCTTCAACACCAGCACGCTTCCGGTGTTCTCCCTGTGGAAAAACACCGACACCCAAGGCCAGGGCTACGTGACCGGGTTGGAGCCAGGCACCAGTTTTTCCTATAACCGCCGGTATCAGCGCCCCCTGGGACTGGTCCCCACCATTGCGCCGAAAGAGCACAAGCAGTTCCAGATCCACTACAGCCTGTTGGCGGACAAGGGCGCTGTGGATAAGGCGCTCAAGCGCATCGACGCCATTCAGAACGGTCAGAAAACCGAAGTCCGGGAAACACCGTTGGTGGACCTGAGCAAACCATAAGGCGGTTCAGGGGCTAGTCGGCCGATACTGCAATGCTTCGGCCAGATGCTCGCGGCGGATGCACCCCGCTTGCTCCAGGTCTGCCAGTGTCCGGGCGACCTTGAGCAAGCGGTGGGCGGCGCGCAACGACAGGGTCAGCCGTTCGCAGGCGGTTTCCAGCCAGGTTTCATCGGTTGTGGATAACTTGCAATGCTGACGCAACCCCGGCAGATCGAGGAAGGCGTTGGCGCAGCCCTGGCGCTTGTGCTGGCGCTCCCGGGCCTCGGCCACCTGCTCGGCGACCGTGGCGGTATCGTCCCCGGTTTCGCGCTTGGGGTTCAACGCCGTGGCTTCCCGGGCGACGGTCAGGTGCAGATCGATGCGGTCCAGCAGCGGGCCGGAGAGTTTGTTGCGGTAGCGCTGCACCATGTCCGGTGTACAGCAGCAACGGCCGCTGGGTTCGCCAAGATATCCACAGGGGCAGGGATTCATCGCTGCCACTAACTGGAAACGAGCCGGAAAACGCACCCGGTCACGGGCGCGAGAAACCACGATGTGCCCAGACTCCAGCGGCTCTCTCAAGACCTCCAGTACCCTACGGTCGAATTCCGGCAGTTCATCCAGAAACAGCACGCCATGGTGGGCGAGGGTGATCTCCCCCGGTTGCGGTTTTGACCCGCCACCCACCAGCGCCGGGCCGGACGCCGAGTGGTGCGGCTGGCGAAACGGACGCTGCGGCCAATGGCTCAACGGCACGCAACTGGCCACCGACTGAATGGCCGCGACCTCCAGGGCCTCACTCTCGGCCAGGGGTGGCAACAGCCCCGGCAGGCGGCTCGCCAGCAGTGTCTTGCCGGTGCCCGGCGGCCCACTGAACAACAGGTTATGAGCCCCCGCGGCGGCAATCAGCAAGGCCCGCTTGGCCCCGGCCTGGCCTTGTACTTCGTTCAAGTCGGGATAGGGCTTGCTGGCCGAAAGCAGCCCATTGGAAACGAAAGGCTCGACCGGCGTGTGCCCATTGAAGTGCGCCACCGCTTCGAGCAGGTGGTCCACGGCAATCACCTTCAGCCCCGAGGCCAGGCAGGCCTCCTCGGCATTGGCCCGCGGCACCACCAGCATGCGCCCGGCCTTGCGCGCCGCCAGCGCCGCGGGCAATACCCCGCGCACCGGTCGTACCGCGCCGGACAATGCCAGTTCACCGAGGCATTCCACGTTGTCCAGGGTCAGGGTTGGCACCTGCACGCTGGCCGACAGGATCCCCAAGGCGATGGCCAGGTCGAAGCGTCCGCCGTCCTTTGGCAGGTCCGCTGGCGCCAGGTTTAGGGTGATGCGCCGAGCCGGGAAGTTCAGCCCCGAATTGATGATCGCGCTGCGCACTCGATCCTTGCTTTCCTTCACCGCCGCCTCCGGCAGACCAACCATCGTCAGCGACGGCAAGCCATTGGCCAGGTGGACTTCAACGGTAACGGCAGGAGCCTCGACCCCTACTTGGGCGCGGCTGTGGACGATGGCAAGCGACATGAATCATTCCTTGAGTGAATAGGGCGCCGCATCCTGCGGCTCTGGAAGGTTAGTCGTGGGGATGAACTTGGGCGCGGCAATTGAAGGGAGAAGTTTTTGGCAGGATGTTTCGACAATGGGTGGCAGCCGAGGGGGGCCAAGCGCGATGCGGTAGCGGATATCGCCGCCTCACCTGACCACCCAAAATGCCCGGGAAGGACCCTCTGCTAGACTGCGATTTGCCCAGTCGGCACTTGGCGGTATCAACGGCACAACGAGGAAGTGGCCATGAACGATCTGCTGGCTCTGTTAACCGACAAGCGCTTCATGCCCCATGGACATTGCTACATGTGGCGCCCGGATCTGCTGTGGACCAACGTGATCGCCGACAGCTTGATCGCCCTGTCCTATGTCACCATCCCCTTCACGCTCCTGTACTTTATCCACAAGCGCAAGGACGTGCCGTTTGACTGGATGCTGGCGGCTTTTGGTGTGTTTATCCTGGCCTGCGGGACCAGCCATGTGATGGAAATCCTGACCATCTGGCAGCCTTATTACTGGCTGATGGCGCTGGTCAAGGTGATCACTGCGATTGCCTCGGTGATTACCGCCATCCTGCTGGTCCGGTTGGTGCCGACGGCCCTGAGAATTCCCAGCCCGCAACAGTTGGCCAAGGTCAACGACGAGTTGCGCGAGGCGCAAGCCGAACTGGTCACCACCGCGCGCCGCGCCGGCATGGCGGAGATTGCCACCAATGTGCTGCACAACGTGGGCAATGTGCTCAACAGCGTCAATGTGTCAGCCCAGGTCCTGTACGAGAAGGTGCACACCTCCAAGGGGCCAGCGGTGGCCAAGGTCGCCCAGTTGATGAAGGAGCATCCCGATGACCTCGGTGACTTCATCAGCAGCGACCCGAAAGGTCGCGCGCTACCCGACTATCTCGACAAGCTGGCCGACGCGTTGGCCGTCGAGCAGCAGGGCATGATCGCCGAGTTGGCGCAGTTGACCCGCAGAATCGACCACATCAAGGAAATCGTCGCCACCCAGCAATCCTATGCCGGCAACGCCAGCGTGTTGGAGCTGGGCTCGTTGCGAGAGCTGCTCGAGGATGTCGTGCGCATTTGCGATGTGTCCCTGGCCCGTCACCACATCACGCTGATCAAGGCGTTCAGCGATATCCCGCAAATGCCGCTGGACAAGCACCGAGTGCTACAGATCCTGGTCAATCTGATCAACAACGCCAAGCAGGCGCTGGACGCGGGTGCGAACCGACCGCCGCAGATCATTCTGCGCCTGAAGGCCGTTAATGACAGGCGCGTGCGGGTTGAGGTCGAGGACAATGGCGAGGGGATATCGCAGGACAATCTTGCGCGGGTGTTCGAGCATGGCTTCACCACGCGCCCCGAAGGCCATGGTTTTGGCCTGCACAGTTGCATTCTGGCTGCGCACGAGATGGGCGGCGATCTGACCGTGCAGAGCGCCGGGCCGGGCAGGGGCGCGCTGTTTATCCTGGAGCTGCCGCTCGTACTGACCCCGGACCCCTCTCGGCGGGTGGCGGATGGTTGAGCGGCCTGCCTTGGCTTTATCGCGTGAGCCCCATGACGTGGGGCTCAGGCTGCCAGGTTGAGGCTATTCCTGGGGCGGAGCCAGTCGCGCTTCCAACTCCGCAACCTTGGCCTCCAGGCTTTCGAGTCGTGCCCGGGTCCGGGCCAGCACTACCATCTGGCTGTCGAATTCTTCCCGGCTGACCAGGTCCAGTTTGCTGAAGCCGCTTTGCAGCAGGGCCTTGAACTGGTTTTCGATTTCGCTTTTGGGCAGCGGCGTGTCGCCACTCAAGATGCGGGAGGCGTGGCCGCTCAGGGCGTCGAGGAGATCTTTGGGCGCGAGCATGTGCAGGTGTCCTGAAAACAATGGCGGGCAGTGTATCACGCAGTGTCTATAGTCAATTCGCAAGCAAGGGATGCACGCTTTTCGCGCATGGGGGCGGGCGCCGCTGCACTGTTGTTGTGCGTATCGCAGCGGTTCATGGCGCAATGCACGTTGAGCAGGTGGCCAAGAGACTGATATCAGAGGGTTTGGGTGCAGATGGCAAGGTTTCTGCTTAGAGGCTGATGACCCATGCACTGATGCAGTCGCTGTGACGAATGCAGTGCAGCAGGCGGAACGGGGAGTTTCGTCAGGATCGGTTAACTGGCACCTGTCGGGCAACTTGGGCCGACGACGCGTTACAAAGCCAGGCACTGCGCTTAGACTTGAGTCGGGTTTGTTTTCCTGGGGCAAGTCCACCAATTCGGGAGAAAGTTTCATGAAGCTAGTCACTGCCATCATCAAGCCGTTCAAGTTGGACGACGTGCGCGAGTCGTTGTCCGAGATCGGCGTGCAGGGCATTACCGTTACTGAGGTCAAAGGCTTCGGTCGGCAGAAAGGTCACACCGAGCTGTATCGCGGCGCGGAATACGTGGTCGATTTCCTGCCCAAGGTGAAGATCGATGTCGCCATTGACGACAAGGATCTTGATCGGGTGATCGAGGCAATCACCAAGGCCGCCAACACCGGCAAGATCGGTGACGGGAAGATCTTTGTGGTCAATCTGGAACAGGCTATCCGCATCCGTACCGGCGAAACCGATACCGACGCCATCTAAGCCGCCAAACCCAACGCCCCAGGAGAAAACAATATGACTCTGCGTAAATTCGCAGGGCTAGGAGCCCTGTTGTCCTTCGCAATGCCTGGCTTGGCCATGGCAGAAGAAGCGGCAGCCCCAGTCCTGAACTCCGGCGATACCGCCTGGATGCTCACGGCCACGATTCTTGTACTGTTCATGACTATTCCTGGCCTGGCGCTGTTCTACGGCGGCATGGTTCGGTCGAAAAACCTTCTTTCCGTGATGATGCAATGCTTCGCCATTACCGGTCTGATCAGCGTTCTGTGGGTCATTTATGGCTACAGCATCGCGTTCGACACCACGGGCATGGAGCAGGGCGTCGTCAACTTCAACTCTTTTGTCGGTGGCCTGGGCAAGGCGTTCCTGGCGGGCGTTACGCCGGACAGCCTGACCGGCCCGGCGGCGCTGTTCCCTGAAGCGGTGTTCATCACCTTCCAGATGACCTTCGCGATCATTACCCCGGCCCTGATCGTCGGTGCCTTTGCCGAGCGGATGAAATTTTCCGCCATGCTGATCTTCATGGGCGTGTGGTTCACCCTGGTGTACGCACCGATTGCCCACATGGTCTGGTCCGGTGATGGCGGCCTGCTGTGGGACTGGGGCGTGCTGGACTTCGCCGGCGGCACCGTAGTGCACATCAACGCCGGTATCGCAGGCCTGGTGGCGTGCCTGGTACTGGGCAAGCGCAAAGGCTTCCCGACCACGCCGATGGCGCCGCATAACCTGGGTTACACCCTGATGGGCGCGGCCATGCTGTGGGTCGGCTGGTTCGGCTTCAACGCCGGCTCTGCTGTCGCCGCCAACGGCACCGCCGGCATGGCGATGCTGGTGACCCAGATCGCGACCGCTGCGGCGGCGCTGGGCTGGATGTTTGCCGAGTGGATCACCCATGGCAAGCCAAGCGCACTGGGCATCGCCTCGGGCGTGGTGGCGGGTCTGGTTGCTATCACCCCGGCTGCTGGCACCGTGGGCCCGATGGGCGCCCTGGTCATCGGCCTAGCAGCGGGCGTGGTGTGCTTCTTCTGCGCCACTACCCTCAAGCGCAAACTCGGCTATGACGACTCCTTGGACGCCTTTGGCGTGCACGGCATCGGCGGTATCCTCGGCGCGATCCTGACCGGGGTGTTTGCAGCACCAGCCCTGGGGGGCTTCGGTACCGTGACCGATATCGGCGCGCAAGTGTGGATTCAATTCAAGGGTGTGGCTTTCACGGTGGTCTATACCGCGATCGTCACCTTCGTCATCCTCAAGGTCCTGGACGCCGTCATGGGGCTGCGTGTCTCCGAGGAAGAAGAAGCCGTGGGCCTGGACCTGGCCCAGCACAACGAACGTGGCTACAACCTGTAAGCGCACGCGATAAAAAATGCCCGGTTCGCCGGGCATTTTTTTGTCTGGAGTTTGTCATTGCTCACAAGGTGCAGCGGTTTTCCGACGCCTTTTGTTGTGGATGCGACATGGGTTTTTATACCGCCAAAGGCTTACACCGAAGCAAGAATATTAGGCCCTTTGTTTTTTCCCAGAGCGCGCTAGAATGCGCGCCGAACGTGCGGAGATCTGTATGTGGCAACAGACGCTGATAACCCTGCGGGCAAGGCCTCGGGGCTTTCATCTGGTGACGGACGAGTTGCTTGCCGGCCTGCCTGAACTCCAGGCGTGTCGTGTCGGTCTGTTGCATCTGTGGCTGCAGCATACCTCGGCTTCGTTGACCATCAACGAGAACGCCGATCCGGCGGTACGTCGAGACTTCGAACGATTTTTCAATCGGCTGATCCCACAAGGAGCCGCCGACTATGAGCACAACGACGAAGGCCTGGACGACCTTCCGGCGCACTTCAAGGCCAGTGTGCTCGGCTGTCAGATCAGCCTGCCGGTCACGGCAGGACGGCTGGCATTGGGTACCTGGCAAGGTGTTTATCTGGGCGAGCATCGCGACCATGGCGGTGCTCGTAAAGTCCTCGCCACCTTGTACGGTGAAGGGGCATAACCGCTGATTGCCGGCGGATGTTGAATTTTTTCTGGCAGCCTTCGAACAGATGGCGAAGCTGGGCTATAACTAATCTGCTTTTCGCAAGTCATGAGGTAGAACATGAGCGACGATGATCTGGAAAACGACGACCTCGAAGTAGGTGACGAAGACGAGACCGAAGAAGGCCTTGAAGCGGCGGCGGAAGACGTTGCCGACGACGATGGTGCCGATGTTCCGGCACCTGCCGCCAAAGGCAAGGCCAAGGCGGCCGTGTCGGTCGACGAGTTGCCGAGCGTAGAGGCCAAGAACAAGGAGCGTGATGCGCTTGCCAAGGCCATGGAGGAATTCCTGGCCAGGGGCGGTAAGGTGCAGGAAGTGGAGGCCAACGTGGTTGCGGATCCGCCCAAGAAGCCGGATAACAAGTACGGCAGCCGCCCTATCTGAGTTTCTGCTTCTTGCTTGCTGAAAAAGCCCGCCGTCGCTGCGGGCTTTTTCATGGGGGCGATTCCATCCCCAGGTCGGGCCCCGCTCCCAAAGGGTTTTGTGCCTGGAGCTGAACCACGCGACACAGCAGATCCAGGGCTGTAGTGGCTGCTGGGCAGGGGATCAGCGCTGGCGATGCCACCCTGCCAATAAGCCGGGCAGTTCGGTCAGGCTGCGGATTTCTGCATCCGGCGCGTGGTCGGCATTCCAGGGTTTGCCTGCCGGGTTGAACCACACCGCGCGCAGGCCGGCCTGTTGGGCGCCGGCGATGTCGTCGCCTGGATGATCGCCAATGTGCACGGCGGTTTTCGCCGTGGTGCCGCCGCGTTGCAGGGCTTCGTGGAACAGTCGGGCGTCAGGCTTGGCGATGCCGATGTCTTCAGCGCACAAGGCGAACTTGAAATAGTCCGCCAATCCCAGGCGCCGCACATCGGCGTTGCCATTGGTGACCACTCCGAGGGCGAAATGATTGGCCAGGATCTCCAGGGTGGGCTGCACCTCGGGAAAAATCTCCAGTTGATGGCGGGCGTGCAGGAACGTCTCGAAGGCTTGGTCCGCCAGCTCAGAGGCTTGCCACTGGTCGTAGCCGGCTTCCTGCAAGGCACGGAACAACACGCGCCGGCGCAGCGCGCTGATGCGGTGCTTCAGCCCAGGCTCCTCGCGCAGCACTTGTTCGCGAATCGAAAAAAGGTGCTCCACCGGCAGGCCGCCCAGGTTCGGTGCGTTGTCGGTCAGCCATTGGCGGAGTATGGCTTCGGCGCTGGCGATCACCGGGGCGGTGTCCCACAGGGTGTCGTCCAGGTCGAAAGTGATCAGCTCGATGGTCATGCTTCGTCGCCCTTGATGCGTTTGGCCCTGGGGTGGGCACTGTCATAGACCGTCGCCAGGTGCTGGAAATCCAGGTGGGTGTAGATCTGGGTGGTCTTGATGTCCGAGTGCCCCAGCAGCTCTTGAACGGCGCGCAGGTCCTGAGAGGACTCCAGCAGATGGCTGGCGAAGGAGTGCCGGAGCATGTGCGGGTGCAGGTTCTGTCCCAGCTCTCGTTCGCCGGCAGCCTTGACCCGCAATTGAATCGCTCGCGGGCCGAGGCGCCGCCCCTGTTGGCTGACGAAGACCGCGTCGTCGGCGGGGTTGGTCAGCGCCCGCAGCGCCAGCCATTGTTCCAGGGCTTCACGGGCCTTGCGGCCGACGGGCAGCAGGCGTGTCTTGCTGCCCTTGCCGAGCACCTGGACCATGCCATCGGCCAGGTCCAGTTGATCCAGGTTAAGCCCCGTCAGCTCTGAAAGGCGCAGGCCGGAAGAATAGAACAGCTCAAGAATCGCCTGGTCGCGCCGGGCCAGGAAGTCATCCTCGACGGCGCCTTCGAGCAGTTGCAGGGCGCGGTCGGTGTCGAGGGTTTTCGGTAATCGGCGTTCGCCCTTGGGCGGTGCCAGGCCGGCGGCCGGGTCGTGATCGCACAGGCCTTCGCGATTGAGGTAGTGATACAGGCCGCGTACTGCCGACAACAGGCGCGCCAGACTGCGGGAGGATTGCCCCTGTTGATGTAGGCGGGCGATCAGGCTGCGCAAGCGCTGGATGTCCAAGGTCGACCAACTGCCGATGCCCTGCTTTTGGCACCAGCCCAGTACTTTTGCCAGGTCGCGGCGATAGGCCGATAACGTGTGGGGCGACACCTGGCGCTCACTGCGCAGGTGTTCGCAGTAGGCGTCCAGTTGTCGTTCCATCCTCAGCGTACCGAGCGCAGCGAACCGGCGACCCGTGGCAACACCCGACCGGTGACTTCGGCGATGTAGCTCAAAAACAGCGTGCCCACCGAGCTCTTGTAGTGCTGCGGATCGCGGCTGGCGATGGCCAGCACGCCGTGCACGCCCTGGTGGGCGATGGCAACGACGGCGGTGGAGCCGATCTGCTTGCGCTGTTCTTCGCCGAACAGGAAGTCCAGCTCATGCTCGCGCAGGCTGCCGCTGACGCTTTTGTCTTCCGTGAGCAGGCCGCCGATGGCCGTCTGCGCTTCGGCGTGGGTCACCCAGCGACCCACCGGCATGGCGTTGTCACCGAACAGGATCAGGCTGACAAAGGGCACCTGGAAATCCTGACGCAGGCTGTCTTCGACGCTCATGACCAGGTCTTCGAGGGTGCTGGCGTCCATCAGGGCGAGGATCAGCCGACGGGTCTTGTCGAACAGTCGGTCGTTGTCCCGGGCCACGTCCATCAGGTGCGAAAGACGATGGCGCATTTCGATGTTGCGCTCGCGCAGGATTTTCATCTGGTGTTCCACCAGCGACACGGTATCGCCACGCCGGTGGGGGATGCGCATCGTCGCAAGCAGTTCTTCATGCTCGACGAAAAAGTCCGGATGCGCCTCCAGATAAGCCGCCACGGCTGCGGCTTCTGGCAGGCTGGAGGATTCGTCGGGCTGTGGGGCTGGAACCTGTGGCTGGTCGGTCATGGGTTTGGCTCACTCAAAGACGAACTTGTCCTTCGTATACGCGCACTGCCGGGCCGGTCATCATCACCGGTTGGCCAGGGCCTGCCCATTCGATGGACAGACGCCCGCCGGGCAGGTCGATCAACAACGGCGAATCCATCCACCCCTGGCTGATCGCAGCGACTGCAGCCGCACAGGCGCCGGTACCGCAGGCCTGGGTTTCCCCAGCGCCGCGTTCCCAGACGCGCAATTGTGCGCGGTGGCGGTCGATGACTTGCAGAAAACCGACGTTCACCCGTGCCGGGAAGCGCGGATGGTGTTCGATTTTCGGCCCCAATTCATGCACCGGCGCGCTGTTGACGTCGGTGACCCGCAGCACGGCATGGGGGTTGCCCATGGACACCGCTGCCAGTTCTACCGTATTGCCATCGACTTCCAACGGATAGCTCAGGGCCTGGGCCGGCGCTTCGAACGGAATGTCCGCCGGTACCAGGCGCGGAGCGCCCATATTGACACCGATCTGGCCGTCGCTGCGCACATCCAGCTCGATAATGCCGCTCTTGGTCTCGACGCGAATCTGCCGCTTGGCGGTCAGGCGCTTGTCCAGCACGAAGCGGGCGAAGCAGCGCGCGCCATTTCCGCATTGCTCAACTTCCGAACCGTCGGCGTTGAAGATCCGATAACGGAAATCCACGTCCGGATTGTTGGGCGCCTCGACGATCAGCAATTGGTCAAAACCGATACCGGTGTGCCGATCCCCCCATTGCTTGGCATGCTTGGGCAGGATGTGCGCGTGCTGGCTGACCAGGTCGAGGACCATGAAATCATTGCCCAGGCCGTGCATCTTGGTAAAACGCAGCAGCATGGTTTTACTCCGGCAGCAGGCTTTCGCCGGCAAACAACTCGGCTACCGTCTCGCGGCGACGCACTTCGAATGCCTGATCACCATCCACCAGCACCTCGGCGCAACGGCCGCGGGTGTTGTAGTTGGAACTCATGACAAATCCGTAGGCACCGGCCGAATGCACGGCCAGCAGATCGCCTTCTGCCAGCGCCAGCTCCCGACCCTTGGCCAGGAAGTCACCGGTTTCGCAGATCGGCCCGACGATGTCGTAGTCGCGGGCCGCAGTGTCGCGAGGGCGTACGGCGGTAACGTCCATCCACGCCTGGTACAGCGCCGGGCGGATCAGGTCGTTCATCGCCGCGTCGACGATGGCGAAATCCTTGTGCTCGGTGTGCTTGAGGTACTCGACCTGGGTCAGCAGCACGCCGGCGTTGGCGACGATGTAGCGGCCCGGTTCGAACATCAGTGCCAGGTCACGGCCGTCGAGGCGCTCGCGCACGGCCTTGATGTAGTCGGCCACCAGTGGCGGCTCTTCATCGCGATAGCGCACGCCGACACCGCCACCGAGGTCGATGTGGTGCAGGTAGATGCCGCAATCGCCGAGGCGATCGACCAGTGCCAGCAGGCGGTCGAGGGCATCGATGAACGGTTCCAGGGTGGTCAGTTGCGAGCCGATGTGGCAATCGACGCCCAGCACTTCCAGGTTCGGTAACTGGGCGGCGCGCACGTACACGTCTTCGGCGTCGGCAATGGCGATGCCGAACTTGTTTTCCTTCAGGCCGGTGGAAATGTACGGGTGGGTGCCAGCATCGACGTCCGGGTTCACGCGCAGGGAGATCGGCGCGCGGACACCGAGCTCGGCGGCGACGATTTGCAGGCGTTCCAGCTCGTCGGTGGATTCGATGTTGAAGCAGTGCACGCCAACTTCCAGTGCGCGGCGCATGTCTTCACGGGTCTTGCCGACGCCGGAGAAGACGATCTTGTCGGCGCTGCCGCCAGCGGCCAGCACACGTTCGAGCTCGCCACCGGAGACGATGTCGAAACCGGCGCCCAGGCGCGCCAGGACGTTGAGTACGCCCAGGTTGGAGTTGGCCTTGACGGCGAAACACACCAGGTGCGGCATGCCTTCGAGGGCATCGGCGAACGTCCGGTACTGGGCTTCGATGTGGGCGCGGGAATAGACGTAGGTCGGCGTGCCGAAACGTTCGGCGATCGCGGACAGGGCAACCCCTTCCGCGAACAGCTCCCCGCCACGGTAGTTAAAAGCGTCCATGGCGTTCCCTTAGTAAGTGGTGGTGGGGGTGTCGTGCGAGTGGGATTTGGCTTGCGACGACTTGGCCTGTTCTTCAGGGGACTTGCTGTCATCAGGCAGGTACAGCGGACCTTTTTGACCACAGGCTGTCACGAGGCAGGCAACCGCGACGAGCGCAGCAAGGGAAGAGATCAGGCGCTTCATGGCGAAATCCTTGAAAATGCTTTAATTGCGCCGGAGTATACCGGCCACCCGTCAGCTTGCCTATGCAACGGGGCGCCCGTCCGGCGGCGCTGGTGGTCGTCACTGGGTATATCCTTTGCAATCGCCGGGAAGCGTCCGTATCTTGCGGCGCTTGAGCATGAGTAGACATTTTCGAGGTTGCCGCAATGAGTTTGACTGAAGCCCGTTTCCACGATCTGGTCGATGCGACCCAGCAAACGCTGGAGGATGTGTTCGATGACAGTGGCCTGGACATTGACCTGGAAATCTCCGCCGGTGTACTCACCGTCAAGTTCGAAAATGCCAGCCAGTTGATTTTCAGTCGCCAGGAGCCGTTGCGGCAATTGTGGCTGGCGGCGGTCTCCGGTGGCTTTCACTTCGACTACGACGTAGAAAGCGAACGTTGGATGTGCGACAAGAGCGAAGAGCAACTGGGCGAAATGCTCGAGCGCATCGTCAAGCAGCAGGCTGGCGTGGAACTCGATTTCGAAGGCCTGTGACGGCGTGAGCCAGACCGCCGCGCAACGGCCACCCAAGCCGCTCTACAGCAACGTCAGCCCGGCCGTGCCGTCGCCGTGTACCGGCGTGTGCAAGCTGGATGAACAGAAGGTCTGCCTCGGATGTTTGCGCCACGTGGAAGATATCCGCGAATGGCGCTCGGCCGACGACGAGCGTCGGCGGGTCATCTGCGCCCAGGCGCTAAAGCGCAGATCCCTGTAGGCGCTGCCAAAGGCTGCGATCTTTTGATCTTGATCTTGGGGCTTTCGCTTAAGACCCAATTGCCCGAGTCAAGATCGCAGCCTCGCTGCGCTCGTCAGCTCCTACAGCCCGGGGCAAGATCGCAGCCTCGTTGCACTCGTCAGCTCCTACTGATAGTGTCTGGTTACGCCTCAATCCATCGAGGCCCGTGAAAACCCCGCCTTTTTGTGGCGGGGTTTTGCTTTTTTGTGCAGAAGAAAGGAGTCTGCCAGGATCATGACCGCACCTTCCATCACCCTTACCCGTCTGGACGTACAGCGTCTGGAGCGCTTGATCGACAGCATTGATGAAACGCTGCCGGGCGTGATTGCGCTGCAAACCGAACTGGATCGCGCCGAGAACGTGGTGGGCCACGAAGAAGTGCCTGCCGATGTCGTGACCATGAACTCGCGCGTGCACTGTCGCGAAGAAAGCAGCGGCAAGGACTATCACCTGACGCTGGTTTATCCACAGGACGCAAATGCCGACGAAGGCCGGATCTCGATCCTGGCCCCAGTGGGCAGTGCGTTGCTGGGTCTGAAGGTTGGCCAGCACATCGACTGGCCGGCCCCGGGTGGCAAGACGCTGAAGCTGACGTTGCTGGCTGTCGAATACCAGCCTGAAGCGGGCGGTGATTTCCACCTCTGAGTGTCTGGGGCTTCAGGCCAGGGCCAGTGCCTCGTTCAGGGCGCGTTCCAGGTCGGCCTTGTAGCGCAGGTACAAATTGCTTGAACAGGCGCCGTCGCCCACCAGGCCCGAGAGGTCCAGGTCGGTGATGTAGCAGCGATAGCGCTGGGCTCCGCGGCGCTGTTCGACGATTTCCCTGGCGACCACGCGGAACAGTTGGTCGCCATGTTCCAGTTCGGAAAACTCCTGCTGATCGCAGTACAGGGTAACGTGCACCTGCCCGTGTGCCGCTTTGCCGATGATCGCCTGCACGTCATAGAACGGCTTGTTGACCAGCGTCTGCGGGGCTTGCCGTGCTTCGATCCGTCGCGCTCGGCCGCTGCCTGAGGGCAATAACTGGTAGTACAGGGTTTCCAGGGGCAGCGGCTGGGCGGCGTCCAGCGGCAGCAGGGCGTCGCGACGGTACAGCACCGATTGCAAAAAGCGTTGCAGCGGCACCAGCAAGCTTTGTTCGTCGTGATAAGGCACATGTTGTTGCCACAGTGCGTTGAACTCATCGAGCACGTACAGATCGGCCTCGTCTTCGTCGACGCGATAGAACACCTGGATGCACTCGGGCTGGCCCATGGGCAGGATCAGCGCCAGGTCTTGCTCCTCCAGGGCCATTGGGTCCAGGTGCAAGGGGCTGTAGGCCTTCAGTTCCTCGCCCAGGTAATCCATCAGCGCCGACAGGCTGCCCAGCGCCACGTGGTTGACCTGGCCGGGCACCAGCTCCAGAACGTGATAGTGCTGCTGGACCTGAAGCAGGTAGCGGTGGTTGAGCCTGCTCAGCAGCAGGGTCTGCGCCGTTTCGATGACTTCTTCGACGCGCCGCGCAATGAATTGGGCGCGGTTGTGGCAGAAGCAGCGCACCTGCAAGCGCGGCTGGCGCTGGGTGACTGGCAAGTCGTTGAGGTAATCGCGCAGACAGTCGAGCAGGGCGTGTTCGCCGTCAAAACGGTTGACCAGCACCTCATTCCAACTGTTGAGCGTGACCTGGTCGAGGGTCAGCACCAGGTTCTCCCGGACCCCGGCATAGCTCAGGGAGTCGGTGCGCTCGGTGGTCATCAGGATATTCAGGTCGCGGTGGTGCTTGAGCGGGTCGACGCCGACGTTCACCAGGATCAGTACTTCGCTGGGCACGCTGGCGCGCAGCAACTGTGCTTCATCCACCGTGGTCAAGGGCAGGGCGATGGACTGTTGCAGGCTGCCCAGCAGGTTGAACAGTTCGAACTCGCTCAGATCGCTGCTACCTGGGTGCAGTGCCAGGCGCGTGCTACTGTCGATCACGCCGTTGCGATGGCACCAGGTCAGCAGTTCCAGCAACTCGCGGCAGCGCTTGACCGGCGCGAAGTTCTCCCACTCCAGGGCTTTGAGGCTACCGTTGTACAGCCCCCACTGGTGCTGCCCCGGTTCTTTCTTGTTGGGTGACTGGACCAGCGTCAAGGTGTCTTCGGCCAGGTCCGGCGCAATGCCAGGGTTGATGAACTCGACCTTGTCAGCCTTGCGCTCGAAGGCTGCGTACAACCGCCGGCCAAGCACGTTGAGATCGCGCTTGTTGATCAAGCTGACGGTTTTCTCGGTGCGGGCGAACTGAGTCAGGAAGCGGTAGCTATGGGTGAGTTCGTTGACCAGGGCCCGCCGCTCGTGGCTGACCTGGCGGACTTTCCATTGGCTACGGCTGTCCAGCAACACCAGTTGACGCGGGTCCCAGCCCCATTCCTGGGCCAGTCGCTCGAGCAGTACCCGTTGCCAGCCGCTGCTACGCGCCTGGCCGGTGAGCTTGCGATTGACCTTCAGGTATAGCGCGCGGCGGATTAACTCCAGGCGTTCGGATTCGCCGCGGGCATTGAGGTATTCCTCGATGCGGCGGTAGACCAGCATGTATGGGTCCAGCTCTTCGAGGTCCAAGCGATTGGCAAACACGGCCTGTTTGAAGCGCAGGCTCAGGCAGCGGACATTCGGGTGTTCGCTGGCATAGACCTCGGTCAGCAGCAGCTTGAGCACGGACTTGTAGGGTGACTCGATACCTTTGAACAGCTGCCAGAGCCCGGCACCGACGAATTCGCCCGGCGGAATATAAGCCAGGTGCCCCAGGTTCAGGGTTTCATCGGCGCGAATGAAGCGCTTGGAGATCAGCGTATGGGTGTACTGCTCATAGTTCTCTTCTTCATAGACCGGCACCAGCCACCAGATCGGCGTGCGTCCGGCCAGCCAGATCGCGGTGCGGTAGAACTCGTCCAGCAACAGGTAATGCTGGGTCGTACCGCAGTCGTCGGAACTGAGCTGGTTGTCCCGGTCTCCCCGTACGAAACGTGCCGGGTCGATCAGGAAGAAGTGGGCTTCGGCGCCCTGGGTCGCGGCCCAGATCTCCAGCAACTGGCACTTTTTGCGGAGCTCGGCCAGTTCATCGTCGCTCAGGTCCGGCCCGTGGCACACCCAAACGTCCATATCGCTCTGGTCGGCCTGGGCCAGGGTGCCGAGGCTGCCCATCAGGAACAGACCAAGGATCGGTCGTGGTGGATTGCTGCCGTGCCGGGGTTTGTAGGAAAACGAACGGGTCAGTCGTTGGGCTTCGGCAAGGATATTGGCGTCAGGCTCGTAGTTCGACAGCCCGGCAGGCGTGCTGCCGGAAACGTAGCCGGGCAGCAGCGGATGGTTGACGTGGAAAAACAGCGGCAACAACGTCAGCACACCTTGCTGGCGCGGTGACAGGCCTTCGAGGGCGCGCTCCATTCGCACGGTGTTGAGCTTGAGAAAACGTGCGCGCAACTGGCTCAAGACCTTGCGGTCGATTCCCTCGTCCAGATCGGGGCGTATTTCGTGATTGCGGGTCATGTCAGCTCAAACCGGCTCGCAGCGTCGAACGTGGGGTGATGGCAGGTTAGCGCCCGATCTTGGGAATACTTAAGCTGAAAGCAGGATTCGGATGCCGGTTTTTTACGCAGGGCACCCATACGCCTGCGGAAATCCCGTAAAGAAGATTTCCGTGGGCGACAGGGGGATCAGGCGGCTTCTTGCACGCTGAGTATCGTCAGGACGGTTTGTACGTTTTGGGCAGCATCTCGCCCCAGGCTTGTCAGGTAACCACCGTCGGGCTGGGTGATCAGTTCTTTTTCGAACAGGCGTTGGGCAGCGGCAATCGCTTTAGGGGCAGCGGTCTGATGGATTTTCAGGCCTTCCTGGGAACTGTCCAGGTTGAAGAGTGCGAGGATTTCCAGTTCGGCAACCAGCTCAGGGGTAAGCGACATAAGGACTCCAGACTTTCTAGGAATTTGGTCGACAGCGTCACTAAGGTGAGCGCACTCGGTCGAGCTGTCCAGTCTCACTGTCATGCTTTTTTTGTTTAAAGCGATTTTCTGTGGCCCCGCAGAAGCAGCGTAGGAGCTGACGAGTGCAACGAGGCTGCGATCTTGTCCCAGACAATTGAGTCGAGAGCGAAAGATCAAGATCAAGATCAAAAGATCGCAGCCTTCGGCAGCTCCTACAGGGCGCAGCCGGGCGGGAGCAAGAGCGGTTCAGTTCTTTTCCGGCGGCAACTCAGGCAAGGCGCGCAAGGCGGCTTCGTACCACTCGGTGTTGAACGGGCGATCTTCTTCGAGGATCGCGTCGATTTCCACCGCTAGCACATGGGCCATCAGGTTGAGAATCTCTTCGCGCTCATAACCCACCAGGGTCAACTTATTGAAAGTGGCCTTGGCTGCGGGCGGATTGTCACTTTCGATCTGGTTTTCGATGGCCTGGATCAGCGTGTTCTCGACGAATTCTTCTTCGTCGTTGTCGATGTCGGTTGGCTCGCTCATGGCAGGCTCCTGGGAGAAAGGCTGTCAGTTTACCTGCATTCAGCGACGTGATGCGCCTGGCAAGAAATGCCCTGACGGTCTATAAAGCAAGGCTGCCAACCCCCCACGGCCTGGAGGCTTTGTAATGCTCGAGCTTTATGGTTTCCCCGTCAGTAACTATTACAACATGGTCAAACTGGCGCTGTTGGAGAAGGGCCTGCCCTTCGAAGAAGTGCCGTTCTACCCCAATCAGACCCCCGAGGCGTGGGCCGTCAGTCCTCGCGGGAAGGTGCCGGTGTTGAAAACCGAGCAGGGGTTCGTCAACGAAACCAGCGTGATCCTCGAGTACATCGAGCAAACCCAACCAGGCAAAGCCCTGCTGCCCAGTGATCCGTTCGATCGGGCCCAGGTAATGGCCTTGTGCAGGGAGATTGAGTTGTACATCGAACTGCCGGCAAGGGCTTGCTTTGCCGAGGCATTTTTTGGCATGTCGGTGCCTGATGCCATCAAGGAAAAGAGCAAAGATGAGTTGCAGCAGGGGTTCGCCTCGCTCGGCCGGCACAGCAAATTTGCGCCCTTCGTGGCGGGCGAGAGTCTGACCATTGCTGATCTGTATTTCTTCTACAGCGTCTCGCCGGCCTGCCAAGTGGGCAGGAAGTTGTTCGATATCGACCTGCTGGCAGACCTGCCGGCGGCCAAAGCGCTGATGGAGCGCTTGGAGCAGAATCCGCATGTGCAGCGGATTGCGGTGGATAGAGAGGCGGCGATGCCAGCGTTTTTGGCGATGATCGCTGCCAAGAAGTGAATTTTCTGGCGCCTTGAAGGACGCCTTCGCGAGCAGGTTCGCTCCCACATTGGATCTCCATACTCACAAGATTTGAGTTCACTGAAGATCTACTGTGGGAGCGAGCTTGCTCGCGATGCTTTTAGCGGCTGGCGAGCAACGCTTGGCCGCGTACCACCGCTGCCTTGACCTGCGCCGGTGCGGTGCCGCCGATGTGGTCGCGGGCATTGACCGAGCCTTCGAGGGTCAGCACGGCAAACACGTCCTGTTCGATCTGGTCGCTGAACTGGCGCAGTTCGTCCAGGCTCATTTCCGCCAGGTCTTTGCCACTGTCCACGCCGTACTTCACGGCATGGCCGACGATCTCATGGCAGTCGCGGAACGGTAGACCACGGCGCACCAGATAATCGGCCAGGTCCGTGGCGGTGGAGAAACCGCGCAGGGCCGCTTCGCGCATCACTGCGTGCTTGGGCTTGATGGCCGGGATCATGTCGGCGAAGGCCCGTAGCGAGTCGCGCAGGGTATCGGCAGCGTCGAACAGCGGCTCCTTGTCTTCCTGGTTGTCCTTGTTGTAGGCCAGCGGCTGGCCTTTCATCAGGGTCAGCAGGCCCATCAATGCGCCGAACACTCGGCCACTCTTGCCCCGTACCAGTTCCGGCACGTCAGGGTTTTTCTTTTGCGGCATGATCGAGCTGCCGGTGCAGAAGCGGTCCGGCAGGTCAATGAACTGGAATTGCGCACTGGTCCACAGCACCAGCTCTTCGGAGAAGCGCGACAGGTGCATCATCGCGATGCTTGCGGCGGCACAGAATTCGATGGCGAAATCGCGGTCCGAGACGTTGTCCAGCGAGTTGCCGCCCACGGCGTCGAAGCCCAGCAGCTGCGCGGTATATTCACGATCGATCGGGTACGTGGTGCCGGCCAGCGCGGCGCTGCCCAAGGGCATGCGGTTGGTGCGCTTGCGGCAGTCCACCAGGCGCTCGTAGTCGCGGCTGAGCATTTCGAACCAGGCCAGCATGTGATGCCCAAACGTTACAGGTTGGGCGGTTTGCAGGTGCGTGAAGCCCGGCATGATGCTCTCGGCCTCGCGCTCGGCTTGCTCTAGCAGGCCTTTTTGCAGGCGCGTGATTTCGGCCAGGATCAGGTCGATCTCATCGCGCAGCCACAGGCGGATGTCGGTGGCGACCTGGTCGTTGCGGCTGCGGCCGGTGTGCAGTTTCTTGCCGGTCACGCCGATGCGGTCGGTCAGGCGCGCTTCGATGTTCATGTGCACGTCTTCAAGATCGACGCGCCAGTCGAACTGGCCGGCCTCGATTTCAGCCTGGATGGTCTTCAGGCCGTCGATGATGCTGTCGCGCTCGGCATCGGTCAGCACGCCGACCTTGGCCAGCATGGTGGCGTGGGCGATCGAGCCCATGATGTCGTGGCGATACAGGCGCTGGTCAAAGTTGACGGAGGCGGTGAAGCGGGCGACGAAGGCGTCGACGGGTTCACTGAAGCGGCCGCCCCAGGACTGATTGGTCTTGTCAGTGCTCATGAATTCGCTCGTGATCGGCTGTGGAAAAATTAGCGGTTAAAGGCTGCGGCGGATGATAGCAGGGTTGCCGGGACTGGCGCTGGCACTGGTCGGTAGGTTTTTCGATGCAAGCCTGGGATCCAACTGGGTTTTCCCGCAACGATATTTTCCGATTGAGCAATATCGTCGCGGCAACCGTCTACAGTGGACTGTAGGACTTTTGCTTTTTCCACCCATGGCGCAGCGGATATGGATAAGAAGGGGGGCTCATATTGGTCAGATCGACAGTTAACAATCCCTACGGCGACGCCGTGCGACAACGGGCCTCGGGCATCGGTCGGCAAGCGCTGGTAAAGATAGGCAACCGCCTCGCGGCACTTTTTGGCCCTCGAATGAGTCTTAGCGTGGATCGCGGTGACGGATGTCACTTCCCCTGTCTACGCTATCCTTGTGCGAGACTCACGCAGGAATCCAGCGCAATATGAATGTCCTGATCGTTGATGACGAACCACTGGCCCGCGAGCGCCTGAGCCGAATGGTTGGCGAGCTCGAGGGTTACAGTGTCCTGGAGCCGAGCGCCACCAATGGCGAAGAGGCATTGGCCCTTATTGACAGCCACAAGCCGGATATCGTGCTGCTCGACATTCGCATGCCTGGCTTGGATGGCCTGCAGGTCGCGGCGAAGTTGTGCGAACGAGAGTCGCCACCTGCCGTGGTGTTCTGTACTGCCCGGGACGACTTCCCCCCCGAGGTGTTGCAGGCCGGTGCCGTGGGCTACCTGGTCAAGCCAGTGGCGGCCGAGGCGTTGCTTGAAGCCTTGCGCAAGGCCGAGCGGCCCAACCGCGTGCAACTGGCAGCGCTGACCCGGCCGGCCGCCGAAAGTGGTAGCGGCCCGCGCAGCCATATCAGTGCGCGCACCCGCAAAGGCATTGAGCTGATCCCGTTGAACCAGGTGGTCTATTTCATTGCCGACCACAAATACGTGACCTTGCGTCATGAGAGTGGCGAGGTGTTGTTGGATGAGCCGCTCAAGGCCCTCGAAGACGAGTTCGGCGAACGTTTCGTACGCATCCACCGCAACGCCCTTGTGGCCCGCGAGCGTATCGAGCGTTTGCAACGCACCCCTCTTGGGCATTTCCAACTGTTCCTCAAAGGGCTCAATGGCGACGCGCTGATTGTCAGCCGACGGCACGTAGCCGGCGTGCGCAAGATGATGCAGCAGCTTTAATGCGGCGGTTCAAGGCGCTCGATGCGTTTCACTTCGCGGATTTGGCGGCCAGGGAGGCCTTGGGGTCGTGATTCAAATCAAAGCGGTTTTGGCTGAGCTGTTATTATCTGCCGTATCTTTTAAGTACGGATTGATCCATGTCCCCTCGCGAGATCCGCATTGCCACCCGTAAAAGTGCCTTGGCCCTCTGGCAGGCCGAATACGTTAAAGCCCGCCTGGAAGCGGCCCATCCCGGCCTGATCGTGACCCTGGTGCCCATGGTCAGTCGCGGTGACAAGCTGCTGGATTCGCCGCTGTCGAAGATCGGCGGCAAGGGCCTGTTCGTCAAGGAGCTGGAAACCGCGTTGCTGGACAACGAAGCTGACATCGCCGTGCATTCGATGAAAGACGTGCCCATGGACTTCCCCGAAGGCCTGGGCCTGTTTTGCATCTGCGAGCGGGAAGACCCACGCGATGCGTTCGTCTCCAACACGTTTTCCAGTCTTGAAGCACTGCCGGCCGGGAGCGTGGTTGGCACTTCCAGCCTGCGTCGCCAGGCACAGTTGCTGACTCGCCGCCCGGACCTGCAAATCCGTTTCCTGCGCGGTAACGTCAATACGCGCCTGGCCAAGCTCGATGCCGGTGAGTACGACGCGATCATCCTCGCCGCCGCCGGCCTGATCCGCCTGGGTTTTGAAGATCGCATCACCTCGGCCATCAGCGTCGACGACAGCCTGCCGGCTGGTGGACAAGGTGCGGTGGGCATCGAGTGCCGCAGTGCCGACAGCGAAATCCACGCCTTGCTCGCGTCGCTGCACCATGACGACACCGCTACGCGGGTATCCGCCGAGCGCGCCCTCAATAAACATCTCAATGGTGGTTGCCAGGTGCCAATCGCCTGTTACGCCGTGCTGGAAGGCGAACAGGTCTGGTTACGCGGCCTGGTGGGGGATCCCGGCGGTGGCCGGCTGCTCAGCGCCGAAGCCCGGGCGCCGCGCCACGATGCCGAGGCGTTGGGCGTGCGGGTGGCCGAAGACCTGCTGAGCCAGGGCGCCGCGGACATCCTCAAGGCGGTCTACGGCGAGGCCGGCCACACGTGACGGGCTGGCGGCTGCTGCTCACCCGGCCGGCGGAAGAGTCCTCGGCGCTGGCGGCTGTCCTGGCCGAAGCGGGGGTCTACAGCAGCAGCCTGCCCTTGCTGGCTATCGAGCCGGTCCCGCTGTCCGATGCCGGGCGGGCGATATTCCAGGCGCTGGACCAATACTCTGCCGTGATCGTTGTCAGCAAACCTGCCGCACGCCTGTGTGTCGAGCTGCTGCACCAATACTGGCCCGAACCTCCAGACCAACCATGGTTCAGCGTGGGCGCGGCCACCGGGCAAATTCTCGTCGATGCCGGCCTCACGGTGTTCTATCCCGATAACGGCGATGACAGCGAAGCCTTGCTGGAACACGTGGTCTTGCGCCAGGCTGTTGCGCGACCCGACCCCTGGGTGTTGATCGTGCGGGGCGAAGGCGGGCGTGGCTTGCTGGCAGAGCGTTTGCGCGAGCAAGGTGCTAGTGTCGATTATCTGGAATTGTACCGCCGCCACTTGCCCCATTACGGCGAAGGGGTGTTACCGGCGAAGGTCGAAGCGGAACGCTTGAACGCACTGGTGGTCAGCAGTGGGCAGGGCTTCGAGCATCTGCAGCGGCTGGCCGGCGATGCGTGGCCGGCCCTGGCGCGGTTACCGTTGTTTGTTCCAAGCCCAAGGGTTGCCGAGATGGCGCGTGCCGCCGGGGCCCGAACAGTTGTGGATTGTCGTGGCGCCAATGCCGCGGCTTTGCTGGCGGCGTTACGGGAACACTCCGAGCCGTTTTCTAATGCAAAGGATGGATACGTGAGCGAAACAGCCTTGCCAAAAGAAGATCTAGACCAGCCAGCGATCGATGCGCCGGTTGAAACTCCGCCCCCGATGGCGCCGCGTCGCGGCAACGGGTTGGCCATTGTTGCGTTGCTGCTCGGGGCCGCTGGCGTGGCGGTGGGCGGTTGGGGCGTGTGGCAGGTGCGCCACCTGCAAACCAACAACCAGCAGCAGTTCGCCCAGGTCCAGGCGCTGAATGACCAGGCCCAGGCTCTCAAGCTCAACGAGCAACGCCTGAGCGAGCGCCTGACGCAATTACCCCCGGCCGAAGAGTTGGAGGAACGGCGACGCCTGGTGGCCCAGTTGCAAAGTGACCAGCAGCATCTGAACCAGCGCCTGGAAACCGTGCTCGGTGCCAGCCGCAAGGATTGGCGCCTGGCGGAGGCCGAGCACTTGTTGCGCCTGGCCAGCCTGCGTCTTTCCGCCCTGCAAGACATCAACAGTGCCCAGGCACTGGTCCAGGGGGCTGACGAAATCCTGCGCGAGCAGAACGACCCTGGCTCGTTCGCCGCCCGCGAGCAATTGGCCAAGACCCTCGCCGCGTTGCGCAGCACCGAGCAACCGGATCGCACCGGGCTGTTCCTGCAACTGGGGGCCTTGCGTGACCAGGTCCTGGAGCTGACCGAACTGGCGCCCGAGTACAAAGACCGTGGAGAGTCGCTGCTGGGCCTGACCGCCGACGGCGATGGCGCCAGTCGTTGGGCGCAGTGGTGGGATCAGATCTCGCGCTATATCCGTATCGACTTCAATGCGGATGAAAATGTTCGTCCGCTGCTGGCCGGGCAAAGCCTTGTGCAAGTGCGCCTGGCCTTGAGCCTGGCGCTGGAGCAGGCGCAATGGGCCGCGCTCAATGGTCAGGCGCCGGTGTACACCCAGGCGCTGACCGAGGCTCGGGACGTGTTGAAGAACAACTTCAACCAGGACAACCCGCAAAGCAAGATCATGCTCGAACGCGTGGGTGAGCTGTCCAAGCAACCGGTGACGGTGGTCACCCCGGACCTGACGGGCACGCTGAGCAGCGTCCAGGCTTACCTTGAGCGCCGCAATCTCAATGCCCAGGAATCGGTCAAGCCGCTGCCTGCGTCCGGTGCGCAGGAGGCCACGCCATGAAGCGTCTCTACGTGATTCTGTTCGTGGTCATCGCTGCCGCCGCTTCGCTGGGCGTGGCGATTGCCGAGCATTCGGGTTACGTGCTGGTGGCGTACAAGAACTTCCGTTATGAAGCTGGCCTGTGGGTCACCCTGGCGCTGGTGGCGGTGCTCTGGCTGTTGTGGCGAGGCCTGAGGGCGCTGATCGGGCTGGTGACTACGTCCAGCGGCGTGGTCAACCCATGGTCGCGGCGCAACCGCAGCCGTCGCGTGCAAGTGGCGATCGAGCACGGCCAGTTGGACCTGGCGGAAGGTCGCTGGGCCAGTGCCCAACGACACCTGCATCGTGCCGCCGAAGCCGAGCGCCAGCCGCTGCTGTATTACCTCGGTGCCGCCCGTGCGGCCAATGAACAAGGTCTTTACGAACAGAGCGACAGTTTGCTGGAACGCGCCCTGGAGCGTCAGCCCCAAGCGGAACTGGCCATTGCCCTGACGCACGCACAACTGCAGACAGACCGAGGTGACACGGACGGCGCATTGACCACGCTGCAGGCCATGCATGAGCGTCACCCCCATAACGTCCAGGTCCTGCGCCAACTGCAACGACTGCATCAGCAGCGCGGCGACTGGTCAGCGGTGATCCGGCTGTTGCCGGAGCTGCGCAAGGACAAGGTCCTGCCGCCGGCTGAACTGGCTGAACTGGAACGTCGCGCCTGGGGCGAGAACCTCACCCTGGCAGCTCACCGTGAGGAGGACGGCAGCGTCGGTTTGCAGTCGCTCAATCGCGCCTGGCAACAACTGACCTCTGCGCAACGTCAGGAGTCGGCGCTGGTGCTGGCCTATGCCGAGCAGTTGCGCCAGTTGGGGGCCCAGGTCGAGGCCGAAGAGGTACTGCGAGGTGCGCTCAAACGTCACTATGACAGCCATCTGGCGCGCCTGTACGGGTTGGTTTGTGGCCATGATCCGATCCGCCAGTTGCAAATGGCCGAAGGCTGGCTCAAGGGCCACCCGGCCGATCCAAGCCTGCTGCTGACCCTGGGGCGCCTATGCCTGCAGAACAGTTTGTGGGGCAAGGCGCGGGATTATCTGGAAAGCAGTTTGCGCGTCCAGCGCAATCCCGAAGCCTGTGCTGAACTGGCGCGATTGCTGGCGCAACTGGGGGATGCCGAGCGCAGCAACCAGTTGTTCCAGGAAGGGTTGGGGTTGTTGGATGAGCGCTTGCTGGCCGCGCCGTTGCCGACCCCGGCTCAGGTGTTGTCCACCTGAGAGGGGCATAATTGTGGAGAGGGCGCTTGCTCCCGCTCGGCTGATGCCCTGTAGGAGCTGCCGAAGGCTGCGGTCTTTTGGTCTTTTGATCTTTCGCTTGAGATTCAAGTGTCTGGGGAAAGATCGCAGCCTCGTTGCACTCGACAGCTCCTACGCAGCTCCTGCGTGGCGCTTACGCAGCGCCAACATGCAGCTCAGCGGAGCGGGGTTAAGCACCCTCGGCAGGGTTGGTGAGCCTTAAAGGCGCGGTTGCGAATACCGCCCCGTTTTTGGGGCTTTGGCAATGGCGTCAGTAAAGTCCTACAGCCCATCGCGCTGAATCCTCTTTGGCTTGTCGGGAATTCCCTACATCCCTGGTGAAGTGTCTGCGTGGGCCTGCCTTGAAAGGCTCGAGGGCTTTCCTCTACCGTAACTGCTTGTCTCTTCTGTTACGGAACCGCCATGTCTTTGGCCAGCTCACGCTTCTTGTTTTTCATGGCTTCCATCGCCGCAGCCCTGGCTTTGGGCATCGCCACTTATCTGGAATATTCGGTCGGCCTGACGCCTTGCAGCCTGTGTGTCTTGCAGCGGTTGTGCCTGATGCTGTTCCTGGTGAACAGCCTCGTGGCATGCGTGCACGGTCCAGGGCAAAGAGGCAGTCTCTTGTATGGGGCGATAGGGTTGGTTTTTGCGGCGGGTGGGATGACCCTGGCTTGGCGTCAGGTGCTGATACAAAGCCGTTCGTTCGAGCCGTTGCCTGATTGTATTGCGCAGCTCAAGCACGCGGATTCCTGGTGGTGTGCGTTGCATCGCGTCCTCGACGGTGCCGTCGATTGCGCGAATATCACCTGGACGCTGTTTGACCTGAGTATCCCCGAATGGGGCCTGTTGTTTTTTCTCGCGGTGTCCAGCGCGATGACCTATCTGCTGCTGCGCCTTGCTTGGAGTGCTCTGGTACGACCGCTCAGCGGCGATACGTCGCAACTGGTCCGGGTCGTGGATTAAACACTTGTATGAACATTATCTCCTGCGTACCTTGAAGCCATTGTCGTGCGGGCATAATCTGGCTCGCACGTGTTATTGGAATTGTGCCGCTCGATCATGTTGTGTCTGGCTTGTCCCTGTTTATCAGGCTTGGCACAGGCTGCGAGGGGCATGACCCACAAGGGAAAAATCACCATGCTCGAAAGTTGTCAGAATGCTCAGGAACGCTGGGGTGGGGTGCATCTGCTGATCGATCGCTGGTTGCAGGAGCGTCACGAACTGGTTCGGGCCTATGATGCCCTCGGCGATAAACCTGAAGCGCTGAGCGAAAGCCGCAAACCCTTGCAGGAGTTTTGCGGTGTGCTGGTCGACTATGTGTCTGCCGGTCATTTCGAGATCTACGAACAATTGACGGGCGAGGCCAAGGCCTTCAACGACAAGCGCGGCCTGGAGCTCGCCGAGACGATCTACCCGCGCATCGACGTCATCACCGAAAAGCTGCTGGCGTTCAACGACCTGTGCGATGAAGGCAAGTGTGTGGTGGAAAAATTCAAAGAGCTGGGCGGCTTGTTGCATGAACGTTTCGAACTGGAAGACTGCCTGATCGAAGTGCTGCACAACGCTCACAAGGAAGAAGCCGAGGTCCAGGCCTGAGGGTTTCGCAGTCAATAAAAAACGGTGCGCATTGCGCACCGTTTTTTATTGGGCCGGCGTCAGGTCGTCGCGCCCAGCAACTCGATTTCAAACACCAGTGGCGTGAACGGCGGGATCACATCTCCCGCCCCTTCGGCGCCATAGGCCTGGGGTGACGGAATCACCAGCCGCCATTTTGCGCCTACCGGCATTTGCGGCAATGCACTGCGCCAGCCGTCAATCACGCTGTCGAGGTTGAACCACTGCGCCTGGCGGTTTGAGTCGAATACGGTGCCGTCGGGCAAGCGACCGGTATACAGCACCTGGACCTTGCCGTGAGGGCCTGCCTTCGCGCCGTGGCCTGGCTTGATTTCGGTCAGCAGGATGCCGTCTGCGAGTTGCTGGACGCCGGACCGGTTCTTTTCTTCGTTGAGAAATTTCTGCTCCGTGATCAGCGCGGCTTCGATCTGCGGTGTTGTCGACTGCCAATTCAGTTGTGCCTGGTGCTCGGCCAGGATCTGTTCGATGCGTTCATCCTTGAGGGCCAGCGGCTTGCCCAGGTAGGCCCGTTGCAAGCCTTCGACCAGGGCTTTGATCTGCAGGTCCGGCACGTCCTGGCGCAGGCGTTCGCCGAGGCTGGCGCCCAGGCTGTAAGCCAAATCGTGGGCATCGTTTGCGCTGGTCTTTTCAACGGCCTGGACCGTAGAGCAAACCATGCACAGGAATAAAAACAAGTGACGCGACATGTGTGCTCTCCGGCCTCGAATCGAGGAATTATGCCAGTGTCGATATCTGTAGAGGTGGATTGCCAAGGCACTGGCGCAGAAGATTTTTCGTCCCTTGCAACGCAACGTCTTGTGTACTGTCAACATGCCCTAGCGGCGGTTGCAGCAGAGGTCTAGTATGAGCCGCACTCACGTCAGTCAGGAGGTAAACCATGTCGGCCACCAAGAAGCCAGTAAACACTCCGTTGCACTTGCTCCAACAACTCTCGGGCAGCCTGCTCGAACATCTGGAAAATGCCTGCTCCCAAGCCCTGGCTGATGCTGAAAAACTGCTCGCCAAACTTGAAAAACAACGCGGTAAAGCGCAGGAAAAACTGCACAAGTCGCGCACCAAATTGCAAGACGCAGCCACCGCTGGCAAGGCCAAGGCACAAGCCAAGGCCAAAGGTGTCGTGAAAGAACTCGAAGACCTGCTCGATGCCTTGAAGGATCGTCAGTCCGAGACCCGCACCTACATTCTGCAACTCAAACGTGATGCCCAGGAAAGCCTGAAACTGGCCCAGGGTGTCGGTCGCGTGCAGGAAGCCGCAGGCAAGGCGCTGACGCTTCGTGCTGCCAAGCCTGCCGCTGTATCGGCCAAGAAGCCGACGGCTAAACCCGTTGCGGCAAAAGCACCGGCCAAAGTCGCTGCCAAGCCTGCGGCAAAAGCACCGGCCCAAGCTGCCCGCAAGCCAGCTGCCAAATCGGTCGCTGCCAGTGCTGCCAAGCCTGCGGTAAAAAAACCAGTCGTCAAAGCTGCGGCCAAGCCCGCCGCAAAAACGTCGGCCGCTAAACCTGCTGTAAAAGCTGCCGTTAAAACCACCGCTGCAAAACCTGCCGCGACGAAAACCGCTGCCGCTAAACCTGCTGCCAAAGCGGCGGTAAAATCCACTGCAAAATCTGCCGCTGCCAAGCCTGCGGCAACCAAAACGGCGGCGGCCAAGCCTGCTGCGAAAACGGCTGCCAAGCCAGTCGCTGCCAAAGCACCCGCCAAAGTTGCGGCCAAACCCGCTGCCAAACCGGCTGCCGCGAAGCCGGCCGCAGCAAAACCTGTCGCTAAGCCTGCCGTGAAAAAGCCAGCCGCTGCAAAACCTTCGACTGCGCCAGCAGCCAAGCCAGCGACGCCGGCTCCAACCGCCAGCACTCCGGTTGCGGCGACCAGCCCATCTGCCGCCGCTGCGCCAAGCACCAGCAGCACCCCAACCAGCGCTTCCTAAGTACCGGACACCGCGACGCGCAGCTGATGCAACGCGTCGCGGCTCGCTGCCCCGGCATTCGCCGCCAGCCCCTGCAGCCATTGCGCTGAATCGTTCTGTTGTGCCCCGGGCCAATCCTTGGTCAGCGCTTCCAATCGCTCCAGCAATTGCCGTTCGGCTGCCAACTCCAGTTGCTTGACTTGCTCGCGCAGGCTATTGAGTGCCGTGTCCTGGAGGGCACTGGTTTTCCATTGGCGGCGAAGCGTGCGCAGTGGCCGTACCACCTCGACATCCCATGGCTCGGCCAATCGTCGAAGCTGCTGCAGCCTGTGTTCATTGCAGGCCACGCCGCGCTGCGCCAGCCACAGGCCACACAGCAGCAGGCAGACGTTGGCGCCGGCGTCTTGTGACGCCAGGCAGGCAGGCTCTACGCCAGGCTTGGCATAGAGCTCGAGGGAAAAATTCCACAGGTCAGGGGGCATCGTGCTACTCGCGCCAGTTGTGAGCGAAGCTGGTAGACTCCGCCGCCATTATGATCCGACTTCAGAACCTGACTTTACAGCGTGGCCCGCAACGTCTGCTAGAAGACGCCGAGCTGACCCTGCACGCCGGCCACAAAGCTGGCCTCATCGGTGCCAACGGCGCCGGCAAATCGAGCCTGTTCGCCTTGCTGCGAGGCGAGCTGCACCCGGACTCGGGTGATTGCCTGTTGCCGGCCGATTGGCGCATCGCCCACATGCGCCAGGAGGTCGACACCCTCGAGCGCCTGGCGGTGGACTACGTGCTCGATGGCGACCTGCGCCTGCGCCAGGTGCAACGTGACCTGGCTGCGGCCGAAGCGGCCCACGACGGCGCCGCACAGGCCCGCCTGCACGCGGAACTCGACAGTGCCGATGGCTACACCGCCGATGCCCGTGCGCGCAAATTGCTCGCCGGCCTGGGCTTTACCAATGAGCAGATGGATCGCCAGGTCGGGGACTTCTCCGGTGGCTGGCGGATGCGCCTGAACTTGGCCCAGGCCTTGATGTGTCCTTCGGATCTGCTGTTGCTCGATGAACCGACCAACCACTTGGACCTCGACGCCATCATCTGGCTCGAAGACTGGCTCAAGAGTTACCCGGGCACGCTGCTGCTGATTTCCCACGACCGTGATTTCCTCGACGCGGTGGTGGATCACGTGGCCCACGTCGATCAGCGCAAGCTCACCTTGTACCGCGGCGGCTATAGCGCCTTCGAGCGCGCGCGTGCCGAACGCCTGGCCCAGCAGCAGCAGGCCTACGAGAAGCAACAGGCGCAACGTGCGCACATGGAAAGCTACATCGCCCGCTTCAAGGCCCAGGCCACCAAGGCCCGTCAGGCCCAGAGCCGGATCAAGGCGCTGGAGCGGATGGAAGAGTTGTCGGCGGCCCACGTCGATTCACCGTTCGATTTTGTCTTCCGCGAATCGACCAAGATTTCCAGCCCTTTGATCGACCTGTCCGACGCGCGCCTGGGTTACGGCGACAAGACCGTGCTGGAGAAGGTCAAGCTGCAACTGACCCCGGGTGCGCGGATCGGTCTGCTGGGGCCCAACGGTGCCGGTAAGTCGACCCTGATCAAGAACCTGTCCGGTGAACTCGAGCCTCTGGCTGGGCGCCTGACCCGGGGCGAGAACACGGTGGTCGGCTACTTCGCCCAGCATCAGCTCGATTCCCTGGATTCCAAGGCCAGCCCGCTGTTGCACCTGCAACGCCTGGCTCCGACCGAGCGTGAGCAGGTCTTGCGCGATTTCCTCGGCGGTTTCGATTTCCGCGGGGCGCGCATCGACGAACCGGTGCTGAATTTCTCCGGTGGCGAAAAGGCGCGCCTGGCGCTGGCGTTGATCGCCTGGGGCCGGCCGAACTTGTTGCTGCTCGACGAACCGACCAACCACCTGGACCTGGAGATGCGCCTGGCCCTGACCATGGCTTTGCAGGAATTCAGTGGTGCGGTGCTGGTGGTGTCCCACGATCGGCATTTGCTCAAGAGCACCACGGATAATTTCTTCCTGGTGGCCGACGGCAAGGTCGAGGAGTTCGACGGCGACCTGGAAGACTACGCCCGTTGGCTGGTGGAATACCGTCAGCGCAACGCGCCGGTCAGCAACACGCCGGTCAACCCGGACAAGACCGACAAGAAAGCCCAGCGCCAGGCCGCCGCGGCATTGCGCCAGCAACTGGCACCGCACAAGCGTGAGTCCGACAAGCTCGAAGTCGAGTTGGGCAAGCTGCATGCAAAGCTGCAAACGATCGAAACCAGCCTTGGCGACAGTGGTCTCTACGAGGCCGCGCGCAAAGATGAGTTGCGCGACCTGCTGGCCGAGCAGGCCAAGCTGAAGGTTCGGGAAGCGGAGCTCGAGGAGGCGTGGATGCAAGCGCTGGAACTGCTGGAAAACCTGCAAGCGGAGCTGGAGGCATTGTCCTGATGGACGCGTTGGCGTTGCCTGTACCCATCATGTGGATCGAGCCGATCTGGCTGGGTGTGCAAATCCTGCTGATCCTGCTGGCCGGTTATGTCGCGCAGCGTGTCGTGGCGCGGACCCTTACAGGTCTGGGTGAGCGTTACCCGTTTCCACCCCAACTGGTCATTATCCTGCGGGGAGTGTTGCGCTGGCTGATCATGGGCGCTGCGGTGCTGGTGGTGCTCGAACGCTTGGGCGTCTCGGCCACGGTGCTGTGGACGGCACTGTCGGGCTTCGTTGCGGTGGCCGCGGTGGCGTTCTTTGCCATCTGGAGCGTGCTGTCGAACCTGTTTTGCGCCGTTTTGATCTACACCGTCGGACCGTTTCGCCTGGGCGATGTGGTCGAGTTGGTGGACACCACCGACAAGCCCGGCATCAAGGGGCGTGTCGTGGCGATCAACCTGCTGTACACCACGTTGATCGAGCCCGAGGAAATCGGCACCGGCAGCGCCATGGTGCAAGTGCCCAACAGCCTGTTCTTCCAGCGTTCGGTGCGGCGCTGGCGCGGCAGCGAGGCGTTTCCGGTGGGTGGTTTCGTCGAGTAATACGAGGGCTGCTACGCGGCCCAGCGGGAGCGAGCGCCCTCGCCATGGTGCTTTTAAGTGAATACCGCAGGCGTGTGCAAAAAAACGGTGGTCAACGACCTGACGGCGCATTAGCTTAGTCGTTTCGACAAATTCGAGCCGGGGAGTGCAATGGTGCTGGAAACATGGCTGGCGTTTTTCGCTGCGTGCTGGTTGATCAGTCTTTCGCCGGGTGCCGGCGCTATTGCATCGATGTCCAGCGGGCTGCGGTACGGCTTCTGGCGTGGTTACTGGAATGCCTTGGGCCTGCAGTTGGGCCTGGCGTTGCAAATCGTGATCGTCGCCGCCGGTGTTGGCGCGATTCTTACGGCGTCGGCCACGGCGTTCTATGCAATCAAATGGTTCGGCGTGGGCTACCTGGTCTATCTGGGTGTCAAACAGTGGCGAGCCATCCCCAGTGAAATGACTGACGATGCGGGCCCGCGGCCCATCGGCAAGCCCCTGGCACTGGTGTTTCGCGGCTTCCTGGTCAACATCAGCAACCCCAAGGCGTTGGTGTTCATGCTGGCGGTGTTGCCGCAGTTCATCAATCCCCATGCACCGTTGATCCAGCAATACCTGATCCTTGGGGTCACCATGATCGTTGTCGACCTCATCGTCATGGCAGGGTACACCGGACTGGCATCCAAAGTCCTGCGCCTGTTGCATACCCCGAAACAGCAGCGGCGGATGAACCGTGCCTTCGCGGGTATGTTCATTGGTGCGGCGGGTTTGCTCGCGACGATTCGCAAGGCTGCGGTGTAAAACCGAGCGTGAGTGGAGCAGGGTAAGCACTACGTAGGCGCTGCCGAGCGAAGCGAGGCTGCGATCTTTCCCCTGACACTTGAATCTCAAGCGAAAGATGAAAAGATCGCAGCCTCGCTTCGCTCGGCAGCGCCTACGAGGTCAGCGCAGGATCACCGGCGCCGTATCCCGTGGCAGATTGTTGCGCTGCATCGGCTCGCCCGGTTGTTGATAGCTCGGGCCGCCGAGCTGTTCGCTCAGTTGCCGCGCCACATCTTCCCCCAGGGCCTTGGACACTTCGCGCACCACCCGTGGACGGTTGAGGCTGATGTGGACGTCCCGGTGGTTCAACAGCTTGGTGTCCTGGCCTTCGCCCATGGCCGTAAAGGCCGAGGTGATTTCGTAGGTCTTGGTGTTGATCAAGCTGAAGTCTGCCACCAGGGTCAGCGCCAGCACGGCCGAGTAGCTGGCGGTATTGGCCAGCTCGTTGATGTCGCGGGTGAAGTCGATGTCCGACACCGTGCCGAACAGCACGTAATCGGCACCTTTGAAGTTCCCGGCCTTGATGCGTTTGATCACGTCATAGATGTCGCCCTTGGACGCCGCCGTGTAGGGTGTGCCCTGGGTCAGCTGGAACATCCCGCTGCGCAGAATCTCGCCCTTGATGTCGCCGGTGAACTTGCGCAGTTCGCCCTGCTCGATGTAGCTGCTGGTGGCTTCCATCTCGTCGTAGCTCGAGGAAGCGCTGGCGCTGTAAGGGTTCGCCTGGAAGTTGCTCTGCGCTGAAACGGTGTGGATGTATTCCTGCACCCGTTCCTGGTACGCAAGGTCGGTCACCGCAACTTTTGGGGCCGCCTGCGCACCAAATGCGCAGGCCAGGGCCATGATGCCTATCCATGTGCGCATGGCTTAACGCTCCGTGGTCTTGCGGATTTCTTTTTCGTCCATCCACTCGGCCAGACCGCTTTCGACGTCGATCAATTGCAGGCTGAATTTGTAGAAGACGTCCTTGTAGTCGCTGCTGCGCTTGACGATCGAGCTGATGGAGCCTTCAAGACGGTACTTGGCAGCGATCATGTTGCCGGTCTTGGCCACGGTGCTTTTCTTGTACAGGCCGCTTTGGTTCTGCAGCTTGAGCTGATCAACCTGGCTGCCCATGGCGGTATTGTCGCTGGCGAAACGGGCCGCGCCGGTCTTCATCAGCTGAGTCTTGATGCTGGTGGTGATTTCGCGGGTGTCGATGTATTCGCTGGTCTTGTTCTTCACGTCATAGACCTGGACTACCGGGCGACCTTGCAGGATGCCGGACTGGGCCAGGGAGCGGGTCATGGACTCGGCGATCATTTGCAGGTCGGTGGAGCCGAACTCGTTGGTCACGGTTTCCACGGCCTTGGTATCGCCGTAGCTGATGTTCTTGTTACCCAGGACCGGCGAGTTGTTGGCACAGCCGCTGACCAGCAAGGCGGCGAGGGCGAGGGAGGAAATGCGTACGAACATGTGGGTGCTCTCAATAACTGTATAAAAGGTTTTGTGGCGAGGAGATTTGGCGAAACGCCTCACCGCCCCGCTGGCTGCGCACTGTAGGAGCGGCCAAAGGCTGCGATCTTTTGATCTTTCGCTTGAGACTCAAGTGTCTGGGGAAAGATCGCAGCCTCGTTGCACTCGTCAGCTCCTACGCAGCGCTTATGACACGGGCTCAAGGGGTATTGATTTCCAAACGGAAATCCACCGCCTTGGGTGTCGGTGCGATGGCCGGCAGGAAACTGGTCTGTTCGCCGTACAGCGTCAGGCTTTTCCAGGTTTCTTCCTCGGCGATCGGAAAGCCTTCCGGCCCCAGCCAGGCAAATCGGTAATACATCGTCTTGTTGTTGTAGCTGGTGTTGCTCAACTGGACATTGACGGTCATGTAACCGTTTTCCCGGGCTACGCGCATGGCGCCGACCACGATGTTCTTGGTCTTGCCCATCGACACGACCTTGCTGGCGGCGCTGCCCGGTTCCGGTGGCGGCGGGGTGGCGCAACCGGCCAGCAAGGCCAGGGCGCCGACGGCGATCAGTTTTAAACGCATGTGAGCAAGACTCCGTTCTTAAGGTTGCTTGAGGGCGATGGCGCTCGGGTTGGCGTTTGGTATCACCTGGGCAGCCAGGCCACCGGCGTACACCTGGTTACCCACCGCCCGCAGGCTGATGACCTGGTAGCGTTGGTCGACGGTGACCTGGACCACCGAGCCGCCCACCGAGCTTGGCAAGGTGACCTGGTGCTCGCCTTTCTTCAGGCGCAGGCGCACCACTTGGGTGTAGTCAGGCAGGGTGCGCCAGGTCCGGGTGTCGGCGCCTTCGAGTACGGCCGAGGTGAGGCCGACGGCGAGGCCGGCCAGTGGGTTGGTGTCGTTGATCTGCTTTTGCGCCACGCCACGGGTGATGGCGCGCACGGTGGTGCGCAGGATGATGCCTGGCATGTCGTCGCGCAGGGCGCGGCGGGACATGGCGGTGGTGCTGTTGAGTTGGGTCAGCTCCAACTGACGGCCGTCGACACCGATTTGGCTGAAGGTGGCCGTGGAGGTGTCAGGCTTGATCAGCGGGAACGACAACGGCGTGATGACCAGGTTGCCGCTGATCGGCAAGGGCAGGGGAATACGGATCGAGTCCCGGGACGGTGCCAGGCCACTCTGCACCACGATCAGGATGTCGCTGTCATCGTTCTTGGCGGCAGGCTTGTCGAGGTTGAGCAGGGCCTGTTCCAGCAGCGGCGTGTTGGGGCGCAGTTCGGCGGCCTTGCGGTAGCCCGGTGCGGCCAGGTCTTTTTCACCCAGGGCTTCGTAGACGAAGCCGGCCAGGTAATGGCTGAACGCGCTCTGATAACTGTTTTTCAGGCTGACCACTTCCGGGGCGTCGAGGCTGGCCACCGGATAACCCTTGAGGTCCTTGTATTCGGTCTTGACCCCTTGCTTCTCGGCGTCTTCCTCGCGCTTGAGGTATTCCTTGTCCCGCAGGTCGGCGATCACCGCTTCGCGTTCGTGGGTCTTCTTGATCTGGGTTCGCGCGCCATCGAAGTCATTCACCGCCAGCAGGTTCAGGGCCATCTGCGTGGTCAGCATGACCTTTTCGTAATCGTAGCCTTCGTAGCGGCGGACTTTATCGTTGACCAGGAAGCTGCCGAACTGGGCCAGGTACTTGGCCGTGTCGAGTTTGACCGCGTCTTCCCATTGACCAACCTGTTGGTCGGCGCTGGTCCAGGCCGTCTGGCTGCCGGACAAATCACCCTTGGCGCGCAGCAACTCACCTTTCTCGAAGTAGTACAGCAGGTCCTTGTCCTGGCTGGTGTTGTTCTTTTCCAGCAGTGTCAATGCGGCGTCGACGTTGCCGGAAGCCAGTTGCTGGTTGGTCTGGGCCAATTCACTGTCGTAGTTGCGAAGGGCCGAACAGCCGGACAACAAGGTGATCGCACCGAGGGCGACCGGAAAAGCGACACGGGATGCCATGAACATTTCTTCCCTGAGTAACAGCCGAGTTTGCGGGTCGGGCTGGATCGATCCCACGGACAAGCGTCGAGACGCTGCCGGTTCCTCATAAAAAGAGGAGCTTTTATGCCATCCAACAATAAGAAGGCGGCGCGATTATAAACATGGCGCTTGGCTATGTAATGGCTTTTCGATCTCGAAATGCCTTTTTTGTGACATCACCTTCAAAGTACGAATATCCGATGAAAATGTGCCGCCAAAGCACATCGGCTCTTGAGCCAAAGTCATTGGAAGTGAACAATGTGTTACTTCTTATTACCAACCGAGAGTCATTCATGACTGCGCCGTTCCGTTTCCTGGCCTGGCTTGTACTGCCATTGCTTGCGCTGTGCAGCCCCCCGCTGCTGGCCGACACCGTCGAGGGCGCCCCCCAGGCGCTGCATTTGCTGGATTACATCGGCGCGGATTACCCAGCGACGGTCGAGGCAGGCAAGGTCATCGAGGAGGGGGAATACCGCGAGCAGCTGGAATTCACCCAGGTGTTGGAAGGGTTGATCGCCGGGCTGCCGGCCAAGCCGGAAAAGACTGAGCTGGTCCACGGCATCGACACCCTGCGCAATGCAATCACCCAGCGCCAGGACGGCGGCGATGTCGCCCGCCTGACGCGGCAACTGGGGGCTCGGTTGGCAGTGGCGTATGAAGTCAGCCAGGCGCCGGTCATCACCCCCGATCCTTCCCGCGGCGCACCGCTGTATGCCCAGAATTGCTCGGTGTGCCACGGTGCCAACGGTGCTGGCGACGGTCCTGCCGGTGTCGGCCTGGAACCGCCGCCCGCCAACATGCGGGACGCCCAGCGGCTGGATCGCCTGAGTCTTTATGCGATCTACAACACCGTCGGCATGGGCATCGACGGCACCGACATGCCGGCCTTCGCCGATCAGCTCGACGACCGTCAGCGCTGGGACCTAGCGACCTACATCGCCAGTTTCAGCGCCGACCCGGCGGCCGCCAAAAGTGAACAGGTCTTCAACCTCGCTGACCTGGCGCGCCAGACCCCGGCCGAAGTCCTCGCCGCGCAAGGCACGGCAGTGGCGGCGACGTTCCGTGCCCAGCGTGCCCAGCCGCCGCAGGTGCAACGTGGCCCGGCGCAGTTGCTCGACTACACGGCGGCCACCCTGGATAAAAGCATCGCGGCGTATCGTGCCGGTGACCACGACCAGGCCTACGATCTGTCGGTAGCCGCTTACCTGGAAGGTTTCGAGCTGGTAGAAAGCTCGCTGGATAACGTCGACGCCAACGTGCGCAAGGACACCGAAAAGTCCCTGATGGCCTACCGTCAGTCTTTGCAGGACGGTTTGCCGATCGAGCAGACGGTACAGCGCCTGGACGCGGCCAAGGCCAAGTTGAAGGCGTCAGCCGACCTGCTGGGCGGCGATGGCTTGAGCTGGTCGCTGAGCTACATCTCCGGGTTGCTGATTCTGCTGCGCGAAGGGCTGGAGGCGATCCTGGTGCTGGCGGCGATCCTGGCGTTCCTGCGCAACACCGGTCAGCAGTCGGCCGTGCGCAGCGTTAACGTCGGTTGGGGCCTGGCACTGTTGGCCGGCCTGGCGACCTGGGGGGTGGCGGCGTATGTGATTGACGTCAGCGGTGCCCAGCGTGAGTTGCTCGAAGGCGCGACGGCCTTGTTCGCCAGTGTGATGGTGCTGTGGCTGGGGGTCTGGATGCACGACCGTCGCCACGCAGCGGCCTGGCAGGACTACATCAAGAGCAGCCTGGTGGGCGGCGGTGGTCGTTTTGGTTTTGCGATCCTGGCGTTCTTCTCGGTCTATCGCGAACTGTTCGAGGTGATCCTGTTCTACGAAACCCTGTGGTTGCAAGCGGGCCCCGCCGGGCACAACGCAGTACTGGCCGGTGGCGTGACGGCGCTGGTGTTGTTGATGGGGCTGGCCTGGGTGATCCTGCGCGGCTCGGCGAAACTGCCGCTGGCGTTGTTCTTCAGCATCAACGCTGGGTTACTGTGCGCGCTGTCGGTGGTATTCGCCGGTCACGGCGTGAAGGCATTGCAGGAAGCCGGGATCTTCGGCACCCATCCGGTGGCGTTCTTCGACTTTGACTGGCTGGGCATTCATGCCGATGCCTATTCGCTGGCCGCTCAAGTGGTGGCGATCCTGGCGATCGTGGTGCTGTATGGGCGCAGTTGGGTGGTGGAGAAACGTAGGGTCCAGGTTTCCTGAAAAGCATTCGCTGCGCTCATAATCACGGGCAAGCCTTGCTCCCACAGTCAACACTCCCCTGTTGGGGCAAGGCTTGTGTGGGAGCAAGCTTGCCCGCGATGCTTTTAACCTAGAGGAAACCACTCAATGCGCGTATGGATCGACGCCGATGCCTGCCCCAAGGCGGCGAAAGAACTGGTGGTCAAGTTCGCCTTGAAGCGCCGGTTCGAGGTGGTGATGGTGGCCGGTCAGCCGCAGATCAAGCCAGCCCTGGCTTGTGTGAAGCTGATCGTGGTGCCCAGTGGCCCTGACGCGGCGGACGATTACCTGGTGGCGTACGCCGAGCCGGGTGAGCTGGTGATCTGCAGCGACGTGCCCTTGGCCGACCGGTTGGTGAAGAAGGGCGTTGCCGCCCTGGATCCACGAGGCAAGGAGTTCGATGCCCAGAACATGGGCGATCGGCTGGCGGTGCGCAACCTGTTCTCCGATTTACGTGAACAGGGCCACATGGGCGGCGGCCCGGCGGCGTATAGCGAGCGGGACAAGCAGGGGTTTGCCAATGCGCTGGATCGGATCCTGACGCGCCTGACCCGAATTTCCTGAGCCTTGCCTCAATCCCCTTGTGGGAGCGGGCTTGCTCGCGAAGGCGCCGGTTCAGTTGGCCCATCGAGTGGCTGACACACCGCTTTCGCGAGCAAGCCCGCTCCCACAGGAGGGAATTCGGCGGTGTCAGGCGTCGTTTTCGTGTGTCAACTCCAACACCCGGTCCACCAGCTTGTGGATGCCAGAAGCCGCTTCGCTGATGTTCTGCGCCAGCATGTAGGCCGGGGTGCTGACCAGTTTGCGCGCGCGGTCTTCGACGATATCGGTGACGGTGCACTCTTCGTGAGTGCCCCCCATTTTGGTCACCGCGGCGGCCGTGTCGACGTCGTTGCCGATGGTGCAGACCACTCCCGGGCCGTAGATTTTCGCCGCCATGGCCGGGGAGATGCAGATCAGCCCGACTGGTTTGCCGGCCTCGGCAAAGGCCTCGGCCAATGCCAGGACCTCTGGCTGGACCGTGCAGCCGGCGCCTTCGACGGCGAAGTTGGACAGGTTTTTCGCCGAGCCAAAACCGCCGGGGACGATCAGGGCGTCGAAGTCCTCGACCCTGGCTTCACGCAGGTCTTTCACGTTGCCCCGGGCGATCCGTGCCGATTCCACCAACACGTTGCGGCTCTCGGGCATTTCCTCGCCGGTCAGGTGATTGATCACATGCAACTGGGCAATGTTGGGGGCGAAGCACTGGACGTGAGCTCCACGCTGATCGAGACGCAGCAAGGTGATCACGCTTTCGTGGATCTCGGCGCCGTCATACACGCCACAGCCGGAAAGGATCACCGCAATTTTTTTGCTCATGGTTTTTTCTCCATATTCATGGCGTTAAATGTCTACTAATTTGTCACTCGTTGCCATAGGGGGATGGGGCAGCTACACCTAATCTGCCGACTATCTCCCTGCCTTGCATGCCCGGGTTGCGTCATGAACTTCATCCTGTATGCCGTGCCGTTCTTCTTCGTGCTGATCGCCGTCGAGTTGCTGGCTGATCGCTGGCGGGGCGTGAGCCACTACCGTGTGGCAGACGCGATCAACAGCTTGAGCACCGGCGTACTGTCGACCACGACGGGCCTTTTGACTAAAGGCATGGGGCTGGTGACCTACGCCTTTGCGTTGAAACACCTGGCTGTCATCGGGCTGCCTGCCGACCGCGCCTGGACTTGGGTGTTTGCCTTTGTGCTCTACGACTTCTGCTATTACTGGCTGCACCGCATGGGCCATGAACGCAACATCCTCTGGGCCGCTCATTCGGTGCACCACCAGAGCGAGGACTACAACCTTTGCACCGCATTGCGCCAGACCAGCACCGGGTTCCTGCTGAGCTGGATCTTCTACGTCCCGCTCGCCGTAGTGGGCGTGCCGCTGGAGGTGTTCGTCAGCGTCGCGGCGTTGAATCTGCTGTATCAGTTCTGGGTCCACACCCAGCACATCCCCAAGCTCGGCTGGCTGGAGTGGTGCCTCGTTACGCCGTCCAATCATCGTGCCCACCATGCACAGAACCCTCTCTACATGGATCGCAACTACGGCGGGGTGTTCATTATTTGGGACCGTCTGTTTGGCACCTTCCAGGAAGAAGATGCCAACGAACCGGTGATTTTCGGCGTGACCACGCCGCTGGCCAGTTGGAATCCGGTGTGGGCCAACCTGCAGTTCTATGCGCAGCTAGGGGCCGATGCTCGTCGGGCCGGGCGTTGGTGGGACAAGCTGCGGATCTGGTTCATGCCCACCGGTTGGCGTCCGGCGGATGTCGCGGCCAGGTACCCGCTGAACAAGCCGGACTTGAGCCAGTTCCGCAAATTCGAAGTGCCGTTGGAGGCTCGCCAGCAGTGGTACGTGGGGCTGCAGTTCTGCGCCTACATTGCCCTGGGCAGTTATCTGATGAACCTTGAAGCCAGCCTGCCGGTCGCCGCCCTGGTGCTGGGTTGGGGCGCGGTGGCGTTCGGCCTGTTCGTGTTGGGCGTGGCCCTGGAGAATCGCCCGTGGGCGTTGAGGCTGGAGCTGTTGCGGCTGGCCTCGAACCTGCCGCTGGTATGGCTGGCGCCCCTGGCCGGGTTGTGGTCGGCCAGCGCTGTGATGAGCCATGGGGCCTGGGTCGTGCTGCTCAGCTACAGCCTGCTCAGCGGCATCGGGCTGTATTGCTCTCGTACCCGGTTTACTCGGTTGGCGTCGTAGGTTCGCCGGACCGGGCTTGTTCCAGGCGCTCGGCTTCGAGGATTTTTCTGGCCAGGCGCGCATTCTTGATACGTCGGCGCAGCCACAAGACTAGGCCCAGCACCAGCAGCGCGCCGAGGACCCACAACTCATACTTCTTGATGCTGCCCAGTATGCCTTCGAGCACCGCGCCAAAGTGGTACGCGGCCGCGGCCAACGCCGTGGCCCAGATCGCCGCCCCGATGCCGTTGAGCAACAGGTAGCGACCCGGCGGATAGCCTGACAGACCGATCGCCACCGGCATCACCGTGCGCAGGCCATAGACGAAGCGGAAGCTCAGGACCCAGATGTCCGGATGCCGGCGAATATGCTCCAGCGCCCGATCCCCCATCAACTGCCAGCGTGGCTTGCGGGCCAGGAGCTTGCGACCGTGCTTGCGTCCCAGGAAATACCACAGCTGATCGCCCGCGTAGCTGCCGCAGAACGCCACGACGACGACTAGGTTGATGTCCATGTAGCCACGGAACGCCAGGAAACCTGCGAGCACGAGGATGGTTTCGCCTTCGAAGAACGTGCCGATAAACAGGGCCAAGTAGCCGAAGTCATGCAGAAATTGTTGGAGCATTGTCTGGGTGCTGGCGAAATGAACGCGCAGCCTAACCCTTCAGGCACATTCAGGAAAGTATCGAAATGTGTCTCGACGTGAACAATTCCTACAATGACAATAACTGCGACGACAGGACGCAGGCACACATAAACTGTAATGTCTTCGTCATAATGGGCGCTTATAACTGTCACGCTCGCCCGCCAGCACGGGCTCAGGAGTCTGCCGTGAGCTTTACCCCCGCCAATCGTCTGTTCCCTGCTACCCGCCTGCGTCGCAACCGTCGTGATGAGTTCTCTCGTCGGCTAGTGCGTGAAAACGTGCTGACCACCAATGACCTGATCCTGCCGGTATTCGTTCTGGACGGTGAGAACCGTCGCGAAGCGGTGGCGTCGATGCCCGGGGTGGAGCGCCTGACGATCGACCTGCTGCTTGAGGAAGCCACTCACTGGGTCGAGTTGGGTATTCCGGCATTGGCGCTGTTCCCGGTCACGCCGCCGACACTCAAGTCTCTGGACGCCGCCGAAGCCTGGAACCCGGAGGGCATCGCCCAGCGTGCGACCCGCGCTCTGCGCGCGCGCTTCCCGGAGTTGGGGGTGATCACCGACGTGGCACTGGACCCGTTCACCACCCACGGGCAGGACGGTATTCTCGATGAAGAAGGTTACGTGCAGAACGACATTACGGTCGATGCACTGGTCCGGCAGGCCCTGTCCCACGCCGAGGCCGGGGCGCAGGTAGTGGCGCCGTCGGACATGATGGACGGGCGTATCCAGGCGATCCGCGAAGCCCTCGAGGTGGCCGGTCACGTCAACGTGCGAATCATGGCCTACTCGGCCAAATACGCGAGCGCCTATTACGGCCCGTTCCGCGACGCGGTCGGCTCGGCCCTGAACCTGGGCAAGGCCAACAAGGCTTCTTATCAGATGGACCCGGCCAACAGTCAGGAAGCCTTGCACGAAGTGGCGGCTGACTTGTCAGAAGGGGCAGATATGGTCATGGTCAAGCCTGGCATGCCCTACCTCGACATTCTTTGCCGGGTCAAAGACGAATTCAAAGTGCCGACCTTTGTTTATCAGGTCAGCGGCGAGTACGCCATGCACATGGCCGCGATCCAGAACGGCTGGTTGGGCGAAGGGGTAATCCTGGAGTCCTTGACCGCTTTCAAACGCGCAGGCGCTGATGGCATCCTGACTTACTTTGCCGTGCGCGCCGCCCAATTGTTACGAGAGCAGAAATAGCCTCCCAGGAACTTGCGATGAATACCGAAGGACTCTCCGAAGTTGCCGTAAAAGACGCTCAACCCGTGGTCGAGCAGGTTGCCGAGACACCGCCAGCGATGGAGCCCGCAGCCCCAGTTGTCGTCGAGCCCGCACCGGCCCCGGCGATTGTGATTCCCAGCCTGGATGACAGCAGTCTGTACATCCATCGCGAGCTGTCGCAACTGCAGTTCAACATCCGCGTGCTGGAGCAGGCGCTGGACGAGTCCTACCCGCTGCTGGAACGGCTGAAATTCCTGCTGATCTTTTCCAGCAACCTGGATGAGTTTTTCGAGATCCGCGTCGCCGGCCTGAAGAAGCAGATCACCTTTGCCCGTGAACAGGCCGGCGCCGACGGCTTGCAACCGCACCAGGCCCTGGCGCGCATCAGCGAGCTGGTCCACGGTCACGTTGACCGCCAGTACGCGATCCTTAACGACATCCTGTTGCCGGAACTGGAAAAGCACCAGGTGCGCTTCATCCGTCGCCGCAACTGGAACACTAAGATCAAGACTTGGGTGCGCCGCTATTTCCGTGACGAGATCGCGCCGATCATTACGCCGATCGGCCTCGATCCGACGCACCCGTTCCCGCTGCTGGTCAACAAGAGCCTGAACTTCATCGTTGAACTGGAAGGCATCGACGCCTTCGGCCGCGATTCCGGCCTGGCGATCATTCCGGCGCCACGCCTGCTGCCGCGCATCATCCGCGTACCGGAAGACGTCGGCGGTCCCGGCGACAATTATGTGTTCCTGTCGTCGATGATCCACGCCCACGCCGATGACCTGTTCCAGGGTATGAAGGTGAAGGGTTGCTACCAGTTCCGCCTGACGCGCAACGCCGATCTGTCGGTGGACACCGAGGACGTCGAAGACCTGGCCCGCGCCCTGCGCGGCGAGCTGTTCTCCCGTCGCTACGGTGATGCGGTGCGCCTGGAAGTGGCCGATACCTGCCCGAAACACCTGTCCGATTACCTACTCAAGCAGTTCAACCTGCATGAGACCGAGCTGTATCAGGTCAACGGCCCGGTCAACCTGACCCGACTGTTCAGCATCACCGGCCTGGACAGCCATCCGGAGCTGCAATACCTGCCGTTCACGCCACAGATCCCGAAACTGCTGCAAAACAGCGAGAACATTTTCAGCGTGATCAGCAAGCAGGACATCCTGCTGTTGCACCCGTTCGAATCGTTTACGCCGGTGGTCGATCTGCTGCGCCAGGCCGCCAAGGACCCCCACGTCCTGGCGGTGCGCCAGACCCTGTACCGCAGCGGCGCCAACTCGGAAATCGTCGATGCCCTGGTGGACGCGGCGCGAAACGGCAAGGAAGTCACGGCGGTGATCGAATTGCGCGCGCGCTTCGACGAAGAATCCAACCTGCAACTGGCCAGCCGCCTGCAAGCGGCCGGTGCGGTGGTGATTTATGGCGTGGTCGGCTTCAAGACTCACGCCAAGATGATGCTCATCCTGCGCCGTGAAGCCGGTGAGATCGTGCGTTACGCCCACTTGGGCACCGGCAACTACCACGCCGCCAACGCCCGGCTGTACACCGACTACAGCCTGCTGACCTCTGACGACGCCTTGTGCGAAGACGTCGGTAAGCTGTTCAGCCAGTTGATCGGCATGGGCAAGACCCTGCGCATGAAAAAACTGCTGCACGCGCCGTTCACCCTGAAAAAGGGCATGCTCGACATGATCGCCCGGGAGACGCAGTTCGCCCTGGAGGGCAAGCCGGCCCACATCATTGCCAAGTTCAACTCGCTGACCGACCCGAAGATCATTCGTGCGTTGTACAAGGCCAGCCAGTCGGGTGTGCGCATCGACCTGGTGGTGCGTGGCATGTGCTGCCTGCGGCCGGGCATTGCGGGGGTGTCCCATAACATCCACGTACGCTCGATCATCGGGCGCTTCCTGGAACATACGCGGGTGTTCTACTTCCTCAACGGCGGTGAGGAGCAGATGTTCCTGTCCAGCGCCGACTGGATGGAGCGCAACCTCGACAAGCGGGTCGAGACCTGCTTCCCGGTGGAGGGCAAGAAGTTGATCCTGCGGGTCAAGAAAGAGCTGGAAAGCTACCTCACCGACAACACCCACAGCTGGAGCTTGCAGTCGGATGGCCGTTACATCCGCAACACGCCGACCGGTAATCAGAACCCGCGCAGCGCCCAGGCGACTTTGCTGGAGCGCTTGAGTAGCCCGGTGTTGGCGGTTCGTTAAGGTCTGCGGCGGGGGAGTTTGTTCCTGCGGGCTGTACTGTAGGAGCTGCCGAAGGCGGCGATCTTTTGATCTTTCGCTTGAGACTCAAGTGTCTGGGGAAAGATCGCAGCCTCGTTGCACTCGACAGCTCCTACAGGCCCAGCGGGAGCCGGCGGGATTGTAGAGCCACCGGCAAGCGATCAGTGAATGTTCAGCACAATCCCGACCCGGGTCAACCAGTCGGCTTCCTGGGCGAAGTCGGCCTGGGTCAGTTGATTCTCTTCCAGCCAACCTTCGGGAAACAGCACATCCAACTGATCGCCATTGGCGTGCAGGACCACCTGGGGCATTTCCTGGGTGCCACGGATGTGATGGAACAGGATCGCAAAGCGCAGCAGCACGCACAAACGAATCAGCTTGCTGCCGTTATCGCCGAACTCGGCAAATTTATCCTTGGGAATGTTGCGCCGATGGCCGCGGACCAACAGCGCGAGCATTTGCTGGTCTTCCCGGGAAAACCCCGCCAGGTCCGAATGCTCGATCAGGTAGGCGCCATGCTTGTGGTAGTGATAGTGGGCAATGTCCAGGCCCACTTCATGGACCTTGGCGGCCCAGCCCAGCAGCTCGCGCCAGACGCCGTCGTTAAGGTCCCAATCGTCGGCCACCTGGTCGAAGGCGTGCAGCGCCTTGCGTTCGACCCGTGCGGCTTGTTCTTGGTCAACGTGATAACGCTCCATGAGCGAGCCCAGGGTACGCTCCCGGACGTCTTCGTGATGATGACGCCCCAATAGGTCATACAGCACACCTTCGCGCAGGGCGCCGTCACAGTGGTCCATGCGTTGCAGTTCGAGGGCGTCGAAAATCGCCTCGAGGATGGCCAGGCCTGCAGGGAAAATTGCCCGGCGATCGGGCTTGATGCCGTCGAAATCGATCTTGTCCGCGTCGCCGAGCTTGAACACCCTGCGCTTGAGCCAGGCCAGCCCTTCGGCGTTGACCTCGCCAGTGCCGTGGCCGCCAGCCTTGAGGGCCAGGCCGATGGCCCGAATGGTCCCTGAGGAACCGATGGCTTCGTCCCAGGCCAGGCGGTGCAGGGCGTGTTCGATACTCATGATTTCCAAGCGCGCCGCGGTGTAGGCCTGGGCATAGCGGGCCGGGGTGATCTTGCCGTCGCGGAAATAACGTTGGGTGTAGCTGACGCAACCCATCTGCAGGCTTTCGCGCAGCAGCGGTTCGAAGCGCTGTCCGATGATGAATTCGGTACTGCCGCCGCCGATGTCCGCCACCAGGCGCTTGCCCGGGGTGTCGGCCAAGGTGTGGGAAACGCCCAGATAAATCAGGCGGGCTTCTTCACGGCCGGAGATGACTTCCACCGGATGTCCGAGGATTTCTTCGGCGCGGCGGATGAACTCGCCCCGGTTGCGCGCCTCGCGCAGGGCGTTGGTGCCCACGATCCGCACCGCACCCAGGGGCATGCCGTTGATCAGTTGGGCAAACCGCTTGAGGCAATCGAGCCCGCGCTGGATGGATTCCTCGCTCAGCTTTCGTGCTTCGTCGATACCGGCGGCCAGTTGGACCTTCTCGCCGAGCCGCTCAAGAATGCGGATTTCCCCGTTCTGCGCCTTGGCGACGACCATGTGGAAGCTGTTGGAGCCCAGGTCGATGGCAGCGATCAGGGACAGATTCTTGGCTTGGGATGGCGGCATGGTCAAAAAGTCTCGGTCGATAACCACGTCATCCTGCCACGATCAACCGCTTACGCCAACGCGCCTGAACCAAACCCTTGAGCCAGAGCAGCCTGCAGGGTGCCTTTGTGGCGAGGGAGCTTGCTCCCGCTGGGCCTGTAGGAGCTGTCGAGTGCAACGAGGCTGCGATCTTTCCGCTGCCCATTGAGTCATAAGTGAAAGATCAAAAGATCGCAGGCTTCGCCAGCTCCTACAGAACCGAGCGGGAGCAAGCTCGCTCGCCACAGACTGTTCTTTGGCAGCAAAGATCAGGCTGGCTCGACCATCCCGATGAAGTTCGCCAGTTCGGCTGTCTGCGGATCGGCGAACAACACCTTGGGATCGCCCACCTCATGCACCTTGCCCTGGTGCATGAACACCAGTTTGTCGCCGACTTCCCGGGCAAAACGCATTTCATGGGTGACCATGATCAACGTCATGCCTTCCTTGGCCAACTGCCGCACCACGCTGAGCACTTCGTTGACCAGCTCCGGGTCCAGGGCCGAGGTGATTTCATCGCACAGCAGCACTTTCGGCGACATCGCCAGCGCCCGGGCAATCGCGACCCGTTGCTGCTGGCCACCGGACAAGCGGTCCGGGAAGGCATCGAATTTCTCGCCGAGCCCGACCCGTTCCAGCATCTGCCGTGCCAGCTCGGCCGCCTTGGTCTTGGGTACTTTTTGAACAACCTGCGGCGCCAGCATCACGTTCTCGCCGACCGTCAGGTGCGGGAACAGGTTGAATTGCTGGAACACCATCCCGACTTTCTGCCGCAGGCTGCGCAGGTCGGCGCGAGCCGCATCGAGGTATTCGCCGTCGACTTCGATCACACCGTCGTTGATCGATTCCAGGCCATTGAGGGTGCGCAGCAAGGTGGATTTGCCCGAGCCGCTGCGGCCGATGATCGCCACCACCTGGCCTTCCTCGACACTCAGGTCGATGCCTTTGAGCACGTGGTGATCGCCGTAGTATTTGTGCAGGGCGGTAATTCTAAGCAGAGGCATGCAGTCTCCTTTCCAGGTAGCGCGCACTGAGGGACAAGGGGTAGCAGAGCAGGAAATAACCGAAGGCGACCAGGCCATAGACCATGAACGGCTCGAACGTGGCGTTGGCGAGCATGCCGCCGGTCTTGGTCAGTTCGGTAAAGCCAATGATCGAGGTCACGGCCGTGCCCTTGACCACTTGCACCGAAAAGCCCACGGTCGGCGCCACGGCGATGCGCAGGGCCTGGGGCAGGATCACATAGCGCAACTGCTCCAGCGGGTTGAGGGCCAGGCTCGCCGAGGCTTCCCACTGGCCGTGGGAAATCGAGTCGACACAACCGCGCCAGATCTCCGCCAGGTAGGCGCTGGTAAACAGCGTCAAGGCAATCGCCGCCGCCATCCAGGGGGAAATCTCCACCCCGGCCAGGGCCACGCCGAAGAACACCAGGAACAGTTGCATCAACAGCGGTGTGCCTTGGAACAGCTCAATGTAGGTACGGGCGATGTTGCGGGGCAGGGCGCTCTTGGAGATGCGCAACACCATGATCAGCAAGCCGATCACGCCGCCACCGATAAACGCCACCAGCGACAGCGCCAGGGTCCATTGCAGGCCGGTGAGCAGGTTGCGCACCACGTCCCAGAAAGTGAAATCGCTCATCGGCCGCTCCCGTTGCTGCTCTTGTAGAGGCAGCGGCGACCCACCCAGTTCAGGAGCTGGCGGATCAACAGCGCCATGCACAAGTAAATGAGCGTGGTCAGCGCATAGGTTTCGAACGCGCGGAAGTTACGTGACTGGATGAAGTTGGCGGCAAAGCTCAACTCTTCGGTGGCGATCTGCGAACAGACCGCCGAGCCGAGCATCACGATGATGATCTGGCTACTCAGGGCCGGCCAGACTTTGCCCAGCGCCGGCAGCAGCACCACATGGCGCAAGGCCTCGAAGCGGGTCATCGCCAGGGCCGCGGCGGCTTCCAGTTGTCCCCGCGGGATCGCCTGGATGCCGGCACGGATGATCTCAGTGGAATAAGCGCCGAGGTTGATCACCATCGCCAGCACTGCGGCTTGCCATTCGGAAATCTGCAGGCCCAGGGACGGCAAGCCGAAGAAGATGAAAAACAGCTGCACCAGGAACGGCGTGTTGCGGATCAACTCCACGTACACACCGAAGATTGCCGCGAACGGACGAATGCTCCACGCCCGCACCACGGCCCCGACGATGCCCAGGCCGACTCCGAGCAACGTGCCGATGGCCGTCAGCTCCAGGGTGAACAGCGCGCCACGCAACAGCAGCTCGGTGTTTTGCACCACCGGCAGAAAATCGAACTGATAAGCCATGCTCAGCCTCTCAAGCGTCGGTCAGAGATCGGCCGGCAACGGCTGCTTGAGCCAGGTCTGGGAATTTTTCTCCAGGCTGCCATCGGTCTTGGCGGTGGCGAGAATCTGGTTGACCTTGTCCAACAGCGCCGGCTCGTTTTTGTTCACGCCCACGTACACCGGCGAATCCTTGAGTTTTACCTTCAGCGCCGGAACACGCTTGGGGTTACGTTCGCTGATGGCGACCATCACCACGTTGCCGCTGGCGATCAGGTCGACCTGACCGGCCAGGTAGGCGGCGATGGTCGAGTTGTTGTCTTCGAAGCGCTTGATGATGGTGCCTTCGGGGGCAACCGTACTCAGCTCGATGTCTTCGATGGCGCCACGGGTGACGCTGATGGTCTTACCCTTGAGGTCGTCCAGGTTGTTGATGGCAGCGTCAGGCGGGCCGAACACGGCCAGGTAGAACGGCGCATAGGCATTGGAAAAGTCGATGACTTTTTCCCGCTCCGGGTTCTTGCCCAGGCTGGAAATCACCAGGTCGACCTTGCCGGTGGTCAGGAAGGGGATGCGGTTGGTGCTGTTGACCGGCGTCAGCTCAAGCTTGACCTTGAGCTGGTCGGCCAGCAGTTTCGCGGTGTCGATGTCCAGGCCACGGGGCTTCATGTCCGGGCCCACCGAGCCGAATGGCGGGAAGTCCTGAGGCACGGCGACCTTGAGGGTGCCACGCTTGACCACGTCTTCCAGGCCATCGGCGTGGGCGGGTAGCTGACAGAGCATCAGGCTGGCAAACAGGGCTGTGAGCAGGGCGCTGCAACGCTGAATCATGGCGAATCTCCGCAATCGGTGATGTGATTTCTGCGTTCGGACAGAGCACAGGCCATGCCAAGGCGACCTTTCACCGGCCCAAGCCACGGTTTTGCTGGTGGGAGGCGGTCTTACTGGTCTGAACAGTTACGGTGTTTTTCGCACCGTTATCGGGCGTCGTTATTTGTCGCCGAACCCCGCTGGGGCACGACTTGCCGGGCGCGGTGAATAGCTTTACAACTAGTCGCTCACTGGCCCGGTTCGTCTTAAAAATCATGAATTCCATCGCTCGCGCCGTTCCTGAAGTGGCCCTGCAAGCCATCCGCAAACTGATCGTCGATGAAGGCTTCGGCCCGGGCGATGCGTTGCCGTCGCAACGGGACCTGGCGCTGCAATTGGGGGTGAGTCGGGCCTCGCTGCGCGAAGCGCTGTCATCTCTCAGTGCCCTGGGCATGATCAGCGTGCAGCCGGGCAAGGGGGTATTCGTGCAGGCACCGGTAGAGGCTCCACGCAGCGAGTCGACGCCGGGCTGGCCGTTCGCGGCCCAGGCCTCGCCAGTGGATATCTTCCAATTGCGCTACGCCCTGGAGGGTTTCGCGGCGGGGTTGGCGGCGGTGACGCTCAGCGCCGATGAGCTGGACAGGCTGCAAGATAATGTCGAAGCCATGCGCCGGGAATTGAAGATCAGCGATTTCGACGCCGCCGCGCGGTTGGATTTCGAATTCCATCGGCGCATCTTGTTGGCCAGCGGCAACCAGGCGATGCTGAGCATCCTCACCGCCAGCGCCGACATCTTCCTGGAAAGCCAGAAACTACCGTTCATCCGGGCGGAGCGGGCGATGGAAACCTGGCAGGAACATCGCAAGATCCTTCGCGCCCTGGCCCGGCGCGCTTCGGGCGCCGCGCAAAAAGCCATGCAGGAACATGTACGTAACGCGGCCCTGCGTACCGGGATTTCCTTCGTCGCGCCCGCTGCTTCGTGAGGCCAGCCATACCCAAAGCCATCGATCGTCATAGCGAGACTCAATCAACTGCGGCTTCCTGAACCCGGGAAGGGTCGCTATGATGGGCCACGTTTTTTTGCTGACAAACCCGGAGACTTCCATGAGCAGCGATCTGATCAAACACGTTAGCGACGCTAGCTTCGACGCCGACGTACTCAAGGCCGAAGGCCCGGTACTGGTCGACTATTGGGCAGAGTGGTGCGGTCCCTGCAAGATGATCGCCCCGGTCCTGGACGAAATCGCTACCTCCTACGCCGGCAAGCTGACCGTTGCCAAGTTGAACATCGACGAAAACCAGGAGACTCCGGCCAAGCACGGCGTACGTGGTATCCCGACCCTGATGCTGTTCAAGAACGGCAACGTCGAAGCCACCAAAGTGGGTGCGCTGTCGAAGTCGCAACTGGCTGCTTTCCTCGACGCCAACATCTAAGCGCCGAATGCCACTGAAAAAGCCCCGCGAATCGCGGGGCTTTTTCGTTATTCAGGGCTAGACGCTCGCAAACCCAGGTGGTACATTCGGCCCCGCACTGGTTTCTCCATTGCCCCCTGCAAGCCGTCGCCGACGCTCTCCTTTCGAACAAGTACGCGATCCTGTCGCCTTCTCCGCGGCGCGGCCTCATTAAGCCAAAAGCTTAATTTCCCCCCTCCATAAATGATTACGTCATTCCTATATGAATCTGACTGAACTCAAGCAAAAGCCGATTACCGAACTGCTCGAATTGGCCGAACAGATGGGCATAGAAAATATGGCCCGTTCGCGCAAGCAGGACGTGATTTTCTCCCTGCTCAAGAAGCACGCGAAAAGCGGCGAGGAAATCTCCGGTGATGGCGTGCTGGAGATTCTCCAGGACGGCTTCGGCTTTCTCCGCTCTGCAGACGCTTCCTATCTCGCCGGCCCAGACGATATCTACGTCTCGCCGAGCCAGATCCGTCGCTTCAACTTGCGCACCGGTGACACCATCGTTGGCAAGATCCGTCCTCCGAAGGAGGGCGAGCGTTATTTCGCGCTGCTCAAGGTCGACACGATCAACTTCGATCGTCCGGAAAACGCCAAGAACAAGATTCTCTTCGAGAACCTGACCCCGCTGTTCCCGACCGTGCGCATGAAGATGGAAGCCGGTAACGGTTCCACCGAAGACCTCACCGGTCGTGTCATCGACCTGTGCGCACCCATCGGCAAAGGTCAGCGTGGCCTGATCGTGGCACCGCCGAAAGCGGGCAAGACGATCATGTTGCAGAACATCGCGGCCAACATCGCCCGTAACAACCCTGAAGTTCACCTGATCGTGCTGCTGATCGACGAACGTCCGGAAGAAGTGACCGAGATGCAGCGCACCGTGCGCGGCGAAGTGGTCGCCTCGACGTTCGACGAGCCGCCGACCCGCCACGTGCAGGTTGCCGAAATGGTGATCGAGAAGGCCAAGCGCCTGGTCGAGCACAAGAAGGACGTGGTGATCCTGCTGGACTCCATCACCCGTCTGGCCCGTGCCTACAACACCGTGATCCCGAGCTCCGGCAAGGTGCTGACCGGTGGTGTCGATGCCCATGCGCTGGAAAAACCGAAGCGTTTCTTCGGTGCTGCGCGGAACATCGAGGAAGGCGGTTCGCTGACCATCATCGCCACCGCGCTGGTTGAAACCGGTTCGAAGATGGACGAAGTGATCTACGAGGAATTCAAGGGCACTGGCAACATGGAGCTGCCCCTGGATCGCCGTATCGCCGAGAAACGTGTGTTCCCGGCCATCAACATCAACCGTTCCGGCACGCGCCGCGAAGAGTTGCTGACCGCCGATGATGAGTTGCAGCGCATGTGGATCCTGCGCAAGTTGCTGCATCCGATGGATGAAGTCGCCGCCATCGAGTTCCTGGTCGACAAGCTGAAGACGACCAAGACCAACGATGAGTTCTTCCTGTCGATGAAACGCAAGTAACACGAAGCCATGCTTCAAAAAAGAGTGCCCTGAACAGGGGCGCTCTTTTTTTTGCTGAAATTTGTATCAAAATAGACACTTTTGAAGGCCGGCAGTGTCGTTCCGGTTGGCATTGTATATTTCAAGACAAGGAGCGTTATGCACACATTTGGCAATCGACGTGATATCGACGGTTTGAGGGCCTTGGCCGTTATCCCGGTGGTGTTGTTTCATTTCGGCTTCAGCACGTTCAGCGGCGGCTTTGTCGGGGTCGATGTCTTCTTTGTCATTTCCGGGTTCCTGATAACCAGCATCCTGTTCCGAGAGATCAGCGCGCAGCGTTTCAGCTTCGTCGATTTCTGGGCCCGGCGTGCGCGACGCATCCTTCCGGCCCTGAGTCTGGTGCTGCTGGTAACGTTGGCCCTGGGCTGGTTGCTGCTGACGGCCAAGGACTTTTCGGAACTTGGCCGGACGGTTCGTTATCAGTCGTTGTTCATTTCAAACATCTTGTTCATGCGTGAGGACGGCTACTTTGAGCCGGCGTCAGACCTCAAGCCGCTGCTTCATACCTGGTCGTTGGCTGTCGAGGAGCAGTACTACATTTTCTTTCCGTTGCTGATGGTGTTGTTGATGCGTCATGTGCGTCATTGGCGCTGGATGCTGTTTGCCGTCTTGCTGGTTTCCTTCGGGCTGAACATCGCTTACATCGACAGCAAGCCTGACGTCGCTTTCTTTTCGTTGCCGACACGCGCCTGGGAGCTGTTGTGTGGTGCGATGCTCGCGGTATTGCCCACGTCCATGCATGGCATGAGACCGTGGCTCTATCAATCGGCGGGCGTGGCCGGCTTGGCTGCAGTGCTGGTGGCTGTTCTCACCTTTGACAGGACCACGACGTTCCCGGGCTGGGCTGCTTTGCTGCCTGTTCTCGGCGCCACCGCGCTGATTTGGTCCGGGGCGCAGGGTTCGACCTGGGTCGCTCAACTGCTCGGTACCAAGGTGCTCGTCTGGATTGGTTTGATTTCCTATTCCCTTTATCTGTGGCATTGGCCTGTCTACGTTTATGCCAATGCTGTTTCCATCGACGGTATCGAGCATTTGGAGGCAGTGGGCTGGATGCTGTTGGCGTTGAGTCTTGCCTGGCTGAGTTGGCGCTTCGTCGAGCTTCCGTTTCGTGATAAGCGCGTGCTGCCAGGGCGCAAACCAGTGCTGGTGGGAGGTTTGCTGGCCATGGTTGCCCTGGCGGTGACAGGTTCGGTGGTTCGTTTGGCGGAGGGTTTTCCCCAGCGCCTTACCGGCAAGGCGTTGGAGTATGCACAGGCGCGGGATTGGAATGCCGGGCAGATGAAATGCATGCTGGTGACTTCGGACAAGCATCTGGACAAGGCGTGCCTGATTGGCGAGAACAAAGAGGCCCAGGCGACTCAACTGTTCTGGGGCGACAGCCATGCCGCGGCGTTGTTGCCGGCGATCGAAAGCAATGCCACCCGCGAGGGGCGTCCGGTATGGCTTTACAGCATGAGCGCTTGTCCGCCTGTGCTGAGCGACGACCTGCGCCAGCGTTGCAAGGACTTCAACGAAAGGACCATGGAGCAGGTTCGCCGCCTGCAGATCACGGATGTGGTCTTGGCCTCCAACTGGAGCCTTTACGTCTACGGTCGTGAGGACGGCGACAACAAAGTGTTGCTCCATCCCCGTGACAATAGGGCCGAGGCCGAGGCGCGTATGACTGCGGCACTCAAGGCTCGGGTGGCGATGTTAAGGGCGGCGGGCGTGCAAGTGTGGTTGTTCAAAGAGGTGCCGCTGCAGCGCAAAGGCGCTATCAATCGATTGACGAGCCTGGCCCGGGTTGGACGTTCGGCAGAAGGATTGGGGCGCCCGCTTCAGGAACACTTGGCCCGCCAGCATTTTCTCAGCGCTTTGTTCGACTCGATGAGTGCTGTCGATCCAGGCGTACATGTCATTGATCCGACCCCACTGATGTGTGCGGGACAGATCTGCAGCATCGAGGTCAATGGTCACTCACAGTACAAGGATGAGGATCATCTGTCTGATATAGGCAGTACCCGACTGAGCCCTCTGTTTGCTCCAGTGCTGTTGGGCGCAACCGAAAATTGATCGTGCCGCGTATGCTCGGGCTGCTGTTTGGACGTGAGAGCAGGTAGGATGTACGCCTATTTTCGGGGTGGCATCTCAATGAAATTCAAGGATCTTCGGGATTTCGTGCAGCAGCTTGAGCAGCGCGGCGAGTTGAAGCGCATCCAGGTTCCCATCTCTCCGGTGTTGGAGATGACGGAAGTCTGTGACCGCACACTTCGGGCCAAAGGCCCGGCGTTATTGTTCGAAAACCCGACGGGCTACGACATTCCGGTCTTGGGCAACCTGTTCGGCACGCCGGAACGCGTGGCCCTGGGCATGGGCGCCGAAGCCGTCAGTGAGCTGCGCGAAATCGGCAAGCTGCTGGCGTTTCTCAAGGAGCCCGAACCGCCGAAAGGTCTCAAGGACGCTTGGTCCAAGCTGCCGATTTTCCGCAAGATCATTGCCATGGCGCCGAAAGTCGTCAAGGACGCGATCTGCCAGGAAGTGGTGATCGAGGGCGACGATGTCGACCTGGCCATGCTCCCGGTGCAGACCTGCTGGCCGGGCGACGTAGGGCCACTGATCACCTGGGGCCTGACTGTCACCAAAGGCCCGAACAAGGACCGTCAGAACCTGGGCATCTATCGTCAGCAGGTGATTGGCCGCAACAAGGTCATCATGCGCTGGCTGAGCCATCGGGGCGGTGCGCTGGATTACCGTGAGTGGTGTGAAAAATACCCCGGCCAGCCCTTCCCGGTGTCGGTGGCCCTGGGTGCGGACCCGGCGACCATCCTTGGTGCTGTCACGCCTGTGCCCGACAGCCTCTCCGAATATGCGTTCGCCGGCCTGTTGCGGGGTAACCGCACCGAGTTGGTGAAATGCCGCGGCAATGACCTGCAAGTGCCGGCCACCGCAGAGATCATCCTTGAAGGCGTGATCCATCCTGGCGAAATGGCCGATGAAGGTCCGTATGGCGACCATACCGGCTACTACAACGAAGTCGACAGCTTCCCGGTGTTCACCGTCGAGCGCATCACCCATCGGATCAAGCCGATTTACCACAGCACCTACACTGGTCGTCCGCCCGATGAGCCGGCCATTCTCGGCGTGGCGCTGAACGAAGTGTTCGTGCCTATCCTGCAGAAGCAATTTCCGGAAATCACCGATTTCTATTTACCGCCGGAAGGCTGTTCGTATCGCATGGCCGTGGTGACCATGAAGAAGTCGTATCCAGGGCACGCCAAGCGGGTGATGCTCGGGGTCTGGTCGTTTTTGCGACAGTTCATGTACACCAAGTTCGTTATCGTCACCGACGACGATATCAACGCACGGGACTGGAACGACGTGATCTGGGCCATCACCACGCGCATGGACCCCAAGCGCGACACGGTGATGATCGATAATACGCCGATCGACTACCTTGATTTCGCCTCGCCGGTGTCTGGCCTGGGGTCGAAGATGGGGCTCGATGCCACGCATAAATGGCCCGGTGAAACCACTCGTGAGTGGGGCCGGGTTATCGTCAAGGATGAGGCCGTTACCCAACGGATCGATGCCATTTGGAATCAGTTAGGAATAGATTGATGCGTGTAACCTTGCAGCCTTCCGGGGCGGTGCTGGAGATCCGGCCCGCCGAGCGGATTCTTGATGGCGCGCGGCGCCTGGGCTATGAATGCCCGCAAAGCTGCCGCAACGGCAACTGCCATGTCTGTGGCGCGTTGTTGGTGGAAGGCCGCGTGGAGCAGGCGGGCGAGGTGCGTGATCACGGTGAGATATTTACCTGCATCGCCGAGCCGCTGGAGGATTGCATAGTGTTATGGGATGGCGTGCTGTCGCCGGGTGAGCTACCGGTACGCAACCTGGCGTGCCAGGTGATCGAGTGCGCCGACGTGGGGGGCGATGTCTGGCGAGTGCGCCTGCGTGCGCCGGCCGGCAAGCCGCCGCGCTATCACGCCGGGCAGTACCTGATGATCGAGCGGGAGAACGGCGAAAAATCGGCGTTCTCCCTGGCCTCGGCACCGCATTCGGGGCGCGAGCTGCAATTGCACGTATTGGTGCGCGAAAGCAGTGCACAGGCGCTGCTGGGGCAACTGCGACGCAACCCCAGCGTGCGTATCGAGATGCCTTTTGGAGACACGCATTTATCCGAACTGCCGGACGGACCGTTGGTGTTGATCGCCGCCGGAACCGGCATGGCGCAGATGCACAGCCTGATCGAGCATTGCCGGGCGGCGGGTTTCAAACACCCGGTGCACCTGTATTGGGGCGTGCGGCGGCCGGAAGACTTCTATGAAGTCGAGCATTGGGAGGAATGGAAGAAACTGCCGAACCTGTTCCTGCATAAAGTCGTCAGCGACTTGTGTGGCTGGGAAGGGCGCTGCGGGATGCTCCATGAAGCCGTGTGCGAGGACATCAGCGATCTTTCTGGCGTGCACGTTTACGCCAGCGGCTCGCCGGCCATGATCTACGCCACGCTCGATGCGCTGGTGGAAGCCGGAATGGATGCCCATCAAATGCGCGCCGACGTGTTTGCGTATGCGCCGCGGCCCTGAGCCACTCTTGAAGCTTGATTGAGGTCTGTTTTTTGTAACGAGGGAGTTTCCGCTTTGTGGGAGCAAAACTTGCTCGTGAAACAGGCACCTCGATCTTGGAAGGCCGCATCGCTCTTATCGCGGGCAAGCCTTGCTCCCCACAGGGTTATATACCTGGCATATATCGATTCGATATTTAGCCCATGCACTGGATGTCGGTAAGGTATATACCGGAGTTCCAGGCATTCATGGCATCCAACTTGCCTTGATTCTGATCAGCGTCAGTGTCATGACGACGCTATCCATCTTCTGACCCGCGAGGAGCCAACCGCTACCGGCCATGACCGCTATCGAATCCGCCATGACCTGTGCCTTGTACCCACCACGACTCGAGCTGGGGCCGCAACTGACCCGTGAGCAATTGCTCGCCTCGATGCAATTGACCATGAGTCTCCACCAGGGCGGTCCGGTCTGGCTGTTCGCGTACGGTTCATTGATCTGGCGGCCGGAATGCACGGCCGTGGAGCGGATGCGCGGCCGGGTCCATGGTTATCATCGCGGTTTGTACCTATGGTCCCATGAACATCGTGGTACGCCGGAGTTGCCGGGGCTGGTGTTTGGGCTGGATCGCGGCGGCTCCTGCAGCGGTTTCGCCTATCGGTTGCCGCAGGACAATCTCGAAGACTCGCTGTTTGCCCTGTGGCAGCGCGAGATGCCGGTCCCGTCCTATCGCCCGCACTGGCTCAGTTGCCGTCTCGAGGATGGCAGCCGGGTGCAAGCCTTGGGGTTTGTACTGGAGCGACACCTGCCCAGCTATGCCGGCAACCTGCCGGACCATGTGCTGAGCCAGGTGTTCGAAAGCGCCTGTGGGCGTTACGGCACCACTCGCGATTACGTCGAGCAGACCATCCACGCCCTACGCAGCCACGCCATGCCAGACCGGAATCTGGAGGCGCGGCTCAAGCGCTGCAAATCAGCGCTGGATCAGGCGACCGCTTCGCGGCTCTGACTGGCGATTTGCTTGTGCCACAGGGTTGGCGCGAGGAAGGCCATCGCCAGCAGGCAGGCACCGACCAACAGCACAAAACCACCGTCCCAGCCAAAATGGTCCACGGTGTAGCCCATGACCGCACTGGCCGCGACCGAGCCACCCAGGTAACCAAACAAACCGGTAAAGCCGGCGGCGGTACCGGCGGCTTTCTTCGGCGCCAGTTCCAGTGCCTGCAAACCGATCAGCATCACCGGACCGTAGATCAGGAAGCCGATGGAAACCAGGGCGATCATGTCGACGGTCGGGTTGCCGGCCGGGTTCAGCCAGTACACCAGCGTTGCCACGGTCACCAAGGCCATGAACACCATGCCGGTCAGGCCACGGTTGCCACGGAAGATCTTGTCCGACATCCAGCCACACAGCAGCGTGCCGGGGATGCCCGCCCACTCGTAGAAGAAATAGGCCCAGGAACTCTTGTCCACCGTGAAGCCCTTGGCTTCCTTGAGGTAGGTCGGCGCCCAGTCCAGCACGCCGTAGCGCAGTAGATAAACAAACACGTTGGCCATGGCGATGTACCAGAGCATTTTGTTGCGCAGCACGTATTTGACGAAGATTTCCTTGGCGCTGAATTCGCTCTCGTGGCTGTCGTCGTAGCCTTCCGGGTAGTCGTTCTTGTATTTCTCGATCGGCGGCAGGCCCACCGATTGCGGGGTATCGCGCATGGTCACGAAGGCAAACACCGCAATGACGAGTGCTAGAGCAGCGGGCACATAGAATGCCGCATGCCAGTCATTGAACCAGCCCATCCCCAATAGGAACAACGGGCCGATCAGGCCACCGCCGACGTTGTGCGCCACGTTCCACACCGACACCACGCCGCCGCGCTCTTTCTGCGACCACCAATGCACCATGGTCCGTCCGCTGGGCGGCCAGCCCATGCCCTGGGCCCAGCCGTTGATAAACAGCAGGATGAACATCATGGTCACGCTGGACGTTGCCCAAGGCGCGAAACCGAACACAAACATCACCCCCGCCGAGACCAGCAAGCCAAAGGGCAGGAAGTAGCGCGGGTTGGAACGGTCGGACACCAGGCCCATCAGGAACTTCGACAGCCCATAGGCGATGGCGATGGCCGACATGGCCAGGCCCAGCTGACCACGGGTGTAACCCTCGTCGATCAGATATGGCATGGCCAGGGAGAAGTTCTTGCGCAGCAGGTAATAGCCGGCGTAGCCAATGAAGATCCCGGCGAAGATCTGCCAGCGAAGGCGTCGGTAGGTGCTGTCTATTTTTTCTTCAGGCAGGGCTGCCTGGTGTGTGGCAGGTCGAAAGAAAGCAAACATTCAAGTGCTCCTGGTTCTTGTTATGACTGCGGATACGAATGTTACAGTTTCGTTACCGAAAATAGCATCGCTCGTTGTCGCATAAATAGCAGAAATTTCGATTGATCATGTTCTTAAGTGAACATGTCGTTCAGGCGTAAGAGAAGGGCGTCGTAGGAAATGTCCTCGCAAAGCCTTTTCATGGGCTGTATTGGTGAGTACGGGGCAAAACGGTGGGAAACATCCTTCGCCCGAATGGGAAGTCTCGCTATAGGGCCCATGAGCCATGGCCTTTACCCTTTACGTTTCTGCCAGGTCTGGCATTGAGCTAAGGGGTAGGGGTATGAGGTGGTCCGTGGTGATGCTGTTGCTGTGCTTGTCTGGTACGAGCGGGGTAGCGGATGTGTTGTTGGTGCCCGAACACAATCCCAACCCGGATTACCCGACGACTCTGGTCGGGAAGGGCATCGCGGGTGTGGCCCGGGTCGGCTTCACGGTGCATGCCGATGGTCGTGTCGATGAAGTCGCGATCCTGCACAGCGATCATCCGGAATTCGCCAAGGCCGCACGGGAGGCTGTGAGTCAATGGCGTTTCAAGTCGTGGACGGTGGATCACGAACACCCAGCGCAGACGCACGTTATAGTGCCCTTCGAGTTCCGCCTGGATGGCTTACCACTGGATGCCAATAAATGGATCAAGACTTGGAAGTGCTCGGACATCAACGCACACGCCAAGGGCCAGCTATGGGTGCAGGACTTGCTCCCGTTCCACTACACACGCCTCTATTTATCCAATGTATTTCTCGTCAAACAGCTACCGGAAACCGAGCGCCTGGCCTTGATCGCCCGGTTCAACAGGCTCCTGCCCTCGATCGTGCAGCGTTGCGGGAGTTTTCCGGCGGCGCGGTATATGCGGATGTTGCCGAAGGAGATTCGCGAGTTGCTTTAGCCTCGTTTTTAGGACATCGCCGTTGGCGATGCCCCTACTTGTTATTCTGGCTTGAAACCGGGTTTTCCGTTTTGTTCTCGCCAGATTTTAATTTCATTCAGGATTCCTTCCGGACTGTCTTCTCGACCTTGTTTAGGGTAGAAAATAAGTGCGGATTTTTCTGGGTGCTCAGTAACCTTCTCAAAATGCTCTGCAAGTTTACTGGTGTATTCACCCAGCTCATCTCCAGTAAGCTCGTTATTGTCTTCGAAAAACTCCTTAAGAAAGGATAGAAACTCTGCTTCGGTATAGTCCTCGATTTTGTCTTTGAAGATCATGGCTTTGTTCCTTTTTTGTGAAGTTCAATGTGTTCTTTAGGCGTCATAATGCTTAGGTTGTCCAAATCGTAAACTGCACCGCCCTTGGAAATCCATTGTATATGATGAATTTCAAATTTGTTCCTTTCACCTACGTGGCCGTCTGGAATAGTGAACGGGGCAGCGCCGTTACGCATCAGTTTCAGGTTGGATCTACTGAACTGTGCTGATAATTTTTTATCATTGGCTACCCTCTCCCAAAATTTTTCTCGGAAGGCATCAAAGTCTCTGAAGTCCTGACCCCGAAGTAGATTTGCTATCTCGCGAGGAATGGGGGCACCAACGCCGTGCTCGGTACTTCCTAGCCAGTTTTCCCCAACCTCCTGACCTGCTCCAGTCACCGTCCCCGGCTCATATCGTGGCCCGGTACGACTCGCCATGACATAGACTGGCTGGATTCCCGATTCCATGGGGAATACCAGCACATAATCGTCAATGTCAGCGTCATCGCACGTTGGATGCTCATCTATTCTCCCCTCTATCTGGGTAATCCTGGCCCCTGGAAGGATCCTGATTTCCGGCTGCGTCACAGGCAATTCGGTCGATCCAAGGAGGCTATCCCCTGGAGGGCTGTTCGGCGTCCAAGTCAGTGTCCTTGGAAGAATCCCCTCGGTCGTGAAAGTGTAGAGATTGGTGTGTGGATCAAGTGTTACGTCTCTGATCCGGACCTCGCTGGATAAACTTCCACCGGTCGGTGAAAGATAAAACTGAGTATGCTCCCCGCGAACCGATGACACGACGCGAAGGGGTAAATGGTCTGTTTCAATATTTGGGGTTAGTTTGAAATTCTCATCCAGTTGGGACAGCGGAATACTGATCACCACTGGATTGCGTTGAAGCTCGCTATTGCCGATTGTCGGGGAATAAGACACCGCCACGCCAAATACCGCTAATGGACCACCCGCCATTGTGGCGCTCGCTTTTTTTAGTAGGTCGATGGTGCCTTGCAACGAAACAGGTGACCCCTCATACCCAGCGATCAGGCCGTCGGGAGTCGTCATGAGTGGCCGCGCGGAGGCCATCGCGCCGCTGGCGGTGGATAGCTGGATATTTTCGATGTGATGCTTCAACCGAAAAGTTGCATCGATATCGGCTTGTGCTTTACGCAGCGACGTCTTTCGTGAATCACTCCTCAATACATTGTAAAGATTGCCCACTGCATGCTCTGCTTTGGTTGCGTCCTGGTGCGCGATAGACAATTCCCGGTGCGTTTGCTGCATCCAGGGCAGTTTTTGATTGATGTCTTCAGGCTGGGCGTGGTTGAACTGATGGAGCAGCTCGTGGAAACGGTCTGCCAATGCCGCCGCGATTTTCTGTTTTCGTTCTTGTTCGACTCGTTGCGCGGCAGCTCGGGCTTGCGCTTGCTTTAGTGCTTGTGCTTTTTTCTCGGCAGCAACACGTAGCTGTTCCTGTAAGCGTTCGGCGGATAAAGCCCGGTCGATGAGCCCGGTAAAGGTGTTAGTTGTTTTTGTTAAATGTCGAACGGATTCTGAGTGAAGAAGAGATACATGGTAGTCCTGCCATCGCTTTCCTAGGTTTGTTTTTACCTGTAGCGCCACAAGATTGTTAAGGGCTTCGAGCTCAGGTTTACTCAAGGGAGGCTTGATGTTCGGATTGGCTTTCGCAAAAGCAGCGATAGCTGCACGCTCAGTTGCAATAATCTTGGCTAAGGCTGCTTTATAGTTCCTAAGCGACTGGAAGGAGGTTAGTCCGCCTGTTGCACCCAGCGTTGATGAGACTTTTTTAGTAAAAAGCCTGGTAGAAGCTGGAGGTGAATATTTTTTTCTTGATTGATAATCCTAAGGTTTTCATTTGCTGCTGATGCGGAGTCCTTTTGTCCGACTTTGACAGCAGCCTGCTCGACTTTTTTTGATGATTGTCCCAGTTGTTCGGCAAGAATGTCTTTTTGCAATGAAAGTCGTTTCAGCTCCAACGCTGATCGGTATGCGTTATCGATCGCTGAGTAAGCGACGGCGATATTGGGTGGGGAGGTCTGCAGGCTTTCCATTACTCTTTTGAAAGACAATTCCTTCATCAGGAAAAATGGATTGTGACCGTACAGCGAGTAAGCATTTTTGGTGCGTGCTTGATACTCGGATTCTTTGGAATGAATAGCCTTTAGCGTTACATCATGCTCTGTCTTAGCTTTTTCCAAAGGCGAAAGTGGACGAGCACCTATTGCTGATTTTTTCGCTTGATCTAGTTCTTTTATGGTTGTTTCGGTAAGTTTTATAAATATATTGCGATACTCGGCATCGATGACTTTGCTGTTTTCTATTCGCTCTCTCATCATGTCATCCCATGCGTAGGGAATAGACGCGTTGTGTCTTTTTGAAGTTCTAGTGACCCCTCTAGGAGGCCCCTCGTACGGGCCCCAAGCTCCTTGGAAATATCCCCCAGTGGAATTGTTACCTTTGATCGATAAAGGACCTATTTCGTATGAGCCGGGGCCCAATTGTTTGTGAGGTCCTAAATATGTATTTGCATCGCACATATGACTTATCCATGTCGGCTTGTCCGTTACTGAATGGCTCCACGCTGCTGCGAGGGGTTGTTGTGTGCGAAGAAGGTTTGCGTTTTTTTTCGGCGGGGGTGCGGTATATATCTACCGCCAAATCAGTTTTTATTTATGGCTGCTGAACAATCCAACACAGGCTAATTGGAATAAAAAAGGCCAGAACCACCTCATCAGCGGTTCTGGCCTTTTTGTCCGCCTGGTTTCAACGCACCTGAACCACCACCTTCCCCACCGCCTTGCGCTGCCCCAGGTCATTGATCGCCTGGGCAGCATTGCTCAGCGGGTACACCTGCGACACCAGCGGCTTGAGCTTGCCCTCGGCGAACCAGTCGAACAATTGCCGGAAGTTGGCGGCGTTGTCCTGGGGCTGGCGCTGGGCGAAAGAGCCCCAGAATACCCCCACTACGGCGGCGCCCTTGAGCAGGGCCAGGTTCACCGGCAGTTCGGGGATGCGTCCGCTGGCAAAGCCGACCACCAGCAACCGGCCGTTCCAGGCGATGGCGCGGACGGCCTGGTCGAACAGGTCGCCACCTACCGGGTCGTAGATCACATCGGTACCCTGGCCGTCGGTGAGGCGCTTGATTTCATCCTTCAGGCTGGTTTCGTTGTAGTTGATCAATTCGTCGGCGCCGGCCGCCTTGGCCACGGCGAGTTTCTCCGCGCTGCTGGCAGCGGCGATCACCCGGGCGCCCATGGCCTTGCCGATCTCCACCGCCGCCAGGCCGACACCTCCGGAGGCGCCGAGCACCAGCAGGGTTTCGCCGGGTTGCAGGTTGGCCCGTTGCTTGAGGGCATGCATCGAGGTGCCATACGTCATGCTGAAGGCGGCGGCGGTGTTGAAGTCCATGGACGCAGGGATCGGCAGCACGTTGTAGCCAGGTACCGCCACCTGTTCGGCAAAGCTGCCCCAGCCGGTCAGCGCCATCACCCGGTCGCCGACCTTCAAGTGGCTGACTTTCTCTCCCACTTCGCTAACGACGCCCGCCGCTTCGCCGCCGGGGGAAAACGGGAAGGGGGGTTTGAATTGGTATTTGCCCTCGATGATCAGCGTGTCAGGGAAGTTCACCCCGGCGGCATGCACGTCCAGCAGCACTTCGTTCTTCTTGGCGACGGGGCTGGCGACGTCTTCCAGCACCAGCGATTCGGCGGGGCCGAATTCTTTGCACAGCACGGCTTTCATCAGGGCTATTCCTTTGGGAGTGATGGCCGATAAGTGTAGGTGTGAGAGACAGCGGGTCAACGAGCATGCCCCGCCCTGATAGCCGGCCATAAGCTTGTGCTTGAACGGCGGGTCGGTATGCTGGGCCGCAAACCGGATGAGGAGTCGATTGTGAAAGCGTGGATCATGTTAATGCTGGCCCTGTCGTTGCCTGTGGCAGCAATGGCCGAAGAGGGCAAGGAAGCGAAGGAAGGCGAGGCGCCGAAAGTCAGCTACATCACCCTCAGCCCACCCTTTGTCGGCAACTACGGGCTCGACGGCTCGGCGAAGCTGCGGGTCTACAAGGCCGATGTGGCCCTGCGCGTGAGCGGAGATGCCGCTGCCGCGGCGGTCAAGGCCAATGAGCCGTTGATTCGCAACCAGTTGGTGGCGTTGTTCGCCCAGCAGACCACCGAGGCCATGAATAACCTGGAAGCCAAGGAGAAGTTGCGCCAGGAAGCGTTGAAACAGACCCAGCAGGTGATGAACGACGAAACCGGCAAGCCGATGGTCGATGACCTGTTGTTCAATAACCTGATCATTCAGTAAGCCGGCTCGATCGCAGCCTTTGGCAGTGCCTGGTTCTCCTGGCGCTGCCAAAGGCTGCTTTTTATCGTCAAGACGCCAGGCTTTTCCGAAACCTGGCCAGGGCGATTGCAAAGAACAACAACCCAATGGCCGCCAGCGCCAACAGGTCCGGCCAGATCACGCCAGGGCCGGCATCTCGGAACAGGATCGCCGCGCTGAGGCTGACGAAATGCGTCGAGGGCGAGCCCTGCATCACCCATTGCAACCATTGCGGCATGCTATCCAGCGGTGTACTGCCGCCCGACAACAGCAGCATCGGGATGATGACCGGGATCGCCAGCAAGCCGAATTGCGGCGTCGAACGGGCGAGGGTGGCAAGGAAGATGCCCAGTGAGGTGCTGGCGAACAGGTAGAGTGCGGTCACCAGCAGGAAGAGCAGCATGGAGCCGGCAAGCGGTACGCCCAGGGCGAACTTGACGATGATTTCCAGCGACGCCCAGGTGCACAGCACCACCACCAGCAAGTTGCTCCAGATTTTCGCCAGCATGATTTCCAATGCCGTCAGCGGCAGCACCAGCAAGTGGTCGAGGGTGCCGTGTTCGCGCTCGCGCAGCAGCGCGGTTCCCGTCAGGATGATCGCCAGGATCGTGATGTTGTTGACGATCTGGATCACCGCCAGGAACCAGCCACCTTCCAGGTTGGTATTGAACAGCGAACGCGTGGTCAGTCTCACGGGTGTTGCTTCGCGCGTTTGTGCCTGGCCGGCGTAGGTCGTCAGTTCCTGTTGGAAAATCCGTCCGATGTAGCCGGCGCCCATGAACGCCTGGCTCATGGCCGTGGCATCGACGTTGAGTTGCAGCGTCGGTTCGCGTCCGGCGAGCAGGTCGGCCTGGAAGTTGGCGGGCACGTTAATGACAAAGGTGTAGCGGCCACTGTCCATGACCTTGTCCAGTTCGGCATAGGGCAAGGCCACCGGGTGCTGGAACTCCGGCGGTTGCAGGACCTGGGCCAATTGGCGCGAAAGATGGCTCTGGTCTTCGTCCACCATTGCGACACTGGCGTTGTGGACGCCGATCACCGAGCCGGCGGCCGGCATGTAGATCGCCACGGTGAAGGCGTAGCCCAAAAACAGCAGCAGGACGGAGTCGTAGCGCAGGCTGGTCAGCTCCTTGAGCCCCAGACGCCAGATATGTGAAAGCGTGTGCATCAGGCCTCCTGCTTTTTCAGCATGATCAGGCTGAGCCCGGTGAAACCCAGGAAAAATCCGCCCAGCGCCAGGCATTGCGGCCATAGCTGTCGTAGATCCAGGGCTTTGGTGAAGGTGCCGACGGCGATATCCAGGAAGTAACCGGCGGGAAACAACTGGCCCATCACCGAAGCGGCACCTTCCAGGGACGAGCGCGGCACGATCAGCCCCGAAAACTGGATGGTCGGCAGGCTGGTGATGATCATGGTGCCGAGGATCGCCGCGATCTGGGTGCGGGTGAACGCCGATATCAGCATTCCCATGCTGGTGGTCGCCAGTACATAGAGCAGGCCGCCCACCGCCAGCGTCAGGCCGCTGCCCTTGAACGGCACGCCGAACAGCCAGCGGTTCATCGCTGTCAGCAGGGCCAGGTTGATCAGGCTGACGGCCAGGTAGGGCACTTGTTTGCCCAGCAGGAACTCCAGGCGGGTCAGCGGCGTGGCGTAGAAATTGGTGATCGAGCCCAGTTCCTTCTCCCGCACGATGCCCAGCGCCGTCAACATGGCCGGAATGAACGCCAGGATCAGCGCCATGACTCCGGGGCCGATGGCGTTGACGCTGACCACGTCCTGGTTATAACGAAAGCGCGTCTCCAGTGTCGCGCCGGGTTGCCGGGTCGGCGCGCGGCTGCTGAATTCAGCCAGTTGCTCAAGGTTGGCCTGGTGCACGGCCTGGACGTAGTTGCGACTGGTCTCGGCCCGGAACGGTATGCCGCCGTCCAGCCAGGCGCCCACCGTTGGCTGGCGGCCGGCGTAAAGGTCACGACCGAAGCCTGGGGGGATCTCCAGGGCCAGCTTGATTTCCGAGCGCTGCAAACGTCGATGCAGCTCCTTCGCGTCGCGGATGATCGGCTGCTCCTCGAAGTAGCGCGAGCTGCGGAACGCTTCCAGGTAGGCACGGCTTTGCGGGCTCTGATCCTGGTCATACACGGCGAAGGCGAGTTTCTCCACATCGAGGGAAATACCAAAGCCGAAGACCACCATCATGAACAAAGCTCCCAGCAGGGCGAAAGCCATCCGCACTTTGTCGCGCAGCAGCTCCTTGCCTTCCCGACTGGCGACGGCCCACAGGCGACCGAGGCTCAGGCCGCGCTGGTCCCGGGGGGCGTCGGCACTGTCGAGGGTCACGGGGGGGGCGTCTTGCTGCGTCTGGCCCTGGGCTTTTTCCAGGCATGTGACGAACGCGGCTTCCAGCGTCTGGCCGTTGAACTGCGCCTGCAAGGCCGCTGGTGTGTCGCATGCCAGGACCTTGCCGGCGTGCATCAGCGAAATGCGATCGCAGCGCTGGGCTTCGTTCATGAAGTGCGTGGAAAGAAAAATCGTCACGCCCTGTTCGCGAGACAGCTCGATCAACAGCCGCCAGAAATCATCCCGTGCAGCGGGGTCGACACCCGAGGTCGGCTCATCGAGGATCAGCACTTCCGGGCGATGCAGCACGGCCACCGCCAAGGACAAACGTTGGCGCAAGCCCAGTGGCAGCGCGCCGGAGGGCTGGTCCGCCAGTGCCTGAAGATTGAAACGCTGGATCAGTTCGTCGATGCGCTGGCGGCTCTGCGTCGTAGGCAGGTCGAAGAGCTTGGCGTGCAGTTCCAGGTTTTGGCGCACGCTCAGTTCGCCGTACAGCGAAAAACTCTGGGACATGAAACCCACCCGCTTGCGGGTGGCCAGATCCTTGGCGTTGACCGGGTTGCCCAACAACTGGGCGCTGCCTTCGCTGGCGGGGATCAGCCCGGTCAGCACCTTCATGGTGGTGGTCTTGCCGCAACCGTTGGAGCCCAGGAAGCCAAAAATTTCACCGCGACCAATGGCGAAGCTGACGTTGTCGACGGCGGTGAAATCGCCGAAGCGCAAGGTGAGGTCGTGGGCTTGGATGGCAATGTCGGTGGTGTTGGCGCTCCTGGGGGGAATCACCAGCGGTTCGGCATCGCGACCGCTGTCGCCCTGGAAATGGGTGAAGGCCGCGTCGAGCTTGCCGTCCGGGGTGACCTTGGCCAGCTCTGTGCTCAGGCCCTTGGCGATCAGGCGACCGTTATCGAGCATCAGGCAATGCTCGAATTGTTCGGCCTCTTCCATGTACGCGGTGGCGACCAGTAGGGTCAGTTGCGGGCGTTGTCGGCGCACGTCTTCTATCAGTTCCCAGAAGCGTCGTCGGGACAGCGGGTCCACGCCCGTGGTGGGTTCGTCGAGAATCAGCAGGTCCGGTTCATGGATCAGCGCGCAACACAGGCCGAGCTTTTGCTTCATGCCGCCGGACAGCTTGCCCGCCGGGCGATCGGCAAAGCGCTGCAGGTCGGTGGCCAGCAGCAAGGTGCCCATGCGTTGTTCGCATTCAGCCCGCGATAGCCCGAACAGCGTGCCGAAGAACCGAATGTTCTCGCGTATCGACAGGTCCGGGTAAAGGTTGCCCCCCAGCCCTTGGGGCATGAAAGCAATGCGTCGGTAGAGGGTATTGCGATGGCGTCGGTCGTCGATCGAGGCGCCGAGCACGTCCAGTTGGCCGTGCTGGAGTTTCTTCACTCCGGCAATCAGCCCCAGCAGGCTCGACTTGCCGGCGCCGTCCGGGCCGATCAGGCCGCAGCGAGTGCCGACGGGCAAGCTGAAGGCGATATCGCTCAGCGCCACCTGCTGGCCGTAGCGATGCGCGATGCCCGAGGCGTGCAATGCCTCGTCGAGGGTAGCGCTCATTGCAAGTTGGCCGGCCAGTCGATGGGGGCGGTGCGTACGTAGCCGGCGCCGGGCATGCCGGGTTTGGCCTGGGGCACTTCGCCGGGTTGGGTCAGGCGCACTTTGACGCGGAACACCAGTTTCTGGCGCTCATCACGGGTCTCGACTTCTTTCGGGGTGAACTGTGATTTGGCCGCGACGAAGCTGACTTTGGCCGGCAGCGGTCGCTCGGGCAGGGCGTCGAGCAGCAGTCGCGCTTCATCGCCCACCGCCAGCTTCCCGGCCACCGACGCTGGCAGGTAAAGATTCATGTATTGGTCGTGCGGATCGATCATCAGCAGTACACGGCCGCCGGCTCCCAGCACTTCACCTGGCTCGGCCAGGCGCAACTGGATCACGCCGTCGAGCGGTGCCCGCAACGTACTGTCATCAATTTCACTGGTGAGCTGGGCCACTTGGGCCAGGGTCGCACCGATGGCCGCATTCGCCGCCGCTACCTGGGCCCGGGCGGCGTTGACCGCGGCGTTGGCGGTGTCGACGCGGGCTTGTTGCTGGTCGATGACCTGGCCGCTGGCGTAACCGCGCTTGAACAGTTCCTGGCTCCGCTTGAGCTCCTGGTGAGCGAGCAATTGCTCGCTCTGGCGCAACTGCACGTTGGCTTCGGTGGCGGCGACGTTCTGCCGGGCGCGCACGACTTCTGCCTCGGCCTGGTTGCGCTGGGCCTCCAGGGTGCGGGTATCCATGCGCGCCAGCACTTGGCCCTTGATGACGTTGTCGCCTTCGTCGACATGAACGTCGGCCAGGCGCCCGGGCGTCTTGCTGGCGATCTGTACTTCAGTGGCCTCCAGGCGACCGTTGCCCATGCTCAAGCCTTCCGGCAGGCGATCGTGGCGTGATTTCCAGTAGCCGAAACCGCCAGCGGCCAGCAACACCGTCATCAAGGCGAGGGCAAAAAAACGAGAGGTACGATGGTTCGTCGACATGTCCGGCATCCTGCGGCTATAGCATCGAAGTCTGCGGGATCAATGGCCGACCCAGCTTGATGTCCATCAACTCATTGGCGATCAGCGCAGGGCAATCACTGCGGCCCATTGTTCGGCCGTGACAGGCATCACCGACAGTCGCGAGCCTTTCTGCACCAGTGGCATTTCAGCCAGGGCGGTCTGTTGCTTGAGGTAGTCGAGCTTCAGCACGTGGGGAAATGTTTCGACGTGGGCCACGTCGATCGCGGTCCAGGGGTTTTTGTCCGGGCCGGCCTTGGAGTCGAAGTAATGGCTGTCGGGTTCCAGCGCCGTTGGGTCAGGATAGGCCGCGCGGACGATCCGGCCGATCCCCGCAATGCCTGGCTCGGGGCAACTGGAGTGGTAGAAAAAGAACGCATCGCCCACCGCCATGTTCCGCAGAAAGTTACGCGCCTGGTAGTTGCGAACCCCATCCCAGCGTGCCTGGTCGAGCTTTTCCAGACCTTGGATGGACAATTCGTCAGGCTCGGACTTCATCAACCAGTAGGCCATGCTTTCTTCTCCTTGGCAGTGGGGATAAAAATAGTTCAGCGATTTTATGACAAACCGACAGTCGGTTGACGTCAGAGTTTGCGTGTCGGGGCCGGTTGCCGCAAAATGCCGGCCTTCCAAGCTTGACGCTGCTGCACGGCCAATAAGAAAACCGCTGCTGTCATCGTGTGTGATATGCCTTGAGGGGGGCAATCGATGAAACGCAAACCGGATTTGTTGTGGATCTTAGTCATTCTGTTCGGCCTGGGTGTCGTGACCACGGGTTACGCCCAAAGCCTGTGGGCCAACAAGGCCGACGCGCCGGTGGAAATCACCCAACCCGCGCCATCGCTCAAACGCTGAACCCGCGTTCCTGGCGCCGCTGATGACCGCGGCGTCTACCCCGCGATATACCAATGCCTGTCGCTGACCGTTCCCTGCAGCGGCACGTCCCAGCTTGCCTGCGCCAATCGTTCGACTTTCTGGCATTCATGGGCCAGCCCTAATAGCGTCGGCTTGCGCCACTGCTTGCGCCGTGCCAGATACGCCAGGCTGCGGTCATAAAAGCCGCCGCCCATGCCCAGTCGACCACCCGCATCGTCAAACCCCACCAGTGGCAACAACACCAGGTCCAGCGTCCAGACCTTGCGTTGCCGGGCGATGTTCTTGCGCGGCTCAGGAATACGAAATCGGTTGGGCTGCATTTTTTCGCCGGGGTGGATGCGCTGGAACACCATCTTGGTCTGCGGCCAGGGGCTGAGTACTGGCAGGTAAGTGGCCTTGCCTCGGCGCTGTGCTGCGCGCAGCAGCAGGCGCGGGTTGATCTCGCCGTCGTTGGGCAGGTACAAGGCGATGTGCCGCGCACGGCGAAACAGCGGATGCTGGGCCAGTTGTTTGTACAGCCCACGGGCGGCTTGCCGTTGCTGGGCGGGCGTCAGGGCGCGACGGGCCTGGCGCAGCAGGCGTCGAAGTTGCGGGCGGGGCAGCAACGCAGGTTCGGTCATATCAGTGCTTCACGCAGTGGCGATGCCACAGCGTAACCGCAAAACCGGCTGCTCAGAAATCCCTGCGCCAGAAACGACAATGCCAGTCCACATGGACTGGCATTGTCTGGAGTCAGGCTCCCCGGATGAACCGCTGTCGGCTTAGCCCTTGAACCCGAAAGTTCAAGGTGGAAGTTGCAGGGGGCGTTAAGGCTTTCCGTCAAGCGGACATGCACACCGGCCCCAACGTGCAACCCCCGTGGTTGTGCGTATCGGCTCAGGGACATCACCAACTGGCAAGCACCCCAGGGAGTGAGGCGAGTATACCCCAGGCAGCCTCGCGAATCAGCCTTTGCTGACATCTGGATCGGTGGCGAGCACCAGATCCACCCGATCGAGCAGGTCGCGCACCTGTTCACGGGTCGAGCCGCTGACCTGCAGGTCAGGCGTATCCTGGCGATGCAACAGGTCGTGGGTGATGTTCAAGGCGGCCATCACGGCGATGCGGTCGGCGCCGATGACTTTGCCGCTGCTGCGGATCTCGCGCATCTTGCCGTCCAGGTAACGGGCGGCGCTCACCAGGTTGCTACGTTCTTCCTGGGGACAGATGATCGAATATTCTTTGTCGAGGATCTGCACTGTAACGCTATTGCTTGAACTCATGAGTCTTGCTCCAGGGCCTTGAGGCGCGAAATCATCGATTCGACCTTACGCCGGGCGATTTCGTTTTTTTCAATGAGATGCGCGCGTTCCTCGCGCCAGGTTTTTTCCTGAGCTAATAGGAGTCCGTTTTGGCTCTTAAGTTGCTCGACCCGGTCAATTAGCAGTTCGAGTCTGGCCATCAGCGCTTGCAGGTCGGTGTCTTCCATTGTGTCCACTGAAGATTGTGTCTGATGGAGGGTATGGGTCGCACAGCCTCTGATAGTCTTGGCGAGTCTGTCGATGTAGGATACAAGGCCTCCATTCTAGACATAGCGCCGTCTGGCGCCTAGCTGCCCATGCCCATTCAGAAATCCCCGTATCAAGCATTCGCCGTCCTGCTGAGCAACAACGGTCATCCTGTCACGCCTGCCGAACTGCATGGCCTGCTGCTCGGTCGCAGCTGCGCCGGTGCCGGTTTCGATGCCGATGGCTGGTTGGTCGACGCCGCCGAGCTGCTGGAAGGCGAGCCGACGGACCAAGTGCGCAATGCGCTCATCGGCCTGCAGGAAATGGTCAAGGGTGAGTTGACCAGCGATGACATGACCGTCGTCCTGCTGCTGCCCACTGACGACGCCCCCTTGGCCGAACGCGCCGCTGCGCTGGGCCAATGGTGCCAGGGTTTCCTCGCCGGCTTCGGCCTGACCCGCCGCGAATACGCCTTGAGCGAAGAGGTCACGGAGGTGTTGCAGGACTTGGCCGCGATCTCCCAGGTCCAGGATGCCCTGGAAGAATCCGATGACGGCGAAAGCGACTACATGGAAGTGATGGAGTACCTGCGGGTCGCCCCATTGCTGCTGTTCACCGAGACCAAGAAAACCGATGCAGCGGCCCCCAAGCCGTCCTTGCATTAATTTTTAGAGGGAACCCCATCTGCCCATGATTCATATCCCGAAATCGGAATACAGCCGTCGCCGCAAGGCCCTGATGGCGCAGATGGAACCCAACAGCATCGCAATCCTGCCCGCCGCCGCGGTTGCGATCCGCAACCGTGATGTCGAGCACGTCTACCGCCAGGACAGCGATTTCCAGTACCTCAGCGGCTTTCCCGAGCCGCAAGCGGTGCTGGTGCTGATGCCGGGCCGCGCCCATGGCGAATACATCCTCTTTTGCCGCGAACGCAACGCCGAACGTGAATTGTGGGACGGCCTGCGCGCCGGCCAGGAAGGGGCGATCCGTGACTACGGCGCCGACGATGCATTTCCCATCACCGACATCGACGACATCCTGCCGGGCCTGATCGAAGGCCGCGACCGGGTGTATTCGGCCATGGGCAGCAACCCGGAATTCGACCGGCACCTGATGGAGTGGATCAACGTGATTCGCTCCAAGGCCCACCTCGGCGCCCAACCGCCGAACGAATTCGTTGCCCTGGATCATCTGTTGCATGACATGCGCCTGTATAAATCGGCGGCGGAAGTGAAGGTGATGCGCGAAGCGGCGCGGATCTCCGCCCAGGCGCACATCCGGGCGATGCAGGCGGCGCGCCCGGGGCTGCATGAGTTCAGCCTGGAAGCCGAGCTCGATTATGAGTTCCGCAAGGGCGGGGCGAAGATGCCGGCCTATGGCTCGATCGTCGCGGCGGGGCGCAACAGCTGCATTCTGCATTACCAGCAGAACGACGCGCTGCTCAAGGACGGTGACCTGGTGCTGGTCGACGCCGGCTGTGAAATCGACTGCTACGCCAGCGATATCACCCGAACCTGGCCGATCAGTGGCAAGTTTTCACCCGAGCAGAAGGCGATCTACGAAGTGGTGCTGGCGGCTCAGGAAGCCGCGTTTGCCCAGATCGCGCCGGACAAGCATTGGAATCAGGCCCACGAAGCGACGGTGCGGGTGATTACCGAGGGGTTGGTGCACCTTGGGCTGCTGGAGGGTGAGGTGGATGCGTTGATCGCCAGCGAGGCCTACAAGGCGTTCTACATGCACCGCGCTGGCCACTGGCTGGGCATGGACGTGCATGACGTGGGTGAATACCGGGTTGGTGGCGAGTGGCGGGTACTTGAGGTCGGCATGACGCTGACGGTCGAGCCGGGCATCTACATCAGCCCGAACAACCGCAGCGTAGCGAAAAAATGGCGCGGCATTGGCGTGCGCATCGAGGATGACGTGGTAGTGACCAAAACCGGTTGTGAAATCCTGAGCCACGGCGTACCGAAGACGGTCGCCGACATCGAGGCCCTGATAACCGCCGCACGGGATCAAGCGACATGAGCCGGGTCAACGTGGTGATCATCGGCGGCGGCCTGGTCGGCGCGAGCCTGGCGCTGGCTCTGCAGGTCGGTGCCAAGACCCGGGGCTGGAAGATCATGCTGATCGAGCCCTTCGCCCCCGGCGATGCCTGGCAGCCAAGCTACGATGCCCGGTCCTCGGCATTGTCCTACGGTGCCCGGCAAATTTATCAACGCTTGGGTGTCTGGCAGGAGATTTCCCGCCGCGCCGAGCCGATCAAACAGATCCATGTCTCCGACCGCGGGCGGTTTTCCACGGCGCGGCTGTCCGCCATGGAGGAGGGCGTGCCGGCGCTGGGCTACGTGGTGGAGAACGCCTGGCTCGGCCAATGCCTGTGGCAAGGCCTGGACCCTGAGGTGGTCAGCTGGCGCTGCCCGGCGCAGGTCACCCGGATGGAACCGCTGGTCGGTGGTTATCGCCTGACCCTCGACGACGAAACCACCCTGGAATGCGACCTTGCCGTACTGGCTGATGGTGGCCGCTCCGGCCTGCGCGAGCAGTTGGGTATCGGCGTGCGCAGTCGGCCCTACGACCAGAGCGCCTTGATCGCCAACATCACCCCCAGCGAAGCCCACAACGGCATGGCCTTCGAACGTTTCACCGATGACGGCCCGATGGCCTTGTTGCCGCTGCCGGAGAATCGTTGTGCGCTGGTCTGGACCCGCCAGGGCATGGACGCGCAACGGCTGGCGGCGCTCGACGAGCGCAGTTTCCTCAGCGAATTGCAGGGCGTGTTCGGTTATCGCCTGGGCACCCTGAAACAGGTGGGCGTGCGACATCTGTACCCGCTGGCGCTGGTGGAGGCCGAAGAACAGGTCCGTCCGCACTTGGCGATCCTGGGCAACGCCGCCCACAGCCTGCACCCGATTGCCGGGCAGGGGTTCAACTTGTCCCTGCGCGATGCCCAGGCCCTGGCCGATGCCTTGCTCGACAGCGAAAGCGAGCCTGGGGATTTTGCCGTGTTGCAAGCCTATCGCGAGCGCCAGCGAATGGATCAGGCCCTGACCGTGGGCTTCTCCGACCAGGTCACGCGGCTGTTCGCCAGCAGCCTGCCGTTGGTGTCCCTGGGCCGCAATCTCGGCCTGTTGGGCCTCGACTTGCTGCCTCCGGCCAAGCGCTGGTTCGCCCGTCAGGCCATGGGGCTGGGGACGCGTCCCGATGCTTGAGGCAGGGGCTGTCATTTCTTCTCATGGGCGGCTGATGTCGCCCGCAAAACAGGCTTAGAGCATGGAATTGCGTGCAGATCTGCTGATTGTCGGCGCCGGTATGGTCGGCAGCGCCCTGGCGCTGGCGTTGCAGGGCAGTGGCCTGCAAGTGCTGTTGCTCGACGGCAGCCCGATGAGCGTCAAACCCTTCGATCCCCAGGCCGCGTTCGAGCCCCGGGTCAGTGCCTTGTCGACGGCCAGCCAGCGGATCCTCGATCGCCTGGGCGTCTGGGACGGCATCACCGCCCGGCGCGCCAGCCCCTATACCGACATGCACGTCTGGGACGGTAGCGGCACCGGGCAGATCCATTTCTCGGCCGCCAGCCTGCACGCCGAGGCGCTTGGGCACATCGTTGAAAACCGCGTTGTGCAGGACGCCTTGCTGGATCGGCTGCATGACGGTGACCTGGGCCTGCTGGCAAATGCCCGGCTGGAACAGATGCGTCGTTCCGGTGACGACTGGCTGCTGACCCTGGCCGATGGCCGCACGTTGCGGGCGCCCCTGGTCATCGCGGCTGACGGCGCGAACTCCGCGGTGCGTCGCCTGACCGGCGTCGCCACGCGCGAATGGGATTACCTGCACCACGCCATCGTCACCAGCGTGCGCAGCGCCCGGCCGCATCGAATGACGGCCTGGCAGCGTTTCACCGACAGCGGCCCGCTGGCGTTCCTGCCACTTGAGCGTGACGGCCAGCACGACTGGTGCTCGGTCGTCTGGTCCACCCCCCCCGGTGAAGCGCAGCGCTTGATGGCGCTCGATGAAACTGAATTCTGCAGCGAACTGGAACGAGCTTTCGAAGGCCAGCTCGGTACGGTACTGAGTGCCGACCCGCGCCTATGCGTGCCGCTGCGCCAACGACATGCCAAGCGCTATGTGGCCGAAGGGCTGGCGCTGATCGGCGATGCCGCCCATACCATTCATCCGTTGGCCGGGCAGGGCGTGAACCTGGGCTTCCTCGACGCCGCCATGCTGGCCGAAGTGCTGTTACAAGCGGCCGGGCGTGGTGAACGTCTGGCAGGCGTGAAGGTGCTGAGCCGCTACGAGCGGCGACGCATGCCCCATAACCTGGCGTTGATGGCGGCGATGGAGGGTTTCGAGCGCTTGTTCCAGGCCGATCCACTGCCGGTGCGCTGGTTGCGTAACACCGGGCTGAAGCTGGTAGACCGGATGCCTGAGGCCAAGGCGTTGTTTGTGCGCGAGGCGCTGGGGTTGATTGGGGATTTGCCGGATCTGGCCAAGGCCTGAGATGTGCGTTGGGGCTTATGGCCTCATCGCGGGCAAGCCTTGCTCCCACAGGTGTGCAATGTGGGACGAGCTTTTGTGGGAGCAAGGCTTGCCCGCGATGGCGGACACCAAAACACAGCGCGTCTCAAGGCTGCAACATTTGGAAATGTGTCCGGCCATTGTTCGATTGAGATGCCAAATGTGACTCCTTATCATTTGCGCTTCGTTCACAATCCAGAGACCGCTACCATGTTGGCATCCAAGCGCCTGCTGTCCGCCCTCGCCTTGACCCTGATCGGTACCACTGCTGCCCAGGCCGCCGATGAGGTGGTGGTCTACTCTTCGCGTATCGATGAACTGATCAAGCCCGTTTTCGATGCCTACACCAAGAAGACCGGCGTGTCAGTGAAGTTCATCACCGACAAGGAAGCGCCATTGATGCAGCGGATCAAGGCCGAGGGCGAAAACGCCACCGCCGACCTGCTGCTCACCGTCGACGCCGGGAACCTCTGGCAGGCCGAGCAAATGGGCATCCTCCAACCGTTCACCTCGCCGGTGATCGATGCCAACATCCCTTCTCAATACCGCGCTTCTTCCCACGCCTGGACCGGCTTGAGCCTGCGGGCGCGGACCATTGTCTACTCCACCGACCGGGTTAAACCTGGTGAATTGACCACCTATGAAGCGCTGGCTGGCAAAGAGTGGGAAGGCCGCCTGTGCCTGCGGACCTCGAAAAAGGTCTATAACCAGTCCCTGACCGCCACGCTGATCGAAACCCACGGGACGGAAAAAACCGAGGAACTTCTCAAGGGCTGGGTCCGGAACCTGTCCACCGACGTCTTCTCCGATGACACCGCACTGCTTGAGGCAATCAACGCCGGGCAGTGCGACGTCGGCATCGTCAACACCTACTACTATGGCCGCCTGCACCAGCAGAAGCCGGACCTGAAGGTGAAGCTGTTCTGGCCAAACCAGGCCGACCGCGGCGTGCACATCAACCTCTCGGGAATTGGCTTGACCAAGCATGCACCGCATCCGGATGCCGCGAAGAAGCTGGTGGAGTGGATGACCACGCCAGAAGCGCAAAACATTTTCGCCGACGTGAACCAGGAATTCCCGGCCAACCCGAAAGTCGAGCCATCCAAGGAAGTGGCGGCCTGGGGCAAGTTCAAGGCCGATACCTTGCCGGTGGAAGTCGCGGGTAAACGCCAGGCCGAAGCCATTCGCATGATGGATCGCGCTGGCTGGAACTGAACCTGTGGTGAGGGAGCTCGCTCCCACCGGACCTGTCGGACCTGTCGGACCTGTCGGACCTGTCGGACCTGTCGGACCTGCGTAGGAGCTGTGTAGGAGCTGTCGAGTGCAACGAGGCTGCGATCTTTCCCCAGCCACTTGAATCTCAAGCGAAAGATCAAAAGATCGCAGGCTTCGCCAGCTCCTACAGAGCCCAGCGGGAGCAAGCTCCCTCGCCACATGACCGTTTGCTTAACGAGAGTATTCCTTGGCCCACCCCGCCCAACGCCGCTGGTATCCCCTGGTCTTCGCCATCGCCGCGCTGGTCTTGTTGCCCCTGAGTGTCTTGCTGCTGTCCTGGCAGAGCATCGACCAACAGATCTGGTCCCACTTGTGGGAGACGCAAATGCCGCGTTTGTTGGGCAACACCCTCACGTTGATCCTTGGCGTGGGTGTCGGGGTGACGTTGCTGGGTGTCAGTCTGGCCTGGCTGACCAGCCTGTGTGAATTCCCCGGGCGACGCTGGCTCGACTGGGCGTTGATGCTGCCGTTTGCGATTCCAGCCTACGTGTTGGCGTTTGTCTTCGTTGGCCTGCTGGACTTTGCAGGCCCCGTACAGACGCTCATGCGTGAATGGTTCGGCAGCGACCTGCGCCTGCCCCGGGTTCGTTCCACCGGTGGGGTGATCCTGGTGCTGGTGCTGGTCTTTTACCCTTACGTCTATCTGCTGGCGCGCAGTGCATTCCTGGCCCAGGGCAAGGGTTTGATGGAAGCTGCCCGAGTGCTCGGGCAGTCGCCGTGGCAGGCGTTCTGGCGCGTGGCGCTACCGATGGCCCGGCCGGCCATCGGTGCGGGCGTGGCGTTGGCGCTGATGGAGACCCTGGCGGATTTCGGCGCGGTGTCGGTGTTCAACTTCGACACCTTTACCACCGCGATCTACAAGACCTGGTATGGCTTCTTCAGCCTCTCCAGCGCTGCCCAGCTGGCCAGCTTGCTGTTGCTGGCGGTGATGCTGGTGCTCTACGGCGAACGCCGGGCCCGCGGTGCCCACCGAGCCAGTAACGAGCGCCCCCGAGCCAAGGTTTTGTATACGTTGCGTGGTCTCAAGGCCGTGGCAGCCAGCAGTTGGTGCTTCCTGGTGTTCGCCTGTGCCTTTGTCATTCCGATGCTGCAGTTGGTGGTGTGGTTCTGGCAACGCGGTCGTTTCGACCTGGACGAACGTTATGCCGGGCTGATCGTCCACACCCTCTACCTGGGCGGCCTGGCCGCGTTGATCACCGTTTGCGTGGCCTTGCTGCTGGCGTTCGCCCGCCGGCTGGCGCCAACCCGCCCGATTCGTGCCGGCGTCGGCCTGGCGAACCTGGGCTATGCCTTGCCCGGTTCAGTGCTGGCGGTCTCGATCATGCTTGCATTCAGCTACCTGGACCGTGAGTTGGTCATCCCGCTGTCGACCTGGCTCGGCGGGGCAGGCAAGCCGTTGTTGCTGGGTAGCCTGTCGGCGCTGTTGCTGGCGTATCTGGTGCGCTTCCTGGCCGTGGCCTACGGTCCGTTGGAGAGCAGCCTGGCGCGGATTCGGCCGTCCTTGCCCGAGGCGGCACGCAGCCTTGGGGTCAGTGGGCCACGACTGTTTTTCAAAGTGTATCTGCCCTTGCTGTTGCCCGGCACCTTGAGCGCGGCGTTGCTGGTGTTCGTCGACGTGCTCAAGGAAATGCCCGCGACCCTGCTGATGCGCCCGTTCGGCTGGGACACGCTGGCGGTGCGGATCTTCGAGATGACCAGCGAAGGGGAGTGGGCCCGGGCCGCGCTACCGGCGCTGACGTTGGTACTGGTGGGGTTGTTGCCAGTCATCGGATTGATACGACGTTCGGCCCATCGAAACAGCTAGGTGCCAGTCCCACCTCATGCGGCTACAATGCGCGGCATTCGGTGCGGTCCGTCTGTCGGACCGGGCAACTGAGAACGTCAGAAAACTCCTTTTTTCAAACGTTCGCGCTATGCAGTGCCCGTCCGCACCTTCGCCAAGCCCGGAAGGAGAAACCCATGGGACAGCGTACGCCTCTGTATGACCTTCATCTCGCCCTCGGCGCAAAGATGGTCGATTTTGGCGGTTGGGATATGCCTTTGCATTACGGCTCGCAAGTCGAAGAGCACCATCAGGTGCGTCGAGACTGCGGAGTGTTCGATGTATCCCACATGACCGTGATCGATGTCGACGGCCCCCAGGCCAAGGTTTGGCTGCAGCGTTTGCTGGCCAATGATGTCGATCGTTTGCAGGACACAGGCAGTGCCTTGTACAGCGCGATGCTCAATGAGCGCGGCGGCATCGTCGACGACATGATCATCTACCGTGTCGAGGACGGTTATCGATTGGTTTTCAACGCCTCGACTCGCGATCAGGATCTGGCCTGGATGCAGGCACAGCTCGGTGGCTACGACGTGCAGTTGCATGAGCGCCCCGAACTGGCGATGCTGGCGATCCAGGGGCCCCAGGCCCGGCAGAAGATAGCCGAACTGGTGACACAGCCGCGTGGGCAAATCATCCAGCAACTCAAGCCTTTCGAAGGTCGCGCCGACGGTGAATGGTTCATCGCCCGGACCGGCTACACTGGCGAAGATGGCTTGGAAATCGTCCTGCCCGCCCAGGAGGCGCCGGGTTTCTTCAACGACCTGGTAGGTGCTGGTATTTCGCCGATTGGCCTCGGCGCCCGCGATACTTTGCGCCTGGAGGCCGGCATGAACCTCTACGGCCAGGACATCAGCCAGGACGCTTCGCCGTTGGCCTCGAACATGGCCTGGAGTATCGCCTGGGTGCCGGCGAGCCGCCAGTTCATTGGGCGCAGCGCCCTGGAAGCCGAGCTTGCCAGCGGTGTGCAGCACAAATTGGTCGGGCTGGTGCTGGAAGAACGGGGTGTTTTGCGCGCCCATCAGGTGGTTCGCATCGCCAATGTTGGCGAAGGGGAGATCACCAGTGGTAGCTTTTCTCCTACGCTTAGCAAGTCGATCGCTCTGGCACGTGTTCCGATGGCTACGGCTGACCGGGCCGAGGTGGAAATTCGCGGTAAGTGGTACCCGGTACGGGTGGTCAAACCGACCTTCGTCCGCCATGGCAAAACCCTGATCTAACCTTTTTGCGGCGGGCCGCTGGCCGCTGACACTTTCTCTTGAGGACACAGAATATGAGCGATATCCCTGCCGAACTGCGTTTTGCCGAAAGCCATGAGTGGGCGAAAAAGGACGACGACCTGATCGTCGTGGGCATCTCTGACCATGCCCAGGAGGCACTGGGTGACGTGGTGTTTGTCGAGTTGCCGGAAATCGGCAAGGTGTTCGCGGCCGGTGATGCGGCGGGTGTGGTGGAGTCGGTGAAGGCTGCCTCGGACATCTATTCGCCCGTGGCAGGTGAAGTCGTCGAAGTCAACGAAGCCCTGGGCAGCGAGCCGGAAGCATTGAACAACAAGCCTTACGATTCGTGGATCTTCAAGGTCAAGCCATCCAATGCTGAGGCTGACCTGGCCAACTTGCTTGATGCGGCGGGCTACAAGGCCGCTATCGGCGAGTAACGCCTGATACCTGTGGGACAGCCTGGGGTGTTCACCGGGCAAAAAAATGCCGCTCAATCGAGCGGCATTTTTTATTGGCCGGGCATCAGTCCTGGGCGACGGCGTTTTTCGCCAGGATCGCGTTGGCCAGTTCCATGTCGGTGGCTTGCAGGCCTGGGTTGTCGGCACGCACTTTCTGCATCGCCGCTTCCAGGTAGGGGCCCCGAATACCGCCGTCACTGGCGACGAAGCTGCCGGCGTCGTCCTGGGCGGCGGCGATCAGCTTGTGATCCTTGAAAGTCAGGTAGGTGGAACCGGTGGTCGCACCGGATGAGATGACGTTACGCCAAAACGTGTCGGCCATTGCCGAGCCAGCAGAAAGAGATAGCAAGGCTAGGGTCGCGACAGCAAGTTTGAGACGCATGATAGGTGACTCCACTGGGTTAACTATGACGTTGGATTACCTGCGCCGTTGTTCAGTTCCATGGCTTCTCAGTCAGCCCGTTCCACCTGCAGCACCACGCCTTCCTGCGCCACCACCCTGACCCGCGTGCCCACGGATGACTCGGGCCCCTTGGCCAGCCAGACGCTGTCGGCCACCTTGATCTTGCCGCGGCCATCGATAATCGCTTCATGAACCTGGAAGACCTTGCCGATCAGCTCTTGCCCGCGCAGGTTCAGGTGCGGTTGATCGCTTTGGCGCACCGCGCTGCGCTGGCGCCGCCACCAGTACAATGCTGTTGCGATGGAGAAGAGGCCGAACAACAGGAACTGCAGCTCCCACGGCATCTGCGGCAAGATGAACGTGAGCACACCGACTGCCGCGGCGGCCATGCCGATCCACAACAAGTAGCCGCCGGCGCCGAACACTTCAAGGATCAGCAGGATGACGCCCAGCGCCAGCCAGTCCCAGTACGACATGTGTTGCAGGAACATCCACATACGCGTGCCTCAGGCTTTCTTGCTGTCGAAGGTGGCCTTGACGATCTCGCCAATGCCGCCGACCGCACCGATGACCTGACTGGCTTCCAGTGGCATCAGGATCACCTTGCTGTTGTTGGCCGAAGCCAGTTTGCCCAGCGCATCGATGTATTTCTGCGCGACGAAGTAGTTCACGGCCTGGACGTTGCCGTCGGCAATTGCCTGGGACACCACCTGGGTGGCCAGCGCTTCGGCTTGTGCCTGGCGCTCGCGGGCCTCGGACTCCAGGAACGCGGCCTGGCGGCTGCCTTCGGCCTCGAGGATTTGCGCCTGCTTCTTGCCTTCGGCGGTGAGAATCGCCGACGCTCGCAGGCCCTCGGCTTCGAGGATCTGGGCACGCTTGATACGTTCGGCTTTCATCTGCCCCGACATGGCGGCCATCAGGTCGGCCGGCGGGCTGATGTCCTTGATCTCGATCCGGGTGATCTTGATGCCCCACGGCGCTGTGGCTTCATCGACGGTGCGCAGTAATTTTTCGTTGATACCATCGCGCTGGCTCAGCATCGCGTCCAGTTCCATGGACCCCAGCACGGTACGGATATTGGTTTGCAACAGGTTACGGATGGCGTGCTCGAGGTTGTTGACCTCGTAGGCCGCCTGGGCCGTATTGACCACCTGGAAGAAACACACGGCGTCGATCTGCACGGTGGCGTTGTCGGAGGTAATGACTTCCTGCGGCGGGATATCCAGTACGCTTTCCATGACATTGATCTTGTGCCCGATACGATCCATCACCGGAATGATGATGTTCAGGCCGGGCTTGAGCGTGTTGGTGTAGCGGCCAAAGCGTTCGACGGTCCATTGGTAGCCCTGGGGCACGACCTTGAAACCCATGAAGAGAATGGCGACCACGAGGCCGATGAAAAGTAAAAGTACGCTACCAATCTGCATGACGGTTCCCTGTGCGAATTGAGATGGACCTGCGAGCCCTGAGTGTAAGGCAAGCGACCATTATCTTCCCTATAGTCCTTGTGCCGTGGAGATTTAGTGACACGTTGAGCCCTGTAGGAGCTGCCGAAGGCTGCGATCTTTTGATCTTGATCTTGATCTTTCGCTTCCGGCTCAATTGTCTGGGACAAGATCGCAGCCTCGTTGCACTCGACAGCTCCTACCCAGCCCCTACGGCTCAGCGGGGATCAACTTCCCGTCGCTATTTCTGTTCGCTCTGCGGCGTCACCCGCAGCACTTCCTCAACGGTGGTCAAGCCTGCCGCCACTTTTTGCGCCCCGGACAGTCGCAGGCTGCGCATGCCTTCCTTGAATGCCTGGTGGCGCACCGCCAGGAGGTCGGTGTCGGGGTGGATCAAGGCCTTGACGCTGTCGGTCAGTTGCATGATTTCGTAGACGCCGGCACGGCCGCGGTAACCGGTGTCACGGCATTCCAGGCAACCGACGGCTTGTTGGGCATTGCCCGGCAGCGGCGCCTGCCAGGGCCGGGTCAGGGCTTGCCAGTCATCTTCATCCAGGGTCAGGGGGGCCTTGCATTGCGGGCACAGGACGCGCACCAGCCGCTGGGCCATGACCCCGAGCACGGTGGCCTTGATCAGGTAATGGGGCACACCCAGCTCCAGCAGGCGACTGATGGCGCTCGGCGCGTCGTTGGTGTGCAGCGTCGACAGGACAAGGTGCCCGGTGAGCGCCGCCTGGATCGCCATTTCGGCGGTCTCCAGGTCGCGGATCTCACCGATCATGATGATGTCCGGGTCTTGTCGCATCAGCGCCCGCACCCCGGCAGCGAAGGTCAGGTCGATGTTGTGCTGGACCTGCATCTGGTTGAAGGAGGCCTCGACCATTTCAATCGGGTCCTCGATGGTGCAGAGGTTCACTTGCGGCGTCGCCAGTTTCTTGAGGGTGGTGTAGAGCGTGGTGGTCTTGCCGGAACCGGTGGGGCCGGTCACCAGGATGATGCCGTTGGGCTGGCGGGTCATGTCCTGCCAGCGACGCAGGTCATCGGCGGAGAAACCGAGTTGGTCGAAGTCCTTGAGCAACACTTCCGGGTCGAAGATCCGCATGACCATTTTTTCGCCGAACGCGGTGGGCAAGGTCGACAGGCGCAATTCCACTTCGCCGCCGTCCGGGGTCTTGGTCTTGACCCGACCGTCCTGGGGTTTGCGTTTTTCCGCGACGTTCATCCGCCCCAGGCTCTTGAGACGACTGACGATTGCCATCGTGACCTGCGGCGGGAACTGATAGACGGTGTGCAGCACCCCGTCGATGCGAAACCGCACGGTGCCCTGCTCGCGGCGCGGTTCGATGTGGATATCACTGGCGCGCTGCTGGAAGGCGTACTGGAACAGCCAGTCGACGATATTGACGATGTGGGCGTCGTTGGCGTCCGGCTCCTGGTCGCTGGCGCCCAGGTTGAGCAACTGTTCGAAATTGCTCAGGTTGCTCGGTTGCTGATCGACCGTGGTGGCGCCGCTGACCGATTTGGCCAGGCGATAGAACTCCACGCTCAAGCGCTGGATGTCCACCGGGTTGGCGACCACCCGCTTGATCGGCAGTTTGAGCACGTGGGTCAGGTCGGCTTCCCAGCTGTTGACGTAGGGCTGTGCGCTGGCGATGGTGACGGCGTCACGATCGACCGCCACCGCAAGGATCTTGTGGCGCTGGGCAAAGGCATAGGACATCAAGGGCGTCACGGCCGCGACGTTGATTTTCAACGGGTCGATGCGCATGTACGGCTGGTCGGCCTGCTGGGACAGCCACAGGCTCAGGTTCTCCAGGTCCAGGTGCTTGCCAGGTCGGCTGAGATCGTCCAGGTGCTGGTTGGCGATGAACTCCAGCGGATGCAACTGGCTATTGGCGCTGTGACGTCGGCGGGCGTTCAGCGCGGTTTCGGCTGAATCCTGGCTGATGAGGCCCTGGGCGACCAGTTGGCGTAGCAGATCGTTGAGGTCCAGCCAGCGGTCCTGAGTGGCGTGTTTGGTGGACATGCGGGTTCCTATTGGACAATTGCAGCAAAGCCGCGATACAGACGCTTCGGCGTCCTCGCTCGGTCTGCAAAAGAATAGTCCCGACGCCGTAGGCCGTTGGGCCACTACCTGAACAATGCGTTACCAATTCTTGCCCGTAGGCGTTCAGCAGACGGCTTGGGCCGGCCCAGCGTGCGCAATATCGGCGTCCTGCAGGTCCACCGAGCAGACGCTGATCAAGTTACGTAATTTTTCAGCGATGACCTGGGCACGGTGCCAGCTCAGTCCATCCATGACGATGTCCAGCGACAGCATCTCGTCGAGGCGTTCGATACGAACCTGCTGCGGCGTCAGGCCCTGCAAGGCAAACAGGTTCAACGCCCGGCACAGTAAATCCGGCTCGGCTTCGGCCAATATCTGGTACTGCACCCGGCAATGGGGATTGGCGGCGTGCCAGACGTCGGCGCGGGTCGGGGTTATGGCAATGGCTTCGAGTGGGGGCATGTTCGTCTCCTTGGTGGCGGGAGAAATATTTACATGCGCTCCGGGGTATTTCTTATCTAAGATGAGTGATTATCGCGATATTTCGATTCCCTTTATTCTCAAAATCAATCATTTCGGGTTTGATTATGCACGGCGAACTGGATAGCTACGACCGCAGGATACTGGCACTGCTACAGGAGGACGCCTCGCTATCCAGTGCGCAGATCGCCGAACAGGTCGGTTTGTCTCAATCGCCGTGCTGGCGGCGGATCCAGCGGATGAAGGAGGAGGGCATCATTCGCGGCCAGGTGACCTTGCTGGATCGCAAGAAAATTGGCCTCAACACGCAGATCTTCGCCGAAATCAAACTCAACGCCCACGGTCGCTCGAACTTCACCGAGTTCACCGAGGCGATCCGCGGCTTCCCCGAAGTGCTGGAGTGTTACGTGCTGATGGGGTCGGTGGATTTTCTGCTGCGCATCGTCACGGCGGACATCGAGGCGTATGAGCGATTCTTTTTTGAAAAGCTGTCGATGGTGCCGGGGATCCAGGAAGTGAACTCGATCGTGGCGCTGTCGGAGATCAAGTCGACGACGAGTCTACCGGTGTTGCGCTGAGTTCTATGGAGGATGTGCTGGCCTCTTCGCGAGCAGGCCCGCTCCCACCATGGATCCTTCAGTGAACACGAATAGCGCGTACGACCGATAGCCCATATGGGAGCGAGCTTGCTCGCGATGGCGGTATTACAGGCGCAGCAAAGTCTTCCAAGCCCGATTCTGGTAAACCGCGATTGCCTGCTGCTTACGCGCATCCAGCGTTTCGTCGGTGATCGGTTGGTTGGCCAGTTGCGCTAGTTTGTTCAGCTCGCCGTAGAGGCGATCCATTTCCGGGATATCCAGCGCAAGGCGGGCGTGGTGTAGCCAGGCCTGGATGCGCTCGATGCGCGGCAGTTGCTCGGCCAGGTCTTCCGGCTGCTGCTGGTAGCGTTGCAGTTGCAGGGACGAGGATTCTTCGCCGAGCAGGCGCGGCAGCCAGCTGCCCAGTTGCGCCGCGCCCTGGCGATTGCCCCGGGTGTTGCGCTCGGCGGCCCAGCTGCGAGCCAGCAGCCAGCGTGAAGTGTTGAGGGAAAACAGGCCCCAGCGTGGGTCTTGCAGCTCTTCCAGGAACTGTTCCGGCGCCGCCTTGCGCACGTCTTCGTCATCCAGGCCGGCCTGGACCAGTGGGCGCCAGTCTTCCAGCAACGCGTCCAGGGCCAGGCGCAAGTCGTGGGTCGATTGGCGCGGCGCGGCCTGGCCGAGGCTGCTGAGCAAGGCACGCAGCTCGGCGAGGTTTTCCACCCAGTCCTGCAGCAGGCGCCAGTGGCCGTTGAAACGGTATTGTTCGGCCAGGCGCTGGCTGCTGCCGAGCAAATGCCAGCTCAGCGCGGCGAAGGCGTCATCCAATGGCGTTTCGGCGGTCAGTTGCGGGGCCGGCAGGCTCAGGGCGTAGCTGCCTGCGTCATACAGGCGATAGCCACGCTCGGCCTTGCTGATGTCGCAAGGCATCAAGGGCAGGGTCGCGGCCAGCTCGGCGGCCAGTTCCAGCAGGGCGGCGGGTTCACCTTCGCGCAGTTCCAGCTCCAGTTCGCAGATTTCTTCCTTCTGCTTGCCGACCACGACGTAGCCCAGGTCCAGGGCGGCTTCAATGACCACCTTGCTTTTGCCACGGCCCCAGGCGATTTCAGCGCGTTCGCGAACGAAATCGGTGGTGAAGATGGCCTTGAGGGTTTTCTTGTCCAGTTCGGCCAAGGCCTCGGGCCAGCATTCGCCGTCGAGTTTTTTCAAGTCGAGCTTGGCCTTGGGCAGGTGCCAATCGTACTCGTTGCGCTCGGACAGGCCGGCAACGCTCTGACCGCGGGTCTTGAGGGTCTGGATCACCTCTTCGCCGTCGCGACGCAGGCGCAGGGCGACCTTGGCCCGGGCCAAGTCACGCTCCGGCGTGTCGAAATACTGGTTCATCAGTTCGTGGCGTTCCCAGCCACTCTTGTTGCGTTTTTTCAGCAGCGGATGCTCGCGCAAGGCTGCCAGGGTCTCGCGGCTGACGCGGAGTTTGATTTCGGTTTCTTTCTGCATGGCCGGAAAATCCAGGGATCGGGTGCGCAGCCGGGGGAAAGTGTGGCTGCCAAGGCCGTGCAGTGTACAGGAGTCACCCGCCCTAGGTGCTGCGACGGTTTATTCCTGGCGTCGGATGGTTCTATGATGGACATCAATCTGTAAGCCCGGAGTCAGCGATGCCTTTGCCGTCCATGAAAGATCAATTCGCTGCCCTGATCGCCACGCCTTCGGTCAGTTGTACCCAGCCTGGGCTGGACCAGTCCAACGGTGCCGTGATCGAGCTGCTGGCAGGCTGGCTCACTGAGCTTGGGTTCTGCTGTGATATCCAGCAGGTCAGCCCCGGCAAATTCAACCTGCTGGCCAGTTTCGGCAGTGGCCCCGGCGGCCTGGTGCTGGCTGGCCACAGCGATACGGTGCCGTTCGACGGCGCGTTGTGGCAGACCGATCCGCTGAAGCTCACCGAGGTCGATGGCCGTTGGGTTGGCCTGGGCAGCTGTGACATGAAGGGCTTTTTCGCCTTGGTCATTGAAGCGGTCAAGCCGCTGCTGGACCAACCGTTCAAGCAACCGTTGCTGATCCTCGCCACCTGTGATGAAGAAAGCTCCATGGCCGGCGCCCGGGCCCTGGCCGATGCCGGGCGACCGCTGGGGCGTGCGGCGGTGATCGGTGAGCCGACGGGCTTGCGGCCGATTCGCCTGCACAAAGGCGTGATGATGGAGCGCATCGACATTCTCGGGCGCAGCGGCCACTCCTCCGACCCGAGCCTGGGCCACAGCGCGCTGGAAGCCATGCACGATGCCATGGGCGAACTGCGCGGGCTGCGCCTGCAATGGCAGCGTGAGTTCCGTAACCCGCAGTTCACTGTGCCGCAACCGACCCTGAACTTCGGCTGCATCCATGGTGGCGACAACCCCAACCGGATCTGCGGCCAGTGTTCCATGGAATTCGACTTGCGGCCCTTGCCGGGCATGGACCCGCAAGTGCTGCGGGCAGCGATCCAACAGAAGCTCGACCCCATCGCCGAACGCCATAAAGTCAAGATCGACTACGCACCGCTGTTCCCTGAAGTGCCACCCTTCGAGCAGGCCGAAGACTGCGAGCTGGTACGGGTGGCCGAGCGACTCACCGGCCATCGTGCCGAAGCAGTGGCGTTTGGCACCGAAGCGCCTTATCTTCAGCGCCTTGGCTGCGAAACCCTGGTGCTCGGCCCTGGCGATATCGCCTGCGCCCACCAGCCGGGCGAGTACCTTGAAATGTCACGTTTGCAACCTACCGTACAGCTGTTGCAACAATTGATCGGTCATTACTGCCTGACACCGGCCACGGTCGGTTAAATTGCCCCCTCGCGGGGCCGTATTCATCACTTGAGGAGAGCGCGCGTGTCGCCAAGCCTGTTCCGACGATAACCACCAGCCCGTTGTGCGTTCTGTTTCGTCTTTTTTTTGGCTGTTATTTATTACAGGTCCAGGTTCATGCCCGAATACGTCAATTGGCTTCGTCACGCTTCGCCCTACATCAACGCCCACCGCGATTGCACCTTCATCGTCATGCTGCCCGGCGACGGGGTGGAACACCCTAATTTCGGCAACATCGTCCATGACCTGGTCCTGCTGCACAGCCTCGGCGTGCGCCTGGTGCTGGTCCATGGTTCGCGGCCGCAGATCGAGACCCGCCTCGCCGCACGGGGCCTCACGCCCCATTACCACCATGGCATGCGCATCACCGATGCCGAGACCCTGGAGTGTGTGATCGACGCGGTCGGTCAGTTGCGCATCGCCATCGAGGCTCGCCTGTCCATGGACATGGCGTCCTCGCCCATGCAGGGCTCGCGGCTGCGGGTTGCCAGCGGCAACCTGGTCACGGCACGGCCGATCGGTGTGCTCGAAGGCGTGGATTATCACCACACCGGTGAGGTGCGCCGGGTCGATCGCAAGGGCATCAATCGTTTGCTGGACGAGCGCTCCATCGTGCTGCTGTCGCCGTTGGGTTATTCGCCCACCGGAGAGATCTTCAACCTCGCCTGTGAAGACGTTGCCACCCGGGCGGCCATCGACCTGGCAGCCGACAAGCTGCTGCTGTTCGGTGCCGAGCAGGGGCTTATCGGTGAGGACGGGCGGCTGGTTCGCGAATTGCGCCCGCAACAGGTTCCGGGCCATATGCAACGCCTGGGCGGCGACTATCAGGCCGAATTGCTGGATGCGGCAGCCCAGGCCTGTCGTGGCGGCGTGGCCCGCAGCCATATCGTCAGCTATGCCGAGGACGGTGCGCTGCTGGCCGAACTGTTCACCCGCGATGGCAGCGGTACGCTGGTGGCCCAGGAGCAATTCGAGGTGGTACGCGAAGCGGCCATCGAGGACGTTGGCGGCCTGTTGGACCTGATCAGCCCGCTGGAAGAACAGGGGGTCCTGGTGCGTCGCTCCCGCGAAGTGCTGGAGCGCGAGATCGAGCAGTTCAGCGTGGTCGAGCGCGAAGGTATGATCATCGCCTGCGCGGCGTTGTACCAGATTGCCGATTCGGATGCCGGGGAACTGGCCTGCCTGGCCGTGAACCCGGAGTACCGCCACGGTGGCCGGGGCGATGAACTGCTGGAGCGGATCGAAGCCCGGGCCCGCGCCAAGGGGCTCAAGACGTTGTTCGTACTGACGACCCGGACTGCCCACTGGTTCCGCGAACGCGGTTTCGAGCCCAGCAGCGTCGAGCGCCTGCCGGCGGCGCGGGCATCGCTCTACAACTATCAGCGTAATTCGAAGATTTTCGAAAAATCCTTGTAGGCGATCTTCGGGAAATTCTCCCTGCCGCGATCTTCTTGATTTCAGACAATGAGCAGCTAGCCTGGAACACGTCAAGATCGCGGCATGCGCGAGCTGTCGTGAACAGGAATCGAAGGCGCAGGAGGCGCGCAAACATAGCTCGCTGCCAAGAATTCTCGGCCTTGTAAATTCCCGACGAGTCATCGTTCAGTAATCCCCTGCGTCGCCGATAAGTCCTGTCACGGCCTGATGGTGCTGTTGCAGTGGCCTTATGTCGAAGCGGGCTGAAAACTGTTGAAACAATTATTTTTTGAATGATAAAGAATTCATTGTCCTGCGGGCCGGTGTAGAGGAGTTAGACCTTGGTCGTAGTCATAAATGGTTACGATTGACTTGTCAGTCACGGTCTGGCGCTAATCGCGCATCCGCGGATTCCGGGCGTTCGACCCGGAGCCAAAGGCACACAAGAATTAGAAAACGAGAGGAGCGAAGCATGAACAAGTCCACCTTGGCCCTGGCTGTGGCCGTTGGGGTTTTGGCGCAGCAGGCAGGCGCCGCTGGTTTTATCGAGGACAGCAAGGCGTCTGTCAGTTCTCGTACCCTGTACTTTGATAACGATAACCGCGAAGGCGGCAATGACCAGCGTGAGACGGCTACTGGCCTGAAATTCGACTACAAGTCCGGCTTCACTCAAGGTGTTGTTGGTTTCGGTATCGATGCCCAAGCACTGGTCGGTATCCACCTCGATGGCGGCAGAGGCCATCACCCGGATACCAACTCCTTCGTTCCAAGCGATTCCGATGGCTCCGCCGTACACGACTGGAGCCGTCTGTCCGGCAACGTGAAAGCGCTGTTCTCCAAGACCGAGGCCCACCTGGGTGGCGCCCTGGCGCCTAACCTGCCGATCCTGGTCGCCAGCGACGGTCGTCTGCTGCCGCAAACCTTTGAAGGTGGCACCATCACCTCCAAGGAAATCGACAATGTGACGTTCAACGCCGGTCAGCTGGAACACGTTGTGGGTCGTGCCGGCACCAACAGCACTGGCATGTCGGTAAACGGCGGTACTGAAGACAGCAACCAGTTCCGTTACGGCGGTGCCGACTGGAAGGTCACCAAGGACCTGACGCTGCAGTACTACTACGCCAACCTGCAGGATTACTACAAGCAGCACTTCCTGGGCGCAGTACACGTTTTCCCGATCAGCGAAGGCCAGTCGTTCAAGACTGACCTGCGTTACTTCGACAGCAGCTCGGATGGCCGCAACGGTGATGCGGGCTATCGCTTCAACAACAACGGTGGCTACGCCAAGAACCCGGGCGAGGTCGATAACAAGACCTGGAGCGCCATGTTCACTTACACCCTGGGTGGCAGCGCGTTCCTGTTGGGTCATCAACAAGTCGGTGATGACGGTGGCTTCGTCTACCTGAACCAGGGTAGCCTGCTCAATGACGCCGGTCGTAACGAAGGCGCGGGTGGTTCCAGCTTCTACCTGTTCACCGACAGCATGATCAACGCGTTTGTCCGTGCTGGTGAAAACACCACCTTCGGTCAATACTCCTACGACTTCACGGCCCTGGGTGCTCCAGGCCTGAAGGCTTCGATTGCCTACCTGCACGGTGATGACATCAAGTCGGCTACCGGCGGCAGCGACACTTCCGAGTGGGAACGTGACATGCGCCTGGACTACGTCGTCCAGCAAGGCCCTCTGAAAGGCTTCGGCACCACCCTGCGTCACGGTACCTACCGTGGCAGCAGCACCGGTATTGCCGACCAGGATCAGACCCGCTTGATCTTCAACTACACTTACAACTTCATGTAAGACGTAGCGAAGTAAAAAAAGCCCCGCCCGGCAGCACGCCGGGCGGGGTTTTTGCGTTTTTGGGGACGCGAGAGGGTTCTTTTAGCGTTCCCGCCGCTATGGTGCGGACTCCGCCGCGTCCTTACGCAGGATGAATGTGCTGAATGCAAGAAAGTCATCCAGATGTCCGGTAATGATCGCGACCATGATCGGCAACTGCAGGGCTTGGTAGTCATGCACGGCGATATTCCTGAAGCCCACCATGTTCTTCAGGTTCTTCACCAGGCCTTCTTCCACCCAGCCCCCTTGAAAAAGCAACTCGAATGTATCGCGGGCACTTTGCGGGACCCCCAATCGCTCACGTCGAATCAAATGCTGTCCCATATCCAGTGCCGCTTCGCACGCACGCTGGATGTTCAGGACGGCCGAATCCTGGCGAGTGAAATCGGTGGCAAACGTAGCGGGATCTTTCTCGTATTCCTCTCGCACCCTGGCGACGCAACGCTCGATACTCGCTGCTTTATTGATCAGTACGTCATCGGCCATACACGCTGCCTTCTTCCTGAATATCCTTGAGCAATCCCGCCCGAGCCTCATCGAGAGCGGTTTTTTCGCTGAGAATAAAACACTCGAACAACCCCGCCTGTACGTCTCTGGCCCAGAGCCTCTGACCTCGGGTAAGGATCTGGTACTGCATCACGGTCGTTGCCTCGCGTAGATCGATCAGATCCACCGGACTGCCCGCGATATCCGCCAAATCACCTGAAAGCTGCCATAACGACACAGGATCGACCTCGCCGGACAAGAGCACAGCCAAATCGACATCACTGTCAGGCCCGGCGGTGCCCTGTGCATGGCTGCCGAACAGGTAAACCGCCAGCAGTCCAGGGAGATGGTTTTGCAGATGGGCCAACAAGGCTTGAGTGTTCATGCTGCCTATCCTAGCCGCTCGTCCTGAAATCGCGTCAATAATTTCCGCAGTAGTGTGGGTACAAAACAAAAAAAAGCCCCGCCCGGCAACACGCCGGGCGGGGCTTTTGCGTTTCGGGTCTGGCCCACCCCTGTAGCCTTCCCCGAACCTTCTCCTCTTTACAGCAACTCGAGGCCTTCTCGAACCTCGCTGACGATCTTGTGCCGGTATGCGTTATGGCGCCAGTGAACAGTTTTTTATATTCACTAAAGATCTACATAAATGGATATTCATTCTTTTTAAAGCAATCGAAAGCGGTGCAAAGTTTGGACTCACAACCCTCTCATCCAGGAGCCGCACCATGAGCCTCAGACTCGGCGACATCGCCCCCGACTTTGAACAGGATTCCAGCGCCGGCAAGATTCGCTTCCACGAATGGCTCGGCGACAGCTGGGGCGTGCTGTTTTCCCACCCGGCGGACTTCACGCCGGTCTGCACTACCGAACTGGGCCTCACCGCCAAGCTCAAGGACGAGTTCGCCCAGCGCGGAGTCAAGGCTATTGCCCTCTCGGTGGACCCGGTGGACTCACACCACAAGTGGATCGAGGACATCAACGAGACGCAAAACGCTGTGGTCAATTTTCCGATCCTGGCCGATGCTGACCGCAAGGTGTCGGACCTGTACGACCTGATCCACCCCAACGCCAGCGACACTTTGACCGTGCGCTCACTGTTCGTGATCGACCCGAACAAAAAAATTCGCCTGACCATCACCTACCCGGCCAGCACCGGGCGCAATTTCAACGAAATCCTGCGAGTGATCGACTCCCTGCAACTGACCGACAACTACAAAGTCGCCACCCCGGCCAACTGGCAGGACGGTGATGACGTGGTGATCGTGCCGTCGCTCAAGGATGAAGAGGAACTCAAGCAGCGCTTTCCCAAGGGCTACCGCGCTGTGAAACCTTACCTGCGGTTGACCCCCCAACCTAACCGCTAACGCAAAAACTTGTGGGAGCGAGCCTGCTCGCGAGGGTGTCGGATCTGCCTGCGTCGAGGTTGGCTGATAAACCGCTATCGCGAGCTGGCTCGCTCCCACAAGGTGCTCTGTGCACCAAGGGTTTTGGCTGTTTCGACGGCCTTTTTGTATTGCGCCAAGGAAACTGAGTTGCATATCTCTAAACTGCATAACCAAATGAATAAATATAATTTAAAGGTATATAGATCCCCTGGTATGGTTTGACCCATGCAGCGAGATCGCCCACCGCGAATCGCACGTGACAGTTAAGGAATAGCAGGCATGTTGGTCGTCTCACTCGGTGGCAGTCCCAGCCAACGCTCCCGCTCCGGAGTGCTGTTGGAGCGCTCGCAACGCTGGTTGCAGCAGCAAGGTGTGGACGTGGTGAGTTATCAGGTGCGCGACTTCCCGGCCGAAGACCTGCTCCATGCCCGTTTCGACAGCCCAAAGGTGGTCGACCTGCTCCAGCAGATCGAAAATGCCGACGGCCTGTTGATCGCCACGCCGGTGTACAAGGCGTCTTTTTCCGGTGCGTTGAAGACCGTGCTGGACCTGCTGCCTGAATGGGCCCTGGCCCATAAAGTGGTGTTGCCGATGGCAACCGGCGGCAGCATCGCCCACATGCTGGCAGTGGATTACGCACTCAAGCCGGTGTTGTCGGCGCTCAAGGCCCAGGAAATGCTCCACGGGATCTTTGCCGAAGACAACCAGATCGCTTATGGCGAAGGCAGCGCCCAGGCGCAATTGGCAGCGGCCCTGCAACAGCGCCTGGACGAGGCGCTGGAACAGTTTTTCAGCGCCATGGCCCGCCGGCCCCCAGTGTATTGAACGAACGTTTGTTGAGTGCTCGCTGGAGCATTTGAACCCCGAATACCCTGATTCAACTCACCTTACTCAGCCGCCAACGGCCCAGCAGGTGCAGCCAAAACCCCACAGCAAAAAGGAGAGGCGCCATGCGCACTGTCATTTTGCGTCGCGGGCTGGTCGCTCTGTTTGCTGCGGCTGTGTCCCTCGGCGTCATCACCCAAGCTCAAGCCGAAACCTTGCGGATCGGTTATCAGAAACACGGCACCCTGGTGCTGCTCAAGGCCAAGGGTTCATTGGAGAAACGTCTCGCAGTCCTCGGCGTGGATGTGCAATGGACCGAGTTCCCCGGCGGCCCGCAGTTGCTTGAAGGCTTGAACGTCGGCTCCATCGACTTCGGCGTGACCGGTGAAACCCCGCCGGTGTTTGCCCAGGCCGCGGGCGCCGACCTGCTCTACGTCGCTTACGAGCCACCGGCGCCCACCAGCGAGGCGATCCTGGTGCCCAAGGGGTCGGCCATCCAGTCGGTGCAAGACCTCAAGGGCAAGAAAGTCGTGCTGAACAAAGGCTCCAATGTCCACTACCTGTTGGTGCGGGCGCTGGAGGATGCAGGCCTGAAGTATTCCGATGTCCAGACCGTTTTCCTGCCGCCGGCCGACGCCCGCGCCGCCTTCGAGCGTGGCAGCGTCGATGCCTGGGTGATCTGGGATCCGTACCAGGCTGCCGCCGAACAACAGTTGCAGGCATGCACCCTGCGTGATGGTAAAGGCATCGTCGATAACCACCAGTTCTACCTCGCCACCAAACCTTACGCGCAAAAAAATCCCCAGGTCATCACGACGCTGGTGGAAGAGGTGCGCGCAGTGGGGGAGTGGTCCAGGGCCAACTCTGAAGACGTGACCAAGCAACTATCGCCGCTGCTCGGTCTGCCCGCCGACATCACCCTGACGTCGGTGAAACGCCAAGACTATGGGGCGTTGTTCCTCACGCCGGAAGTGGTGGCGGCGCAGCAGAAAATCGCCGACAGCTTCTACCAGCTCAAATTGATTCCCAAACCCTTGAGCATCAAGGACGTGATCTGGACGCCGCCGGCGACCGTTGCGAACGCGCAGTAATTCGATCCCTTAGGAGACCACACCATGAGCCTCAATATTTTCTGGTTCCTGCCTACCCACGGCGACGGCCATTACCTCGGCACTGCCGAAGGCGCCCGCGCCGTCGATCACGGTTACCTGCAACAAGTTGCCCAGGCTGCGGATCGACTGGGTTTTGGCGGCGTGCTGATCCCCACCGGGCGTTCCTGCGAGGACTCTTGGCTGGTGGCCGCTTCGTTGATTCCGGTGACCCAGCGCCTGAAATTCCTCGTCGCCCTGCGCCCCGGGATCATTTCCCCGACGGTGGCAGCGCGTCAGGCCGCAACCCTGGACCGATTGTCCCGCGGGCGCGCGCTGTTCAACCTGGTGACCGGCGGCGACCCGGATGAGTTGGCCGGCGACGGCCTGTTCCTCGACCACGAGCAACGCTACCAGGCGTCGGTGGAATTCACCCGCATCTGGCGCCGGGTGCTGGAAGGCGAAACCGTGGATTACGACGGTGAGCACATCAGTGTGAAGGGCGCCAAGTTGCTCTATCCACCGATCCAGCAACCGCGTCCGCCGCTGTATTTCGGTGGCTCGTCGCAAGCCGCCCAGGACCTGGCGGCCGAGCAGGTGGACATGGTGCTGACCTGGGGCGAGCCGCCCGCGGCCGTTGCGCAGAAAATCGAACAAGTGCGAGCCAAAGCCGCGAAGCTTGGCCGTACCGTGCGCTTCGGCATCCGCCTGCATGTGATCGTGCGTGAAACCAACGCCGAAGCCTGGCAAGCGGCCGACCGGCTGATTTCCCACTTGGACGACGACACCATTGCCGGTGCCCAGGCTTCCCTGGCGCGCTTCGACTCAGTGGGCCAGCAACGCATGGCCGCCCTGCACGGTGGCAGTCGCGACAAGCTGGAAGTCAGCCCCAATCTCTGGGCCGGCGTTGGCCTGGTTCGCGGCGGTGCCGGTACGGCGCTGGTGGGCGATGGTCTGACCGTGGCGGCGCGGGTCAAGGAATACGCCGACCTTGGCATCGACACCTTTATCTTTTCCGGTTATCCACACTTGGAAGAGGCCTATCGCGTGGCGGAACTGCTGTTTCCCCACCTGGACGTAGAGCGTCCGGAGTTGCCCAAGAGCCAGGGCTATGTGAGCCCGTTCGGTGAAATGGTCGCCAACGATATTTTTCCCAAAACCGCATCCCAGAGCTGAGGCAACCATGAAGAAAATCATTCACAGCCTCGCCCCCTGGGTGGTGCCGCTGCTGTTGCTGGCGGCATGGCAACTGTCGGTGTCGGCCGGTGGGTTGTCCACGCGGATCCTGCCGGCACCCGTGGCCGTGATCGAGGCCGGGGTCAACCTGGTGCGTAGCGGTGAGATCTGGACGCACCTGGCGATCAGCGGTTGGCGCGCAGCGGTGGGCTTTCTGATCGGCGGCGGCATCGGCCTGGCGCTGGGCTTCATCACCGGTTTGTCGAAATGGGGCGAGCGCCTGCTGGACAGTTCCGTACAAATGCTCAGGAACGTCCCGCACCTGGCGCTGATTCCGTTGGTGATCCTGTGGTTTGGCATTGATGAGTCGGCGAAGATTTTCCTGGTGGCGCTGGGCACGTTGTTCCCGATCTACCTCAACACCTACCACGGGATTCGCAACGTCGATCCGGCGCTGGTGGAGATGGCCCGCAGTTATGGCTTGTCCGGCTTGCGCCTGTTTCGCCAGGTGATCCTGCCGGGCGCCTTGCCTTCGATCCTGGTGGGCGTGCGCTTCGCCCTGGGCTTCATGTGGTTGACGCTGATCGTGGCGGAAACCATCTCGGCCAGCTCCGGCATTGGCTATCTGGCAATGAATGCCCGGGAGTTCCTGCAAACCGATGTGGTGGTGCTGGCGATTCTCCTGTACGCCGTGCTGGGCAAATTGGCTGACCTTGCCGCCCGCGGGCTTGAGCGGGTCTGGCTGCGCTGGCACCCGGCGTACCAAGTGAACAAGGCAGGTGCCGCATGAACGCCCAACAACCTTCGCGCCTGCTGCGTGGCATCCCGCTGGCCGTGCGCAAGCTGCAAAAAACCTTCGGCACGCGCCAAGTGCTGCGTGATATCGACCTGCATGTCCCGGCCGGACAGTTCGTGGCCGTGGTCGGTCGCAGCGGCTGTGGCAAAAGTACCTTGCTGCGGTTGCTGGCCGGCCTCGATCAACCCACGGACGGCCAACTGTGGGCGGGCTCGGCAGCGTTGAGTGCTGTGCAACAGGAAACACGGTTGATGTTCCAGGAAGCGCGCTTGCTGCCCTGGAAAAAAGTCATTGATAACGTCGGCCTCGGGCTCAAGGGCCACTGGCGTGCGCAGGCGTTGCAGGCACTGGAAGCCGTCGGCTTGGCCGACCGTGCCCATGAGTGGCCGGCGGCGTTGTCCGGCGGACAGAAACAACGGGTGGCCCTGGCCCGCGCGCTGATTCATCAGCCACGCCTGTTGCTGCTCGATGAACCCTTGGGAGCCCTGGACGCCCTGACCCGTATCGAGATGCAGCAACTGATCGAAAATCTCTGGCAACAGCACGGCTTCACGGTGTTGCTGGTGACCCACGATGTCAGCGAAGCGGTGGCGATTGCCGATCGGGTGATCTTGGTCGAGGACGGCCAGATCGGCCTCGACCTGCCCATCGACCTGCCACGCCCACGGGTTCGCGGCTCTCATCGCCTGGCGAGCCTGGAAACCGAAGTCCTCAACCGCGTGCTGTCCTTGCCCGGTCAACCGCCGGAACCGGAACCCGTTTCACCCTTGCCCACGCAATTGCGTTGGGCGCAATAACATCCTCCAGACAGGAATCGACACCATGACCATCAAAGCCATCAACGTACGCAACCAGTTCAAAGGCACCATCAAGGAAATCGTCGAAGGCGACGTGTTGTCGGAAATCGACGTGCAGACCGCGTCGGGCATCGTCACTTCGGTCATCACCACCCGCTCGGTCAAGGAGTTGGAACTGGCGATCGGCAGCGAAGTGATTGCCTTCGTCAAATCCACCGAGGTGTCTATCGCCAAGTTGTGAGCGATGCCTGACCCACAGCCCCGGACGGTGTGAGCCCTTCGGGGCTTTCTGGTTCCTGGCGATCAGCGATCAATCAGAGCGCTTGGGCAAATACGGCGGCAGATACAGCCCCAGGTACGCATCGAACACCCGCATGCCTTCTTCGGCCATGCGCGGGGTGATCTGGCCATGTTGTTGTACCGAGCGGGCGTAGACGCGGTCGGCCAGTTCCATGGCCAGGGCGAACACGTCGACATCGCCGGGCAGGGGCGGCAGGGCGAAATGGTGATCGAACACCTTATGCATCAGGTCGCCCAGTTCGAGGTCGTGCTGGCGGTCGGCCTGAGTGACTTCGGTCAGGCCGTGCTGGGCCAGGATCAGTTGGCGAGCGGCGGCATCCTGGCTGTAGATGATGAGCATGCGCTGTTCCACCAGCCGTGACAGGTCGTGCCAGTGGTTCAACGTCGCGTGATCGATCGGTGCTTGCAGGCTGGCGCGAAAGGCGGCGTGGACGTCGGCGGTCAGGGCTTCGAGCAGGGCCGGGACGCTGGCGAAGAAGTGGTACACGGAAGAGGGCGGGATCCCGGCGCGCTCGGCGACGCTGTAGATCGATAGGCTGGCCACGCCTTCGGCAGCAAGCAGCGTACGGGCGGCATCAAGAATGCTGTCGATCCGGGCCTGGCTGCGTGCGCGGGGTTTGCGGGGGGGGGCGATGCGCGTCATGGGCGTCTCCTGCGGGGCTGCCGGGCATTGTACGAGTCGGGTCCTGTGTTGTCTGCCAGGCTGGCATCGCGGGCAGCCTTGCTCCCAGAGCAATATATTGTGAATGAGACCAAATGATCACAAAGAGCCCCTGTGGGGGCTGAGCTTGCTCGCGATCCGCCGAAGGCGGCCATTCACCCAAATAAGAAAACGCCGCAGGCCATAAGGCCTGCGGCGTTTCTTTGTTTACCGCAGCCGCTTACACGGTATGCAGGTACCAGTTGTACTCGAGGTCAGAGATGGAGTGTTCGAACTCCTCCAGCTCGCTCTCCTTGCAGGCCACGAAGATATCGATGTATTTCGGGTCGATGTACTTGGCCATGACTTCGCTGTCGTCCAGCTCGCGCAGAGCATCGCGCAAGTTGTTCGGCAAGCTTTGCTCGTGCTGCTCGTAGCTATTGCCTTCCACCGGCGCACCGGGCTCGATCTTGTTGACCAGGCCATGGTGCACACCTGCCAACACGGAGGCCATCAGCAGGTACGGGTTGGCATCGGCACCGGCGACGCGGTGTTCCAGGCGCACGGCATCGGCCGAACCGGTAGGGACGCGCAAGGCCACGGTGCGGTTGTCCAAACCCCAGGTCGGCGAGTTCGGCACATAGAACTGTGCGCCGAAACGACGGTAGGAGTTGACGTTCGGGCAGAGGAAAGCCATCTGCGCGGGCAGGGTCTCGAGCACACCGCCGATCGCATGACGCAATGCGGCGTTCTGCTCGGGATCCTCGCTGGCAAAAATATTCTTGCCATCTTTATCAAGAATCGAGATGTGGACGTGCAGACCATTACCCGCCTGGCCCGGATAAGGCTTGGCCATGAAGGTGGTGTCCATTTCATGGTCGTAGGCGATGTTCTTGATCAGGCGCTTGAGCAGGACCGCGTAGTCACAGGCCTTGATCGGGTCGGCCACGTGGTGCAAGTTCACTTCGAACTGCGCCGGGGCACTTTCCTTGACGATGGCGTCGGCGGGGATGCCTTGCTCCTTGGCCCCTTCCAGAATGTCCTGGAGGCAATCGACGTATTCGTCGAGGTCATCGATCAGGTAGACCTGGGTCGAATGCGGGCGTTTGCCGGAAATCGGCGAGCGGGGCGGTTGTGGGCGTCCATTCACGTTCTCCTGGTCGATCAGGTAGAACTCCAGCTCGAATGCGGCGCAGATAGTCAGGCCCAGTTCATCGAACTTGGTCACGACTTGACGCAGGACTTCACGCGGGTCGGCGAAGAAAGGCTCGCCTTCGAGTTCGTGCATGGTCATCAACAGTTGCGCAGTTGGGCGCTTCTGCCAAGGCTCGTTGCACAGGGTGTCAGGGATTGGATAACAGATCCGGTCGGCATCGCCGATGTCCAGACCCAGGCCGGTGCTTTCCACCGTAGAGCCATTGATATCCAGGGCAAATAAAGAGGCCGGCAGGTTGATGCCTTTCTCGTAAACCTTGTGGAGGCTGGTGCGTTCTATGCGCTTGCCGCGCACCACACCATTCATATCCGCAATCAGAAGGTCAACGTACAGAACCTCAGGATGTTCCTTAAGGAACGCGTTCGCTTCGTTAAGCTGAACGGCACGCGGGGGTACCGACATGATGCAACACCTTTGTTGTTAAAAATATCAATCATTGATCTCTTTGAAAGCCAGTCAACCCGAACGGCATGCCGAAGTCAAGCAGGGCGTTTTTTGCCCTAAAAAAGCACCGGCAGGGCTTTTTTGAGGCAATTTAGGGCGTTTTTTTCCCTTTAAGGGGCTTGGCGCCCGCAGCCTTGAGCGGGCCGTGTTGTATTTTTTACGGGGGTGTTGTGTAAAAAAATGAACAAGGCTAAGCTCGATTCAAACCCATAACAGCAATAATACCGGGGTGCTTCATGTCTCGCCTGCCGTTAATCGGCGTCACCACCTGCTCCAGGCAGATTGGTCTGCATACTTATCACACCAGTGGCGATAAATATTCCCGGGCTGTCGCGACAGCCGCCAAGGGCCTGCCAGTGCTGCTTCCGTCCCTGGCGGATCTGTTCCCGCCGTCCGATATTCTGGACGCCCTGGACGGTATTCTTCTGACGGGCTCTCCTTCTAATGTAGAACCTTTTCATTACCAGGGCCTGGCCAGTTCACCTGGCACTGCTCATGATCCTGCACGGGACGCCACCACCTTGCCGCTGATCCGCGCCGCTGTCGCTGCGGGCATCCCGGTGCTGGGCATTTGCCGTGGTTTCCAGGAGATGAACGTAGCCTTTGGCGGCAGCCTGCATCAGAACGTTCATGAAGTCGGAACGTTCATCGATCATCGTGAAGACGATACTCAAGCGGTGGATGTTCAATACGGCCCTGCTCACGCCGTGCATGTCCAGCCTGGCGGTGTACTGGCAGGCCTGGGGTTGCCTCAACAGATAGCGGTCAATTCGATCCACAGCCAGGGCATCGAGCGCCTGGCGCCTGGGTTGCGGGCCGAAGCGGTGGCGCCCGATGGCCTGATCGAGGCTGTTTCGGTGCCAGAAGGCAAGGCTTTTGCTTTAGGTGTGCAATGGCACCCCGAATGGGAGGTAAGCTCTAACCCGCACTACCTTGCGATTTTCCAGGCATTTGGCGATGCCTGCCGAGCAAGGGCAGTACAACGCGACGCCGATGCGTCAAACAACGCCTGACGACTAATAGCAGTCAGGAAACTCACGCCTAGAGGCATTTATGAGTAACAACCTCGACCAGCTCACCGATTGGTTGAAAGACCACAAGATCACAGAAGTCGAATGCATGATTGGCGACCTGACCGGTATCACCCGGGGCAAGATCTCGCCGACCAACAAGTTCATCGCCGAGAAAGGCATGCGCCTGCCCGAGAGCGTTCTGCTCCAGACCGTTACGGGCGACTATGTCGAAGACGACATCTATTACGAACTGCTCGACCCCGCCGACATCGACATGATCTGCCGTCCGGACGAGAACGCAGTATTCCTTGTGCCCTGGGCCATCGAGCCCACAGCCCAAGTCATTCACGACGCCTACGACAAGCAGGGCAACCCCATCGAGCTGTCGCCGCGCAACGTGCTCAAGAAAGTGCTCAAGCTCTACGCCGACAGAGGTTGGCAGCCGATCGTCGCGCCGGAAATGGAGTTCTACTTGACCAAGCGCAGCGACGACCCGGACTTTCCGCTGCAACCGCCCGTTGGTCGCTCCGGCCGCCCCGAAACCGGCCGGCAGTCCTTCTCGATCGAAGCGGCCAACGAGTTCGACCCACTGTTCGAAGACGTCTACGACTGGTGCGAACTGCAGGAACTGGACCTCGATACCCTGATCCACGAGGACGGCACGGCGCAGATGGAAATCAATTTCCGTCATGGCGATGCCCTGTCCCTGGCCGACCAGATCCTGGTGTTCAAGCGCACCATGCGCGAGGCAGCACTCAAGCACGACGTGGCCGCCACCTTCATGGCCAAGCCCATGACTGGCGAGCCGGGCAGTGCGATGCACCTGCACCAGAGCATCATCGACAAGGAAACCGGCAAGAACGTCTTCTCCAATGAAGACGGGACCATGAGCGATCTGTTCCTGCACCACATCGGTGGCCTGCAGAAATTCATCCCCGAGCTGTTGCCGCTGTTCGCCCCCAACGTCAACTCGTTCCGCCGCTTCCTGCCGGACACGTCGGCGCCGGTGAACGTGGAGTGGGGCGAAGAGAACCGCACCGTGGGCCTGCGCGTGCCGGATGCCGGGCCGCAGAACCGTCGGGTGGAAAACCGCTTGCCGGGCGCCGATGCCAACCCGTACCTGGCGATTGCCGCCAGCCTGCTGTGTGGCTTCATCGGTATGGTCGAAGGCATCAACCCGAGCGCGCCAGTGGTGGGCCGAGGCTACGAACGCCGCAACTTGCGTTTGCCGCTGACCATCGAAGACGCCTTGGAACGCATGGAAAACAGCACCACCATCGAGAAATACCTGGGCAAGAAATTCATCACAGGCTACGTCGCGGTCAAGCGGGCCGAGCATGAAAATTTCAAGCGCGTCATCAGTTCGTGGGAGCGGGAATTCCTGCTCTTCGCCGTCTGAAGCGCCGGACGGGGCTGCTTCAGGCAGCTTCGCCCTCACCGATTAAAGGAGAACTGGCATGACCCGCAACAACCCGCAAACCCGTGAATGGCAGGCCCTGAGCAACGATCACCACCTGGCGCCGTTCAGCGATTTCAAGCAGCTCAAAGAGAAAGGCCCGCGCATCATCACTCACGCCAAGGGTGTCTACCTCTGGGACAGTGAAGGCAACAAGATCCTCGACGGCATGGCCGGCCTCTGGTGCGTGGCCGTCGGTTATGGCCGGGAGGAATTGGCCGACGCCGCCAGCCAACAGATGCGCGAGCTGCCGTACTACAACCTGTTCTTCCAGACGGCCCACCCGCCGGTGCTGGAATTGTCCAAAGCCATCGCCGACATCGCTCCTGAAGGCATGAACCACGTGTTCTTCACCGGCTCCGGCTCCGAGGGCAACGACACCATGCTGCGGATGGTCCGCCACTATTGGGCAATCAAGGGCCAACCGAACAAGAAAGTCATCATCAGTCGCAAGAACGGCTATCACGGCTCCACCGTGGCCGGCGCGAGCCTGGGCGGCATGACCTATATGCACGAACAGGGCGACCTGCCGATCCCGGGCATTGTCCACATCGCCCAGCCTTACTGGTTCGGTGAAGGCGGCGACATGAGCCCCGAAGAGTTCGGCGTGTGGGCGGCCAACCAGTTGGAAGAAAAGATCCTGGAGATCGGTGTGGACAACGTCGGCGCCTTCATCGCCGAGCCGATCCAGGGCGCCGGTGGCGTGATCGTGCCGCCGGACAGCTACTGGCCGCGCATGAAGGAAATCCTCGCCAAGTACGACATCCTGTTCGTGGCCGACGAAGTGATCTGTGGCTTCGGCCGTACCGGTGAGTGGTTCGGTACCGACCATTACGGGTTGAAACCGCACATGATGACCATCGCCAAGGGCCTGACCTCCGGCTACATCCCCATGGGTGGGCTGATCGTGCGTGATGACGTGGTCGCGGTGCTCAACGAAGGCGGCGACTTCAACCACGGGTTTACCTATTCCGGTCACCCGGTGGCCGCGGCGGTGGCCCTGGAAAACATCCGCATCCTGCGCGACGAAAAGATCATCGAGCGCGTCCATGCTGAAACGGCACCCTATTTGCAGAAGCGTTTGCGGGAACTGAACGATCATCCGCTGGTGGGTGAAGTGCGCGGGGTCGGTTTGCTGGGGGCAATCGAGCTGGTCCAGGACAAGGTCACGCGCAAGCGCTACGAAGGCAAGGGCGTGGGCATGATCTGCCGGCAGTTCTGCTTCGATAACGGGCTGATCATGCGCGCAGTGGGCGACACCATGATCATTGCGCCGCCGCTGGTGATCAGCAAGGCCGAGATCGATGAATTGGTGACCAAGGCGCGGCAGTGCCTGGACCTGACGCTCAGTGCGTTGCAAGGCTAAGTGCTAGGCTCTGAGCGAGGTGCCTGCAAGGGCCTCTCCCAGCGAGAATAAAAGGCTGGACTTGTGTTGAAAGCCTGGCCCGTAACTTGCCAGACTGGTGTCCTGTATCACCAATACGTTCCTTTTTGACGAATGGCTGTTGTCGTCAAGCAAGGCGCCGCGGCGAGTCATAGCCCGCTACGGCGAGGAGCGGCAACGCAGCATGACGGCCACTGACGCCGTCAAAAAGGAACAAGATTTGTGATACAGGACACCGATGGCTGTTCAAGTTGCCCGCGAGCCGGCTACTGAACTGTGGCTAAGAAGAATAACTGGAGCATTTTTCATGAAGGCATTAGGTATGAAGATAGCTGGCAAGACCCTCCTCGCCATGTCCCTGATGGGCGTGATGGCGGGCGCTGTCCAGGCGGACGACAAAGTGCTGCACGTCTATAACTGGTCTGACTACATTGCGCCGGACACCGTCGCCAAGTTCGAGAAAGAATCGGGGATCAAAGTCGTCTACGACGTGTTCGACAGCAACGAAACCCTGGAAGCCAAGTTGCTGGCCGGTAAGTCCGGTTATGACATCGTGGTGCCGTCGAACAACTTCCTCGCCAAGCAGATCAAGGCCGGGGTCTACCAGAAACTCGACAAGTCCAAATTGCCTAACTGGAAAAACCTGAACACCGACCTGCTCAAGGCCGTTTCAGTGAGCGACCCGGGCAACGAGCATGCCTTCCCGTACATGTGGGGTTCGATCGGCATCGGCTTCAACGCCGAGAAGGTCAAGGCGGCCCTGGGGGCCGACGCGCCGACCAACTCGTGGGACCTGCTGTTCAAGCCGGAAAACGCCGCCAAGCTGAAATCCTGCGGCATCAGCTTTCTCGACTCGCCGACGGAGATGATCCCGGTGGCGCTGCATTATCTGGGCTACCCGACCGACAGCCAGGACAAGAAACAACTGGCTGAAGCCGAGGCACTGTTCCTCAAGATCCGTCCTTCGATTGGTTACTTCCATTCCTCCAAGTACATCTCCGACCTGGCCAACGGCAACATCTGCGTAGCGGTCGGCTACTCGGGCGACATCTACCAGGCCAAGTCCCGTGCTGCCGAAGCCGGCGGCAAGGTTAAAGTCAGCTACAACATTCCGAAGGAAGGTGCTGGCAGCTTCTTCGACATGGTCGCCATCCCCAAGGATGCCGAGAACGTCGAGGGTGCCTACAAGTTCATGACCTTCCTGCAAAAGCCGGAAATCATGGCTGAAATCACCGACACCGTGAGCTTCCCGAACGGCAACGCGGCCTCCACGCCGCTGGTCAGCAAGGAAATCACCAGCGACCCGGGCATCTACCCGCCGGCAGACGTGCAAGCCAAGCTTTACGCGATTGCCGACCTGCCCGCCGCGACCCAGCGGATCATGACCCGCAGCTGGACCAAGATCAAATCCGGTAGATAAGCCGGCCTGAAGCATCTTCCTGTTGTCGCTGCCATCGCGGTGGCGGCAACAGGAGCCATTAAATAACTAAAAGTTTTGCTGGATCGGTTTATCGAGGGTAAGTTGCGCGCCGGTTTTGTTGCAGGGCCTCTCTTGGCCAAGTAACGGGGGCAACTTGGGCCCAACTATTTAAGAGGACCTCCACGTGCCAGTCTTTTCTTTGTTACGTAACGCCTTGCTGGTCGGTGCCGGCCTGACGCTCGCCGTCAGCGTCCAGGCCGCCTCCACCGTGCATATTTATAATTGGTCGGACTACATCGGCGAGACCACCCTGGCGGATTTCGAAAAAGCCACTGGCATCAAGCCGGTGTATGACGTGTTCGACTCCAACGAAACCCTGGAAGGCAAGTTGCTGGCCGGGCGCACCGGCTACGACGTGGTGGTGCCGTCCAACCACTTCCTGGGCAAGCAAATCAAGGCCGGAGCGTTCCAGAAGCTCGATAAGGCGCAGTTGCCCAACTACGCCAACCTCGACCCTGTGCTGCTCAAGCGCCTGGAAAAGAACGACCCGGGCAACCAGTACGCCGTGCCTTATCTGTGGGGCACCAACGGCATTGGCTACAACGTCGAGAAGATCAAGGCGGTGCTGGGGGTCGAAAAGATCGATTCGTGGGCCATGCTGTTCGAGCCGGAAAACATCAAGAAGCTGTCCAGCTGCGGCGTTTCGTTCCTCGACTCGGGTGACGAGATGATCCCGGCGATGCTCAATTACCTGGGCCTGGATCCCAACAGCGAAGACCCTGAAGACTACAAGAAGGCCGAGGCCCAGCTCCTCAAGATCCGGCCTTACGTGACCTACTTCAACTCCTCCAAGTACATCTCTGACCTGGCCAATGGCGAGATCTGCGTGGCCGCCGGTTTCTCCGGTGACGTCTTCCAGGCCCGCGCCCGTGCCAGTGAGGCCGGTAAAGGCATCGAAATCGTCTATGTGATCCCCAAGGAAGGCGCCAACCTCTGGTTCGACATGCTGGCGATCCCGCGCGACGCCACCAACGTCAAGCAAGCGCATGCCTTCATCAACTACCTGCTCAAGCCTGAGGTCATCGCCCAGGTCAGCGACGCAGTCGGTTATGCCAACCCCAACCCGAGGGCTGGCGAACTGATGGATCAGGAAGTACGCACCGACGAAGCGGTTTACCCACCGCAAGCGGTCGTCGACAAGCTCTACGTCAACTCCGAGTTGCCGCGCAAGATCCAACGACTCATGACCCGCAGCTGGACCAAGGTCAAGTCGGGTAAATAACGTCAACACTCTTAAGGTTCGTCCGCGTGGGGCGAACTGAAAATCTGCAAAATCTGTGGGAGTTTCGTAAATGGCAGTTGCCTCCGGCGCCTATAAGAAAGCCCTCGAGGGCGACCAGACACCCAAGCAGGTGTTGGTCAAAATCGACCGGGTCACGAAGAAGTTCGACGAGACGATTGCCGTGGACGATGTGTCCCTGGAAATCAAGAAAGGCGAGATATTCGCCCTGCTCGGCGGTTCGGGATCGGGCAAGTCCACCTTGTTGCGCATGCTGGCCGGTTTCGAGCGGCCCACCGAGGGGCGCATTTTCCTCGACGGTGTAGACATCACCGACTTGCCGCCTTATGAGCGGCCGATCAACATGATGTTCCAGTCCTACGCCTTGTTCCCTCACATGACCGTGGCGCAGAACATCGCCTTCGGCTTGCAACAGGACAAGATCCCGAGAGCCGAGGTCGATGCCCGTGTGGCTGAAATGCTCAAGCTGGTGCAGATGAGCCAGTACGCCAAGCGCAAGCCGCACCAGCTCTCCGGCGGCCAGCGTCAGCGTGTGGCCCTGGCTCGTTCCCTGGCCAAACGGCCCAAGCTGTTGTTGCTCGACGAGCCGATGGGGGCTCTCGACAAGAAACTGCGCTCGCAAATGCAGCTTGAGCTGGTGGAAATCATCGAGCGGGTCGGCGTGACGTGTGTCATGGTGACCCACGATCAGGAAGAGGCCATGACCATGGCCGAACGCATTGCGATCATGCACCTGGGCTGGATCGCCCAGATTGGTAGCCCGATCGACATCTACGAAACCCCGACCAGTCGGCTGGTCTGCGAGTTCATCGGCAACGTCAACATCTTCGAGACCGAAGTGGTGGACGACGCCGAAGGCCACGCGGTGCTGACTTGCAAGGACCTGGACCGCAACATCTACGTGGGTCACGGCATCAGTACTTCGGTGCAGGACAAGTCCGTCACTTACGCCATCCGCCCGGAAAAACTGCTGGTCACCGCCGAGCAGCCGGATTGCGAGCACAACTGGTCCAGCGGCAAGGTCCATGACATCGCCTACCTGGGCGGCCACTCGGTGTTCTACGTCGAGTTGCCGAGCGGCAAGCTGGTGCAGTCCTTCGTCGCCAACGCCGAACGTCGCGGCCAGCGCCCGACCTGGGGCGATCAGGTGTTCGTCTGGTGGGAAGATGACAGCGGCGTGGTGCTTCGCTCATGAACCTGCGCAAATTCAAACGCCGACTCGATCGAATAACGCCCGGTGGCCGCCAGTTGGTCATCGGGGTGCCCTTCATCTGGCTGTTCCTGTTCTTCATGTTGCCGTTCTTCATTGTCCTGAAGATCAGCTTCGCCGAAGCCGACGTGGCCATCCCGCCGTACACCGAGATCTACAGCTACGTCGATCAGAAACTGCAGGTGCTGCTCAACCTCGCCAACTACGTGTTGCTGAGCGAGGACGAGTTGTACATTGCCGCCTACCTCGGCTCGCTGAAGATGGCGCTGATCAGCACCGTCTTGTGCCTGCTGATCGGTTATCCAATGGCCTACGGCATTGCCAATGCCCGCAAAGAGATGCAGACGGTGCTGGTGCTGCTGATCATGATGCCGACTTGGACCGCGATCCTGATCCGCGTCTATGCGTGGATGGGCATCCTCAGCAACAACGGCTTGCTCAACAGCTTTTTGCTGGGCATGGGGTGGATCAGCGAACCGCTGCAGATCCTCAATACCAACTTGGCGGTGTATATCGGGGTCGTCTACTCCTATCTGCCGTTCATGATCCTGCCGTTGTACGCCAACCTGGTGAAGCATGACCCCAGCCTGTTGGAAGCCGCGTCGGACCTGGGTTCGAGCACCTTCAACAGCTTCTGGAAAATCACCGTGCCGCTGTCCAAGAACGGCATCATCGCAGGCGCAATGCTGGTGTTCATCCCCGTGGTGGGCGAGTTCGTGATTCCGGAACTGCTGGGTGGCCCGGAAACCCTGATGATCGGCAAAGTGCTGTGGCAGGAATTCTTCAATAACCGAGACTGGCCGGTGGCATCCGCCCTGGCGGTGGTGATGCTGGCGATCCTGATCGTGCCTATCATCCTGTTCAACCGCAGCCAGGCCAAAGAAATGGAGGGCAAGGAATGAAGCGCTTCAGTTTTTCAAGCCTGATGCTGGTGCTGGGTTTTCTGTTCATCTACGCGCCAATGTTGATCCTGGTGATCTACTCGTTCAACGCCTCGAGACTGGTGACCGTGTGGGGCGGCTGGTCGATCAAGTGGTACGTCGGCCTGCTGGACAACAGCCAGTTGATGGGGTCGGTGCTGCGCTCGCTGGAAATCGCCTGCTACACGGCGATTGCCGCGGTGGCCCTGGGTACCCTGGCAGCCTTCGTACTGACCCGCATTACCCACTTCAAGGGCCGCACGCTGTTCGGTGGCCTGGTCACCGCGCCGCTGGTGATGCCGGAAGTCATCACTGGTCTGTCGCTGTTGCTGCTGTTCGTGGCCATGGCACAGACGATCGGCTGGCCCCAAGAGCGTGGCATCGTCACGATCTGGATCGCCCACACCACGTTCTGCGCGGCCTATGTGGCGGTGGTGGTCTCGGCGCGCTTGCGTGAACTGGACCTGTCCATCGAAGAAGCGGCCATGGACCTCGGTGCGCGGCCGTGGAAGGTGTTCTTTTTGATCACCATCCCGATGATCGCGCCGTCACTGGCGGCGGGGGGCATGATGTCCTTCGCGTTGTCCCTGGATGACCTGGTGCTGGCGAGTTTCGTCTCCGGCCCCGGCTCGACGACCTTGCCGATGGAAGTCTTCTCGGCCGTGCGCCTGGGTGTGAAACCGGAAATCAACGCCGTGGCGAGCCTGATCCTGCTGGCGGTGTCGCTGGTGACCTTCCTGGTCTGGTACTTCAGCCGTCGCGCCGAAGAAAACCGCAAGCGCGCGATCCAGCAAGCCATCGAAGAAAGCGCCGCCGACTCCTGGAAACAACCGGAAGTCCGCCGGGCCGAGACCACGTCGGTCTAACCGACACAGGGAGCAAATGTGGGAGCGAGCAAGCTTGGCTCCCACAGGTTTTTTGGATTGCCTATAAATCCGCAGCCGAATGCAGATCCCATTGTGTGGGAGCCTGCTCGCGATAGCGGCGGGCAGGCTATTGGTCCTTCACTTCTTTAACGCGTCGTGAGCCTCCAGCGCGCGCAGGGAGTAGATGTACGCCGCGCCCGCGTTCAGGGACACCGCGGTGGCCAGGGTGGCGGCGATTTCTTCGCGGGTGGCGCCGGCCTTGATGGCCGCGTCGGTGTGTACGCCAATGCAACCGTCACAGCGCGTGGTGATGGCGACGGCGATGGAGATCAGCTCACGGGTCTTGGCATCGAGCACGTCGTTTTCAGCCGCGGCTTCATCCAGGGCCATGTAGGCCTTGACCATCTTCGGATTGCTTTTGCCCAGGGCGCCAAAGGCGCTCTTGATGGTGGGCAGCAGTTCGGACCAGTTATTGAACATCGCGTTGACTCCTATGAGAGGGGGGGCGTTGACCCCCGGTAGTCTTGACCAACAATGACGATTGAGCGCGTTGGCGATGAAAAATTACACTGGCCAGAATCAGGGTGCGGCCCGGCCCGGTAGCAGCTTCAGGGTCGAGTGGGTATTGGCCAGCACTTCCTCCTCGGCCAAGTGCGCCTGGTGATAGACCCCCTCGATGTACGCCTCGGCCTGGTCCGCGTAATGCTTGTCGAACGCCACGCCGCTCTGGCCAACGGGGTTGATGGTGACGCTGTGGCTCGGGTCGGCGAAATCGATGATGCGCCGCGTCGAAGGCCCATAGGTCACCGGCCACGGTGCCGGACCGATTTTGGCGGAGAGGTTGTTGGGCACCTCGTGGGTGCCGGGTGCCGCGAAGGGGCCGACGTTGAAGAGCCGGTCCAGCGGCTTTTGCAGGCCCAACGGGTGGCCGTGGGTCAGGGTATGGGCCTTGCCCCATTGCCATTGCGTGGCATCGTCGCCGAGGGTGACCTTCAGGTGGGCCAGGCTCTTGTCCCAGGCCTTTTTTACGGTGTCGGCACGGGTCTCTGTGCCGAGGGTCGTGCGGTCATCCCACCACGGTGAATCCTTTGAGGCCGCCAGGCGTGGCAGGGCCGCATCGATGACCCGGGTCGACAGCGAGGTTTCGAAGAAGCCGTCGCCCAGTTCATCGTGCAGGGCGGCGTCGGCCAGGTTGAACAGGAACTGGTTGAACAGCGTGGCGCTGGTGGAGTCCAGGGGGTAATCGCCTGGCCATTGGGCCAGTTGTTCCACCCATTTGCGTTCCTGCGGGTCGCTGACCCCTTCACGCAGCACCGGCAGCAAAGGCGCGAGCAGGCGAGGGCCATAGGCGGTGGTGGTGCCCAGTTGCAGTTTCTGGGTGGTTTCGATGTCCCACTTCGCCTGCTTGTCGCTGAGCGGACGGTTGAGTTGCTGGCCGCGGTCGGCGAGGTTGTAGTACCCCGGGATCTCGATGCCGCCGGCCGGTACGGGTTGGAAATTGGCCGAGACGATGTAGCCCCGCGCCGGGTTTTCTTCCTGGGGGTTGCTGCTGAACGGATAGAAACCTTCCTTTTCCGCCTCCGGGCTGCTGCCGTCGAGGATGAACCCAGGCTTGACGCCGGCCGGCCGCTTGGGCAATTGCGCGGCGGCCCACCAGCCGATGTCCCCCTTGGCGTTGGCCCACACCACGTTCAGCCCGGGGGCGTGGATCTTGGCCGAGGCGCCACGGGCCTTGGCCAGGGTATCGGCGCGGTTGAGCTGGTAAAAGGCGCCGAGGATCGGGTTGCGACTTTTCAGGAATCCCCACCACATGGCGACCGGGGTCTTGCCGGCGTTCGCACCGAGGGCATCGTTGACGATCGGACCGTGGGGCGACTGGCGCAGCACCAGCGTCACCGGCGCCTGGCCCTTGACCGCGATCTGCTGTTCGCTGCGGGTCATGTCCGCCCATTTGTCGCGATACCAGACCTGCTCGGGATTGTCCGGGTTGACCTTCTCGGCGATCAGGTCAAGGTCGTCGTTCTGGAACATGGTGACGCTCCAGCCGAAATCCTTGTTCATGCCCAGCGTCGCAAAGGGCATCAAGGCCTGATAGTGCCCGTAGAGTTCGAAACCCGGCGCGGACAGATGCGCTTCGTACCACACCGACGGCGCGGAAAAACGGATATGCGGGTCACCCGCCAGTAAAGGCTTGCCGCTGTGGGTTCGACTGCCAGAGACCGCCCAGGCATTGCTGCCCTCGAACTGCGGCAGGCCGTTATCGGCCAGGGCCTGCTCGCTCAGGCGGGCCAGGGCGTTGAGGTCTTTCCAGTCGGCGGCGGCCAGGGGCAGGCCGACCTTGCGACCTTCGGCCAGCACGCCCTGGGGCTGCCAGTCGAGGTCGAAGATGCTCAGGTACTCGGCGCCCAGTTGATCACGCACGTAGGTCAACAGGGGTTCGGTGCGAAAGGCGGCGGCGAAGCTATAGGCCATGTAGCCGGTAATGCTCACGGTGTCTTCGGCGGTGAAGGGGCGCTTGGGAATACCCAGCACATCGAACTCCACGGGCCGGGTGTGACTGTCCTGATAGGCGTTGACCCCGTCCAGGTAGGCTTGCATGGCGAGCCAGGCCGGGGATTGTGGGTCCTGCTCGGTCACATAGGCCGCGGCGCGTTCGCGGATTCGCAGGCTGCGCATCAGTTTGTCGGTGTCGAGCAGTTTCGGCCCTAGCACCTCGGCCAGTTCACCACGGGCGAGGCGGCGCATGATCTCCATCTGGAACAGCCGATCCTGGGCATGGACATAACCGAGGGCGCGGTACAGGTCGGTTTCGGTCTCCGCGTGGATATGCGGCACACCGCGTTCGTCGTAGCGCACCGTCACCGAGCCCTGCAACCCTTGCAACTGCACCGTGCCTTGGCGGGTGGGCTGCTTGCTGTAGAGGTAGCCGCCCGCGACGATGATGGCGGTGACGATCAATGACAGGAAGGCGATGAGGGTGCGTTTCATAAAAGTCCTTTTCCTAAATACCGATGGGTATCGATAAACAGCGTAGGGCATTGATCTTGAAAAAATAATAACCCGGCCCGCGACTTGATTTCTACTAAAACAAATTTAGTGTAAGAAGCTTCCTTCGATTTTTTGGGAATTTAACTACAAGAATTCCGTTGCTGGGTGTGAGGGCGAAGCCTATAAAAGATACGGGTGGTTAAATGTTTCATTCATGTTGAGATGGATCTCGAAAAAGCCGTATGGAGGTGGGTGTGTCCGGACTTATGAAGTATGTTTCTCAAAAAATAACAGGCGCTGAACTGGTGAGTGAGCCGTTCAGTTTTTTTGAAGTAAAGGACTTTGTTCCAGCAGAATTGTACAGAGAGTTTATTTCCAGCTTGCCAGCGTTGGATTTATACAAGCCGTTGATGCATAAAAGCACCTTGAGAAATGGGAGTTCGACTCGTTTTGAATTGCCTTTGTCTCTGGAAGGAATTTCGATTGATCTTGGTAAGGTTTTTTCGAGGTCTAAAGTTGCTATTGATATTGTTGAGCTTCTTTGCAGTGAGCCATTCAAGCGTCTTTTGCTGGGAAAGTTTGGCTCTGATCTTGATGTGACACCTTATCCGCATTTGTATAAAGATTTTGCCGGTTTTGATTTGCCTCCGCATACGGATATTGTTGAAAAGGCAATGACATTTGGATGGTATTTGCCAGAAAGTGCGGATTATAAAGAATCAGGGCTTGGGCTGTTTGTAAAAACTGAAGGTGGCTTTGAAGAATTCAGAAGAATTCCTTATGAACCTAATATAGCGTTTGCTTTTTTGAGATCAGACGATAGCTGGCATGGCGCTACACACCATCCCAGTGTTTCTTATGAGAGAAATAGTCTTTTCGTGACATTTTACCGAAGAAGTCATTACAGGGATGGCGCACTGTTGGTCAATGATCCAAATGTCGACCGTAAGGAGATAAGAATCCATGAATGATAAATCGTTGTCAGAAATGGGGTCTGACAGGAATGGCACTTACTTAACGGCTAACTAACTGATACGGCTGCAAAAAATGAAAAAAGGCTGGCCTTGGTCTACGGTGATAGTTGCGAACACACACCGATCAAGCAAGGACACAGCCCGAGTGAATCG
>NZ_CAXAPD010000009.1:0-213569 GCF_963970515.1 Pseudomonas sp. RL_5y_Pfl2_73 | reverse complement strand
CCTTGCGGGCTTGCTCGCGGTCGTCTTTGGACTGAGCTTTTTCCGACTTCTGACCACTGATGAAGGCTTGTCGCCACGCCTTGATCTGCTCGGGGTAAAGGCCCTTTCGACGGCAGTACTCACCCAGTTCGATCTCGGATAAACCGCTGGCTTCAAGGACGACGGCAAACTTGGTTTCGGCGGTCCAGTTCTGGGCCGATGGGGTGTTTTCGGGCACTGCGTTTCCTTCAGAACTGACCTGTTTTCGCCAGTTGGACAAAGACATTTCGCTGACCCCTTCGCGCCGGGAAACCTCGGCCATCGATAGGTTGAGCGGGGGAAGCAGCATTTTGAGCAATGCGGCTTTGCGTTCCGGTGAATAGTACGGCACGAGCAGTCTCTTTCCGCCCCCGATTAGTGTTTTTAGGAAAATTCGGAGAGGCGACAACTATCCTGACACCGGGGGCTCTTACAGCGGCTCACTTTTGAAGAGCGCAAAAGTAAGCAAAACGCTTTATGCCCCACCACTCGGCACCTCGCTTAGGCTCGGTGTGCCTGAGATCAACGTCCACCGCGAGGCGGCCTAGTAGCCGACCTGGTTCTTGGTGGGACCGCGTTTCTTCTGTGGGAGCGAGCGTGCTCGCGATAGCGGTGGGTCAGTCACAGATGCATCTACAGACCGAACACCATCGCGAGCAGACCCGAATTCCACAAGGTCTGCACAAATCTTCCAGACACTCTCCTCATCAGCAGTTAATCTGCCAAGAGCACATTCACCAAGCAGGATAGGGCATGACGGCGCGCAACTGGATCGATCTCAAGCAGGACACCACGTCCGGTATCGAGACCGTGCGTGCGCATTTCGAGGGGCATGCCTATGACCCCCACTGGCATGACGCCTATCTGGTGGGCGTGACCGAGCAGGGCGTGCAGCAGTTTCACTGCCGGCGCCAGCAGCACAACAGCACGCCGGGTAAAGTCTTCCTGCTCGAGCCCGGCGAGCTGCATGATGGCAACGCCCCCCACGACCACGGGTTTACCTATCGCACGTTGTACCTGGAGCCTCAATGGCTGGAGCGCGAATTGCGGTCCTTGTTCGACGTGGCGCCGGACAACGCCCAACTGGGCTTTGCCGCCACCCTGACGGACGATGTGCCGCTGGCGAGTGCCACGGCCATGGCCTTCCAGAGTCTGCACGAGCAGGAGATCCGCATCGTGCGCCAGACGGCCCTCGATACCCTGTTGGCTACCCTGACCCAACACCTGCACTGGCGGGCGCGGATTAACCCGGATCCGCGGCTGCCATTGGTGGCGCAGCAGGCCCGGGATTATCTGCACAGTCACCTGAGTGAAGACATTGGGCTGGATGACTTGGCGCAAGTCACCGGCGTGGATCGTTTCCGCCTGAGCCGTGCATTCAAGGCGGCTTTCGGCCTGGCGCCCCATGCCTATCTGATCCAGTTGCGCCTGGCCCGTGCCCGGCGCCTGCTGGCGCGTGGCGAGAGTGCCGTGGCAGTGGCGGCCATGCTCGGTTTTGCCGACCAAAGTCACTTGGGCCGCTGGTTCCAGCGCGCCTATCGCCTGAGCCCCGCGGGCTACCGCAAGCGCTGCTCAATTGTTCCAGACTGACCGCGGTTTCATGGGGATGATCAAGCGATCGATCATTCACCGAGATGTCGCTCCATGGACCAGTTACTACCGTTTGCCTTGTTCGCGTTTGTCGCCTCCATCACCCCGGGCCCGACCAATATCCTGGTGCTGAGCCATAGCTCGCGCTTCGGCCTGGCAACCACTGTGCCGATCATCCTCGGTGCCTGCGCGGCGGCGACTTTGCTGGTGCTTTTGGTCGGCACCGGGTTGGGCGACGTGTTGGCGCGCCATGCCACGGTTCAGACGCTGCTCTCATGGGCGGGCATCGCTTGGTTGAGTTGGATGGCCTGGCAGATTTTCAGCGCACCGGCCCAGGCCATCGACCCGAACCGTCCTGTCGAAGGCCCCCGGCTGGGCTTGGCGGGGGCCGCCGGGTTGCAGTTGGTGAACCCGAAAACCTGGATGATGGCGTTGGCGGTGGTCAGCGTCTTTGCAGGGGCCGAAGCCGACCGTACCGTGCGGGTCCTCTGGCTGTCCCTGGCGTTTTTCGCCATTTCGATCCCGTGCATGACCGTCTGGGCCTACCTGGGCCGCGGCGCCGCACGTTTCTGCCGCTCCGCCGTGGCGATGGGACGGTTCAATCGGGTGATGGCGGTGATGCTGCTGGTGTCGGCTTGGTTGACCTTGGTGGTCTGAGTCGAAGTCGAGGCACGCCTGCACAAACTTCATTGCTGGGCCGCGGTAGCGGCGCTACCGCTCAGTGGCCAGGCGTCGTCTTGAAGACCAAGGCCTTGAGGCCACACGCCAGATCGACGTCAGGAAATTCCGGCGGATTTTCCAGGCGTTTCTCGAAGATCAGCCCCGGCGCTTGCTCGGTAACGCCGTCGATGAGGAAATCCGCGCCGGTGGCTGGGTCGTTGCTGCAGGCCAGGACTGTGCCGTGGGCTGTCAGCAGTTCCGGCAGACGACGCAATACCCGCTGATAGTCCTTGGTCAGCAGGAAGCTGCCTTTCTGAAAGGTCGGCGGATCGATGATCACCAGGTCGTATGGGCCACTGTTGATCACCTTGCCCCAGGACTTGAACAAATCGTGGCCGAGGAAACTCACCTGACTCAGGTCGTGGCCGTTGAGTCGATGGTTGTCGCGGCCTCGGCTCAGGGCCGCACGGGACATGTCCAGATTGACCACATGCTGCGCGCCGCCGGCGATGGCCGCCACCGAAAAACCGCAGGTGTAGGCGAAAAGGTTCAGTACTCGTTTGCCATCGGCGTTGGCCCGGACCCAGTCGCGGCCATAACGCATGTCGAGGAACAGGCCATTGTTTTGCTTCTTGCCCAGATCGATCCGGTAACGCAGGCCACCTTCGGTCAGGGTCCATTCGTCGATGGGCTCGCCCGTCAGCCATTGGGTGAGGCTTTGCGGCAGGTAGCGGTGCTGCACCGCCAGCGTATGAGCCTTGCTCTGCTGCCAGGCCGGCGATGGAGTGAGCGCCAGCAATGTCGCGATCAAATCGTCCAGGTGCGTGGGTTCCGGTTCCTTGAACAGCGAGACCAGCACCACCCCTTGCAGCCAGTCGACAGTGATTTGCTCCAGGCCCGGCCAGCAGCGCCCGCGGCCATGGAACAGGCGCCGGGTTTCTTCTGACGCCGACTCCAGGGCTGTCAGCAAATGGGCGTGAAGGGTTTGAAGGGCTACGCAATTCATTCAGGCAACGCCAGGGATTCGAAAGGCCGGCATTTTAACCGCAGGCTACCCCAGCGCAATCCCTCACCACCTTAACTGCCGCTGCTGCCAAGAATGCTGGCAACCTGTTGCGGCTGGCAGTTGAGGTACGCCGAACGCTTGAGCCAACTGGGATCTGGGTACCAGGAAAACATGAATTGACCGCCCTTGAGCTTGTCGATCACCTGACGCGCCACCTGGGGGCGTACGGCAGGGCAGCCCAGGCTGCGCCCGATGCGTCCCTGGCGCACGCTCCACAGCGGGTTCACATAGTCAGCGGCATGGATCACGATCGCCCGATCTCGGGCCAGGTCATTGAAGCCTGGCTCCAGGCCGTCCATGCGCAGCGAATAACCGTGGGCGCCCTGGTAGCTTTCCTGGGTGCGAAACAGGCCCAGGCTGGATTGGTAACTGCCCAGGCGATTGGAAAATTGCGTCGCGAAGTTTTCCCCGGATTTTTGCCCGTGGGCCACCAGATCACGCAATACCAGCTTCTTCTGACGCAGGTCGAAGATCCACAGGCGACGGGCCGTAGAGGGTTGCGAGTAGTCGATGACCGCCAGGTGGCGGGCCTGGCTGGCACCATTGGCGACCGCGCATTGCATGGCGCCTAAGGCACTTTTGAGCGCCAGGGGATTGAGTTCTGGCGCGGTGTGGGCGAGGCTGTTGTAGAGTGTTTGCGAATTCGTCTTTTTTTCGGCCAGTGCCGGGCTGCAAATGACGCCCAGCCCCAGTATGACCAGGCAGAGTCGGCGCAAAATGCCCTGTACAGGCGAAGCGTTTGCAGCGTGGTATTCGTTCGCGGCATCCCATCCGATTTCGTTTGTCTGCATAATGGCGGGTCATACCTGTCGCAAAATTGACCGTCAACGAGACGGTCATGGAGTGGAGTAAAGCAGTTGTTCAAAAAGTCCGCATGTTACCTGAGCCTTTTATTGCTCACTGCACCATTGGTCGCGACAGCCGAAGACAGCGATCCGGCACTTGTGCAGACCACACTGGCGCAACTGGCGGTTGCATGCCCAACAATAGCGGCGGGTGTCGGCTTTCAGACGCTGCTCGACTTGCAGGCGTTTTATCAGCAAAACGCAGGCCAGGAAGCCTGGACGGACGACGAACGACGGATGGCGTTGCAGGCCCAGTTGCATCAACTGGCCGACGACGGTCTGGATCCAACGCGCTATAGCCTGCCGTCGCAGGAGGCAGACCAAGGCGTTCATTGTGTCGACATCGCCATCAGCCAGCGCTACCTGCAAGCCTTGCATGACCTGCGTTTTGGCTATTTGCCCCAAGACCGGCTGGAACCGGTATGGAAGGCCAACCCGCCGCCACAGGACCACCAGGCCGTGGTGCTGGCCATCGCCGGGCAGGGCCTGCAGAACATCGCCAGTGCCTTTGAACAGGCCCGACCGAAGCTGGACCTCTATCGCCACCTGCGCGACCTCTACGCCCGGCTGCGGCAACAGCCTTTATCCAGCTGGCAACCCGTACCGGGCGGGCCGCTGCTGCAACCGGACAAGCAGGACGCCCGCGTCCCCGCCCTGGCCCAGCGCCTGTTCAGCGAAGGTTACTTGACTACACCACCGCTGGTGACCGACGAGCACTACAGTCCCATGTTGGTGGATGCGCTGAAGAGCTTCCAGCTCCAGCATTCGCTACAGGCCGATGGGGTGGTGGGGCCGTGGACCGTTACTGAGCTGAACATCAGCCCGGCCATGCGCCGCGAGCAGTTGCGCATCAACCTGGAACGCATGCGCTGGCTGGCCCAGGACGTGGAGGCCGATAGCCTCCTGGTCAACGTGGCGGCGGCCCAACTGACGGTTTACCAAGGTGGCGCGCCGGTCTGGCAAACCCGCACCCAGGTGGGCCGTGCGCAACGGCAGACACCGTTGCTCAAGTCCCACGTCAACCGACTGACGCTCAACCCGAGCTGGACTATTCCCCCCACCATCATGCGCGAAGACAAACTACCCGAAATCCGCCGTGATCCGGAGTTTCTCAACCGCCACAACCTGCGGATCCTCGACAGTGATGGCCTGCCGTTACTGGCAGAGAATATCGACTGGGAGCACCCGGGCAACCTCATGCTGCGCCAGGATCCAGGTCCGAAAAACCCGTTGGGCAAAATGGCGATTCGCTTTCCCAATCCGTTCTCGGTGTACCTGCATGACACACCGAGCCAGGCGCTGTTCAGCAAAGGCCCGCGGGCCGTCAGTTCAGGCTGCGTGCGAGTCGAGCAAGTGATGCACTTGCGTGACCTGCTGGTAAGCCCGGCCGAACGTGCACGCACCGAAAAGCTGTTGGCCACTAAGATGACCCATGAGTTCAGGCTGGCCCGGCCCATGCCGATCATGCTGGGGTACTGGACCGTACAAGTGGACAGCCAGGGCCAGGCGATGTACATCCCGGACATCTATGGGCGTGATGCGAAACTGTCTGCTGCCCATGGCCGTGCCCTCTGAGGTCAGACGCAAGCCCTGGCGATTGGCGCGTGCGTGATCTCGTCGAGCGCTGCGAACACCCGCTGGCCGATGACGCCAGCGGCCTGCAAATGCTGGTGCGGATCGGCGCTTTCCGATTCGAGCAAACGTTGGGCGCTCACCACGCGGGCGCCGCAGTAATCGAAAATCCCATGGTCGATCTGCGTGGTCATCGCCTCACCGTAGCCGTGGCGCTGGAAGCTGTCGGCATCGGCGCCACCGACCGCCACCAGGTGGACCCGCATGTGTTGCAGTTGTTGGACAAACGGCTTGTCGAGGCTGAAATCGAACGCCCAGCCGTTGGAAAACACCCGATCGATCCAGCCCTTGAGCAGCGCCGGCATGGACCACCAATAGATCGGATAAACCAGCACCAACGCATCGGCACGGTCGATCCTGGCTTGCTCGGCCAACACATCCGCAGGCGGCGAGGCCTCTCGGTGATGGACAGCATGGTCGGCAAAACTGAAGCGCGGGTCGAAGCCTTCGGCAGCCAGGTCGGCGATCTCGAACGTATTGGCGGGGTTGGCGCGGGTGATGCCCTCGGCGATTTTTCCGGCCAGGCTGTGGGTGAGGGAACGAGGGTCGTGGTGAGCCACAACGATCAGTGCACGCATGGCGAAACTCCTTCTGGTCACGCAGTCAGGAAGACAGGTATGCTGGGTTAAGTTACGGTTAGTAAGTTACGGTTGGTAAAGTTAGCATGTCAAGCACTGACGAACATTCGCAGTCTTCACCTCGTCGTCGTTTATCCCGGCCTGACCGGCAGCGACAATTGCTGGACGTCGCCTGGCGACTGGTGCGGGAGGAGGGCAGCGACGCCCTGACATTGGCCCGGCTGGCAGACCAGGCGGGGGTGACCAAGCCCATCGTCTACGACCACTTCATTACCCGATCCGGGTTGCTGGCGGCGCTGTACCAGGATTTCGACGCTCGCCAGACTGTGTTGATGGACGCGGCCCTGGACGCCAGCGACGCGACCCTGCTAAGCCGGGCGGCGGTGATTGCTTGTTCCTACGTCGAGTGCGTGCTACTGCAAGGCCGAGAGATCCCCGGGGTGATTGCGGCGTTGACCAGCTCGCCAGAACTGGAACGCATCAAGCGCGAATACGAAGGGATTTTCCTCGACAAGTGCCGCGCCGTGCTGGAACCGTTCGCTGGCAGCAAGGGCATCACCCAGGCCGGTTTGCGGGCGATGCTCGGGGCGGCTGAAGCCCTGTCCAATGCCGCTGCCACCGGGGAGATCAGCGCTCACGAGGCGAAGCAAGAGCTTCTTGTCAGTATCGTTGCGATGGTGGATAGGACCGCCAACATCCCTTCAAACTGAGCCACCGCTATCGCGAGCAAGCCCGCTCCCACAGGAAGTCTGTGCTGAACCCCAGCCCCGCAGCCACCACTTACCCCTGTGGGAGCGGGCTGCTCGCGATGACGGCGGCACATTCAGCATCTTTGTCAACTGACCAACTGATATCGAGCGCAAGTCTCTCCTGAGGGCTGGCTGCACTTTTATGAAGCCGCAGGTGGGGTGATCGCACCATCGCAAGGCAGTTGGCGATGCTTGCTCAGGGGAGGTGGGCGGCGGTTGGCTTGCAGTGCCTGAGCTGGCGTCTTCGCGGGCAGGCCCGCTCCCACAAGGGGATTAGCGGTGAATGCGCGACCGTGAATAGGGCTGGACGAGGTTTGGCACGCTCGCTGCAAGAGACTATCCAGGCCCACCGCGAACACCGTCGAGTGGGCAGCCCCGTCGGTCAACGAAGATCGAGTGCCAGCAAGCCGGGGGACAACGGTAGGTCAGGGCGCAGTCGCCGGACCGATACCGCACAGAACAGGCAAAGACGCCTGAAACCGCAAGGTTTCAGGCGTCTTTTTTTTGCTTTCAAAATCGTAATGGGCTTTTGTCAGGTGCTTTTTATGAATTCCAACGTTGCTTCTCTGAACAAGCTGCAAACGCTGATCGTGATCGGCAATGGCATGGTTGGCCACCACTGCGTCGAGCAACTGATCGAACGCGGTGCCCTCAATCATTACCGTGTTCATGTGTTCAGCGAAGAGCCGATGCGTGCCTACGACCGTGTGCACCTGTCCGAGTATTTCTCCGGGCGCGATGCCGAGTCCCTGGCCCTTGGCGAAGCCTCGTTGTACCAGACCCCCGGCGTCACGTTGCACCTGGGCGTACCGGTGCTGGAAATCGACCGTGACGCACATCAGGTGCTGATCGCACATGATCACCTTCACTACGACAAACTGGTGCTCGCCACCGGTTCCTACCCGTTCGTGCCATCGATTGAAGGCGCCGAAGGCGATTCGTGCCTGGTCTATCGCACCTTGGAGGACTTGGATGCGATCCGGGCCGCCGCCGGCAATGCCCGTCGTGGCGTGGTGGTCGGTGGCGGCCTGCTGGGCCTGGAAGCGGCCAACGCGCTCAAGACCCTGGGCCTGGAGGCCCACGTGGTGGAATTCGCCCCCCGGCTGATGCCGGTGCAATTGGACACCCAGGGCGGCTTGGCCCTCAAGGCACGTATCGAGAAGCTGGGCGTCGGCGTGCACCTGTCCAAGGGCACCCAGTCCATCAGCGCGGGTGAGCAGTACCGTTATCGGATGAACTTCGGCGACGACGACTTTCTGGAAACCGACCTCATCGTGTTTTCCGCCGGCATCCGTGCCCAGGATGCCTTGGCTCGCCAGAGCGACCTGCAGATCGGCCCGCGTGGTGGCGTGGTGATCGACGACCATTGCCAGAGCAGCGATCCGGACATCTACGCCATCGGTGAATGTGCGGCCTGGAACGGCAGCATTTTTGGCCTGGTCGCCCCGGGCTACCAGATGGCCCGCAACGTCGCGGCCCGGCTGTGCGGCGAAAGCTCGGAGGCCTTCACTGGCGCCGACATGTCCACCAAGCTCAAGTTGCTCGGTGTGGACGTCGGCTCCATCGGCGATGCCCATGGCAATACTCCAGGTTCGCGCAGCTTCCAATTCATCGACGAAACCAGCGCCAGCTACCGGCGACTGGTGGTCGATGCCGACGGCAAGCGTGTAATCGGTGCCGTTCTGGTGGGCGACAACAGCTACTACGACACCTTGCTGCAATACAAGCAGAACGGCATCGCCTTGCCCAAGGACGCTGCCAGCCTCATCCTGCCATCGTCCGAAGGCGCCCCAACCCTGGGCCCTGCGGCGTTGCCCGAAACCGCCACCCTCTGCTCGTGCCACAACGTCACCAAGGGCTCGATCTGCTCGGCCATCGACGGTGGCTGCACCGATCTGGGCCAGCTCAAGTGCGACACCAAGGCCGGTACCGGGTGTGGTGGTTGCGCCGCCCTGGTCAAGCAAGTGTTCGAGCATGAGTTGACTGCCCGCGGCGTCAGCGTCGACAAGAGCCTGTGCGAACATTTCGCCTACACCCGTCAGGAGCTGTACGCACTGGTACGGGTGGAAGGGATTATCAGTTTCGACGAACTGCTGGCCAAGCACGGTCGTGGCCACACCGGTTGCGACCTGTGCAAGCCGGCGGTGGGTTCGATCCTGGCGTCATGCTGGAACCAGCCGATCATGGACCCGTCCCTGGTGCCGTTGCAGGACACCAACGACACCTTCATGGCGAACATGCAGAAAAACGGCACCTACTCGGTGGTGCCACGCATCGCCGGTGGGGAAATCACTGCCGACAAACTGATCGCCATCGGCGTGGTCGCGAAGAAATACGATCTCTACACCAAGATCACCGGCGGCCAGCGCATCGACCTGTTCGGCGCCCAGTTGCACCAGTTGCCGGACATCTGGGCCGAGCTGATCGAAGCCGGATTCGAAACCGGGCATGCCTACGGCAAATCCACACGCACGGTGAAATCTTGCGTGGGCAGCACCTGGTGCCGCTACGGCGTGCAGGACAGCGTGCAGATGGCGTTGAACCTCGAGGATCGCTACAAAGGCCTGCGCTCGCCGCACAAGCTCAAGTTCGCGGTCTCCGGTTGCACCCGCGAGTGCGCCGAGGCCCAGAGCAAGGACGTCGGCGTGATCGCCACCGAGAAGGGCTGGAACCTCTACGTGGCCGGCAACGGCGGCATGCGCCCGCGGCACGCCGAGCTGTTCGCCACCGACCTGGATGACGCCACGCTGATCCGCTACATCGACCGCTTCCTGATGTTCTATATCCGTACCGCCGACAAGCTGCAACGGACTTCGGTCTGGCGCGAAAGCCTGGAAGGCGGCCTGGACTACCTCAAGGACGTGATCATCAACGACAGCCTGGGCCTGGGCGCCGAGCTCGAAGCGCAGATGCAACGAGTGGTCGATCGCTACGAATGCGAATGGGCCAATGCCCTCAAGGACCCGGACAAACTCAAGCGTTTCCGCACCTTCGTCAACGACGGGCGCGGCGATCCGGACGTTCATTTCGTCAGGGAGCGCGGCCAACGCCGGCCGGTTCACGCCCATGAACTCCACCTGATTCCCGTTACCGAGGAGGTGCTCTGATGAGCCAGTCAAACGTCGTTCGTATTCCTGTTCGCGATCTCCAACAACCGCTGCAATGGCGCGCCCTGTGCCGCCGAGACGACCTAGTGGCCAACTCTGGCGTGGTCGCCTGGCACAACGGCAGCCAAGTGGCATTGCTGTACCTGCCCGAGCATCAGGACAAGCCGCTGTACGCCATCGACAACCGCGACCCCAAGTCTGGAGCGAACGTCATCGGCCGAGGTTTGTTGGGCAGCATCAAGGGTGACCTGGTGATTGCCTCGCCGATGTACAAGCAGCATTTCCGCCTGGAAGACGGCCACTGCCTGGAATACCCGGAACAGCGCCTGCGGGTATGGCCAGTGCGACTCAATGGCGACGTGGTGGAGATTGGCGAAGACTGACAAGCACACTGGCTGTACTTATGCAGCATGGCGAGGGCGCTTGCTACCACCGAGCACTGCGCAGGAGCTGCATAGGAGCTGTCGAGTGCAACGAGGCTGCGATCTTTCCCAATACACTTGAGTCTCAAGCGAAAGATCAAAAGATCAAAAGATCGCAGCCTCGTTGCCCTCGGCAGCTCCTACAGGGCCTACCGACAGCGTGTTGTCCTTACTTGCGGTCATGACTCGGCGCCACGCCCCCGGGTCAAGCGGGGCCGACGGCGGGGCGGTGCTGGCGCAACAGTTCGATCTGCTGGGACGGAATCAACTCGCGCAACGCTTTATAGAGCGCCCGGGTTTCCAGCAGGTTCCAGATGCGCAGCATGGTCTCCAGGGCGTCCAGGGGTTTGCTGATGAAATCCCGGGCGCCGAGGGCCAGGGCCCGCAGGCGGGTGTCACGGGTCGCGTCGGCGGTCAGTACCAGGATCGGCAGGTAATCGTTGGCCGGAATGCGCCGGTTGAGTTGCTCCAGCACGGCAAAGCCGTCGAACGCCGGCATGTGCAGATCGAGGATAACCAAATCCGGTTCGAAGCTGTTGAACAGATCGAGCGTGCGCAACGGTTCGGTGCTGCTCAGCACGTTGTGCAACCCTTCGCGGGCCAGCAGTTGTTCCATCAGGTCCAGGTTGGGGCGCTGATCGTCGACGATCAGAATGCGCAAGTCGCGATTCATGCGGGCTCCGGTAGATAGTGCTCGAGGTGGCCCAGGAAGGCCTGGATATGAATAGGTTTGGTCAGGATCGCCGTGGCACCGGCGTCGTGCAGGGCGCGGTGGGTCAGGTCGCTGGCGTCGGCGGTGATCATCAGCACAGGCGTGGTCGCGGTGGTCGGGGACTGACGCAGACGCCGCAAGACCTCCAGGCCTTCGAGGTCCGGCAGGCTGACGTCCAGCAGGATCAGTTGCGGGGTGTGCTGGCGAGCGAGGTCCAGGCCCATCTGGCCTTGCATGCTCGACAACAACTGGATGCCAGGACGGCGTTGCATCAGGGTTTCGATCAGCGCCAGGCTCGACAGGTTGTCTTCGATGCACAGGACTTTGCCGTGATACTCCACAGGCGAACGTGTCACCGCCAGGGCGGCGATGGGCGGCAAATGAGCCCCCACCACCTGGGTGCCAGGCAGCTGCAGGGTGAAACAGCAGCCGTGTCCCGGCTCACTGTGGACCTGCAGGTTACCTTGCATCATTTCCAGCAGGCTCTTGCTCAAGGACAACCCCAGGCCGGTGCCTTCGACCTGGGGATCGGCACCCAGGCGTTCGAAGGGCTTGAACAGTTGGTCCAGCTGTTCCGGGGCGATGCCATGGCCGGTGTCGTTGACGGCGATGCTCACCTGATGGGCCTGGATGCTGACTTCGATGCGCACCTCACCGCCGGGGCGGTTGTACTTGATGGCGTTGGACAGCAGGTTGAGCAGCACCTGAACCAGGCGCTGGCGGTCCGCGAGCACGCCACTGTCGTCGGGCAGCGCAGGCAGTTCGGCCAAGTGGATCCCGGCGTCGGCGGCCATCGGTGAAACCAAGGTCAGGGCTTCGTGCAGCACCGTCGACAGGGCGATCGGTTCGATGTTCAGCGGCAGGCGCCCGGCCTCGATCCGGGCAATGTCCAGCACCTCGTTGATCAATGCCAGCAAGTGCTGGCCGGCCCGCAGGATATGGCTGACCTGGGGGCGTTGGCCGGCGGTGGAGTCCATGTCCAGCAATTGAGCGAAACCGAGGATCGCGTTCAATGGGGTGCGCAGTTCGTGGCTCATGCGCGAAAGAAACTCGCTCTTGGCCCGGCTGGCACTTTCGGCTTCTTCGCGGGCAGTGCGCAGGGCGATCTCGGCAGCGCGGCGGTCGGTGATGTCGCGGGTGATCTTGGAAAAGCCGCGCAGCGCACCGGTGCCATCGTATTGCGCAGTGATCACCACGCTGGCCCAGAAACGGCTGCCGTCCTTTCGGCAACGCCAGCCTTCCTCCATGTAATGACCGTCGCGGGTGGCTTCGCGCAGGGCCATGTCCGGGTGCGCCGGGCACTCCTCGGCCAGGTAGAACAGGGAAAAATGGTGGCCGAGGATTTCCTGCTCGGTGTAGCCCTTGATCCGTTCCGCGCCGGCGTTCCAGGTGGTGACGTAGCCTCGGGCATCTAGCGCGAAGATCCCGTAGTCCTTCACGCCATCGATGATCAGCCGCAGGCGCTCCTCGTTATCGCGCAGGGCCCGCTCGCGTTCGGCGAGCAACTGTCCGGCCTCCACCAGGCGTGTGCCGAGCTGGCCAATTTCGTCCTGCTCCGGCGGTTGCGGCAGCAAGGGTTGACCCAATGCCAGGCGCTGGGCGTTGCCTTGCACCTGCTGGACCCGGGCGACGATGCCCTTCGACAGGAACAGCACCGCGACAATGGCGCCCAGCAGCCCGCACACCGCCGCCAGCAAGGTGGCGAACAACAGGCGCATGCGCGTGGCTGAGGCGGCGGCGCTACGGTCGGCGAGCAGAGCATCTTCGCGTATACGCATGGCGCTGATCTGCTCGCGCAGTACGTCCAGCACCTGTTTGTTCTCGATCAGGATCGCGGTGATGGCCTCGGGGTCGTCGCCCTTGCCGTTGCGCAGCGCGAGCAAGCCGTCGAGTTTGTCGGCGATCAGCGGGGTGATGGTCTTGAGGTGCTCGCGCATCCTGGTGTCGCGAATGTTGTGGTCCAGGCGCCGCAACGCGGCCTGGATCAGCGGCGTGGCCTGTTCGTAGCTGGGCAGGAAATCTTCGCGACGGGTCAGCAGGTAACCGCGCACGCTGGCCGCCGCCTCGGCCAACAGGGTATGAACTGTCTGAATATCACCCTGGACCAGCAGCACCCGGCGCACATCCTCTTCGGCCCGCGCGGTCTGGCGTTCGGTGATATAGATCAGCACCAGCGACAGTAGGAGGACCACCAGGGGCAGGGAGATCACCACCAGAGCCTTGCCACGCAATGGCAAGTCGGCCCAGCGGCGGGCGGCGAGAAACCTCATGGCCATTGCCCGACGGGTTGCGCCACCAGGCCCAGGGCAATGCCGCGCACGGCGGCCTGGGTCCGGTCGGCGGCCCCCAGTTTGCCGATGACACGCTCCACGTGGGCCTTGGCCGTGCCGGGCGCGATGCCCAGTTTTTCGCCGATTTCACGGTTGCTGAAACCGCCCGCCACCAGCCCCAGCACCTGGCGCTCTCGGGCGGTCAGGGCCTGGACCTGGGGAGCGCCATTCGCTCCGCGCTCGGCCATGCGGCGCAGCAGGCGCGCACTGACCGAACTGTTCAGCGCCTCTTCGCCCTGGGCGACCCGTTTGAGGGCGTCGAGCATTTCATCGCGGCTGGCGTCCTTGAGCAGATAGCCGACCGCGCCCGCACCGATGGCTGCTTCGAGGTGGTCGGGGCTGTCATCCATGGTGAAGATCACGACTTTGATTCCGGGCTGGCGCTGCTGCAAGATCCGCGCCGCGCCCAAACCGTTGAGGACGGGCATGCGGATGTCGAGAATCGCGATGTCCGGTTGTAGCCGCTCACACAGGTCGAGGGCTTCCTGGCCGTCGCGGGCCTGGCCGACGACCTCGAATCCCGGGTTGCCAGCGAGCATGCTGATAAACCCGGTACGGGTGACTTCGTGGTCATCGGCCAGCAGCAGGCGCAAAGGTGGCTTCATGGGTGTTCTCCGTGGGCCAGTAGCGGCACGCTGGCCAGTAGTCGGGTGCCGTCGCCGGGCTGGCTGCAACAGCTCAAGTGGCCGTCCAGCAAGTTGGCGCGCTCCTGCATGGCGGCCAGCCCCAGATGGCGGCAGCCGTTGGTTTCTATGGGTTGTTCCAGGGCAAAGCCACGGCCATCGTCCTCCACTCGCAGGCAAGCTTGGCCGTCTTCCACCGTCAACCCCAAGTGCACGTGGCTGGCCTGGGCGTGCTTGAGAATGTTGTTGATGCCTTCCTGAGCAATGCGAAACAGGGCGGTCTCGGTATTGCCCGGCAGGCGCGCGGTGCTGTGTTCGACCCAGTTCACCGTCAGACCCGCGTCGCGCAGGCGATCGGCTTCCTTGTCGACGGCTTTGTACAGGCCGAAATCATCCAGTACGTGGGGGCGCAGGCCACCGATCAGTTGCCGACCTTCGCCGACGCAGCCTTGGGCCAGGTCGAGGATGCTTTGCAACTCGTTCGCCAGTGCAAGCGGCAGCGACGGACAGCGACCGGCGAAGCCCTGCAAGCGCTGATGCAAACCGGCGAGATTCTGCGCCAGGCCGTCGTGCAGGTCATAGGCGACGCGCTTGCGTTCGTCTTCCTGGGCGCTGAACAAGCGGTGGACCAGCTCGGACATGGTCCGCTCGCGGGCCTGGATTGCTTCGAGCAATCGGCTGTTCTCCAGGTGTGCCGCCAACAGCGTCGCGAGCAATTGCAGTGATTCGATGTCTTCGTTGTCAGGCGCGCCGAGGGTCACGCTGTTGCCCAGCAACAAAGCCCCGAATTCTACGCCGTCGGAGGCACGCAACGGCACCCGCAAGACCTGGGGCAGGGCGCTGCCGGGCGATTCCAGCCACTGTGGGCCGGGCGTTTGTGGCTGGGCCAGGTTGGCGAGCAGGTCGAGTCGTTCCGCGCTGCCGTGGCTGGCGAGGGTGCGCAACGGGTGGTCCGGCGCCCACTCCAGCAACAGGCCATGGTCCATGGCCATGAACGCGCACGCCCGTTGCAGCGCGCGCTGGCGCATGGCCGACAGGGGCAACTGCGTCAGTTCATGGCCGGTGCCCAGCAGCAGGCCCAAGCGTGCGGCACGACTTTGCGACTGGCGATATTGGCTGCGGATGGCCAGGGCACTGCCGGGGTCATGGGGTGGGCTTTGCATGGGGAACTCCAGCGTGGAAGAGGACCGGTCCGGTTCGCGGTGGCGCCATTAGAACGTGTCACCGGCACCGGGCCTATCTGCCGAACGGCATAGGCGATTGGCACCGGTTGGCCGATGGCGAAGGCAGGGAGGGCCGGCAAAGTGGGGTCATTGAAACCCAAAGGAACGCTTTGATGAAAATGAAAACCTGCGCCATTGCTGCTTTATTCCTGCTGGCCGCGCCGCTTGTCCAGGCGCTTGAGGCTACGCCCTACGTGTACCGCACGGTGGCCGAGCAGCCCAAGAATGTGAATGATCGCGAGATCGCGGCGCTGTTCGACCGCTGGAACGCCGCGCTGCAAACCGGTAGCGCCACCGCCGTGACTGGCCTCTACGCCCCGGATGCGATTTTGCAACCGACTGTTTCCAACAAGGTGCGCAACACACCGGCGCAGATCCAGGATTACTTCGAGCACTTCCTGGCCGGTCAACCAGTCGGGCAAATCAACTACCGGGAGATCCGCCATCTGGGCCCCGATGCGGCGATGGACAGTGGTGTCTATACCTTCACGCTCACCCAGGCCGACGGTTCCAAGCGCGAGGTCCAGGCGCGCTACACCTTCCTCTATGAGCGCCTCGATGGCCAGTGGAAGATCATCAACCATCACTCATCGGCCATGCCTGAGGCGGCGAAAACCTTGCACGCCAGTCACTGATAGCACTGGTCGCAAAAGACCTGCCTGTGGGAGCTTGCTCGCGATAGCGAAGTATCCGTCAGCATCCATGTTTCTGACGCACCGCCATCGCGAACAAGCTCGCTCCCACAGAGGCCTCTATCAATTCCATCCCCGTGTTTAGACACACTTTGCATAAAGAGCTTGGATTAACGCGCGAACATTAATTAGAATCAGTCTCATTTAAGACTTTGCGCAGGCTCTGGACATGTGTGATGCAGCGACACCGACGGAGCATTCCCTCCATGCGTTATACCGTGACCACGGTAGCTGGCTGGAAGGCTGGCTGCGGCGGCGCATGGGCAATGCCTGGGATGCGGCGGACCTGCGCCAGGATACCTTCCTGCGGGTGCTTTCCAGTTCCCAGACCTTGGCTGACCTGCAAGAACCCCGGGCTTATCTGCTGACCGTTGGCAAACGCCTGCTGAGCAATTTCTACACCCGGCGCAATCTGGAGCAAGCGTATCTCGACGCCCTGGCGAGCCTGCCTGAAGCCTGCGCGCCGTCGCCAGAACAACGCTGGCTGCTGCTGGAAACCTTGCAAGCCTTGGACGAATTGCTCGATGGCCTGGCGCCCCTGGTGCGGCGGGTTTTTCTCTGGAGTCAGCTTGAGGGCTTGGGTTATCGCGAGATCGCCGAGCGCTTGCACGTGTCCGAACGCACTGTAAAACGCTACATGGCCCAGGCCTATGAGCATTGCCTGTTGGTGGACTTCTGATGCGCTCGGCCCCTTCACCCGAAGCCCGCGAAGCGGCGCGGGCAGCGGCTCGCTGGTTGACCCTGATGGAGTTCGACGGGGATGCATTCGACTCGGCGGCCCTGCAACGCTGGCGCGACAGCAGCGCCCATCACGAGGCGGCCTGGCAGAAGGCCCAGCGATTGCGCCAGCGTTTTGCCGGGGTGCCCGCGGCCTTGGGCATGGCAACCCTTGACCGTCCAATGCTGGCTCGGCGCGCGGTGCTCAAGCGCGCATTGGGCGTCGCCGCATTGGTCCCGACCGCTTGGCTGCTGGGGCGAGAGCTGCCGCTGGAGGCCTGGCGCGCTGACTTGCACACCGCCACGGGCGAGCAACGGCGCTGGTCGCTGGTCGATGGCAGTGCGCTGCAACTGAACACCGACAGCGCCGTCGACCTGGACCTCAAGGCGCGGCGCCTGGTGCTGGTACGCGGCGAGATGGCTCTCAAGCTCGCCGGAAACGCGCCGCTGTCCGTTCAATCACCCTATGGGCTCATCACCATCACTCGTGGCGAGGTCTGCCTGCACCTGGGCGAGGGCGATTGCCGGGTGTCGGTGGTCAGCGGCTCGGCGCAACTGCAACCTCTGCGGGGGCCATTGCTGAGCTTGGAAGCGGGCCAGCAGGTCAATATCCAGGAATCAGGCGCGGGGCCAGTGAAGGCGTTCGACGTGGCGCAGCTGGGTTGGCGTGACGGCGTATTGGTTGCGCAGCACCAGCCGCTGGGGCATTTCCTGCGGGAACTTCGCCGCTATCGCCCTGGCGTGTTGCGCTGGGACGAAACCCTGGAACCCCTGCGAATCACCGGCAGCTTCCGCCTGGACAACACCGACCGAATTCTCACGCTGCTTGCAGCCAGCCTGCCGCTGGACGTGCACATGCGCACTCGCTATTGGGTCACGTTGACGCTTCGCAAAAATATGGCCTGAGGCCTGTCCCCTTTTTTTGTCTCGCTTGTCATTCAAGGCAACTGAACAAAAATGAGAGTGCTTTCCAATGTCCGCAGTTGCACCTTTGCGTTTGCGTCCGGCCTTTGTTGGCTGGCGTCCGCTGTTGAACCTGAGCCTCATGTTGAGCCTGAGCGCCAGCCCCTTCTTTATCTCATCGAGCCTGGCCGAAGAACCCACCCGGCGCAGCTATCAGGTGCCGGCGGGCGACCTCAGCGCGGCGTTGACCCGGTTTGCCGGGCTGGCGGGTGTCAACTTGTCGGTGGATCCGACCCTGGTGAATGGTCGCAACAGCGCCGGGCTTTCGGGTGAGTTTGGGGTCGAGGAGGGTTTTGCCCGGCTGTTGCGCGGTTCTGGCCTGCAGTTACAGCCTGTGGGTGAGCAGGCCTACATCCTGATGCCGGCGCCAGAAGGCGGCAGCCTGCAACTGGCACCCACCTCGATTGTCGGCGCCACGGCTTCGACGGACAGCCCGGCGTATGCCGGTGGCCAGGTTGCTCGTCGTGGTTCGCAAGGTTTGCTGGGCACGCGGGACTTCATGGAAACGCCGTTCAGCGTGACCACCTACACCAGCGCGGCGGTCAAGAACCAGCAGGCTCGCACCCTGGCTGACCTGATCGCCAGCGACCCCTCGGTCCGCGCCACCAACCCGGCGGGCGGACGCTTTGAGCAGTTCACCATTCGGGGTTTCAGCCTGTTCAACAGCGATGTCGCCTACAACGGCCTCTACGGCATTTTGCCGACGTACACGATCGACATGGAGATGGCCGAGCGCATCGATATCGTTAAGGGGCCGAGCCAGCTCATCAACGGTATCTCGCCGCGGGGCAGCGTAGGCGGCGGGATCAACATGGTGCCCAAGCGTGCCACCGACAAGCCCATCACCTCGTTCACCGGCAGCTATGCCTCCAACAACCAGCTTGGCGGTGCCGTGGATGTCGGGCGGCGCTTTGGTGAAGAGGACAAGTTTGGTATTCGCTTCAATGGTGTGAAGCAGGCGGGGGACACCGAATGGGATCACCAGAGCGTGGACCGCGAGATGGCGGTCCTGGGCCTGGATTTTCGCGGTGAACGCCTGCGGCTCTCGACGGACATTGGCCGTACCGAGCGTAACACCGACGCGCCCCAGGAACGCGTGCTGGTGGGCGCCAATGCACAGGTTCCTCACGCCGGTGATGTGCGTGACAACTACGCCCAGTCCTGGAGCAAGGCGCGCACCAAGGACACCTTCGGCACCGTGAACGCTGAATTCGACGTCAACGATTCCGTCATGCTGTATGGCGGTGTAGGCGCGCGCAAAAGCGACCATGACTTCCTTCGGCACAACGTTTCGGTCACCAACGACGCCGGTGACTTCACCGTCCAGCCCCGTGACTTTACCCGCGACGAAAATGTCCGGACGGCCACGGCCGGGGTGCGCAACTGGTTCCATACCGGCCCGGTGAGCCATGAGGTCAACCTGGCCGCCAGCTACTTCTACATGGACTTCGAAAATGGCGGCGCCCGTTACGCCAACGGTCGCAGCAACCTGTATGACCCGGTGCAGACCCCGACGCCGAACAACCCGACACGACAGGACAACAAGGTCTACACCGAGAACCGCTTCAGTGGCGTGGCGTTGTCCGACACCCTGGGGCTGTTCGATGATCGCTTGCTGCTGACCCTCGGCGCCCGCTGGCAGCGGGTGAAGGTTGACGACTGGACGAATAACGTCAAGGGCGACACCGCCTACGATGAGGAAAAGGTTTCGCCATCGGGCGGCATTCTGTTCAAGGCCACGGACAAGCTGTCGCTGTATGCCAACTACATGGAAGGCCTGAGCCAGGGCAAGATCGCGCCGTCGACGTCGGTGAACGAGGATGAGATTTTCCCGCCGTTCATCAGCCGGCAGGTCGAGGTGGGGGGCAAGTATGATGCTGGTCCGTTCGCCGTCACCGCTGCGCTGTTCCGGATCAAGCAGCCGGCCTATGCGACCAACGCGACGACACGTGTCTTCGGCCCGAACGGCAAGCGAGAAAACACCGGCGTGGAGTTGAGTGTGTTTGGCGAACCGCTGAAGGGAACCCGTTTGCTCGGCGGCGTGATGTACATCGACAGCGAACTGACCCAAACCACCAACGGCGCCTTTGACGGCAACCGCGCACCGGCCACGCCGAAGTACAACGTCAACCTCGGCGCCGAATGGGACGTGCCGACGGTACAGGGCCTGACCCTGACCAGCCGTGGCATCTACTCCAGCTCGCAGTACCTGGACCAGTCCAACACCAAGCAAATCGATTCCTGGGAACGTTTCGACGTGGGCGCCCGCTACGCGTTCAAGGTCGACGAAAAGCACATTACCCTGCGGGCCAACATCGAAAACGTGGCAGACAAGCGCTACTGGAGTTCGGCCGGGGCGTCGGATGACAGTGGGGCCGGATTGACGCTGTCGACCCCGCGCACCTACCTGATTTCCGCGACGGTGGATTTCTAGGCCAATGCGCCGCTCCAGGGAAGGAGCCGTCTGGGTTCAGATGTCGCGAAACAGATCGTGGGCATCGAGCAGCCGCCAGGCAATCTCGGGGCGTTTTTCCAGACCACGGCGGATGGCGGCGGGAATCGACTGGCGAATCTTGCGGCACAGGCCGGGCTGATCCTGGAATTCAATGGCGATGCCGCGCATGGTCCGCACTTCGTTGTAGCCAGGTTCGACGCTCAGGCGGATCCCCAGGTTTTCGTACAGGCGTTGCTGCAGGCGCTGGAGTTCGTCGAGGCTCTGGATGTTCTCCAGGCGTTCAAGCAGACGCTTTTCTTCCTGGCGATTCAGGCCAAGGATGCGCAGGTCGCTACCAGGCGCTTGCAGCAAGGCATCACGGCCACAATCGCAGACGCCGGGCGGGCAGGGGGGACGGATCGGGATCGACGCGGTCATGGGCTCCACAAAAATCTGCTGCACAACGAAACAGCGAGCTTATCGCCGGCCCAGGCAATGTGATGCCTGGCGGCATGTGGGTCAAGCCTGTTGGAGGGGCCGCTTGTCTGGCGCTGCTGTGGGCGCTTGCTCGCGACAGTGGTGAGTCAGCTTGCACCTTTGTCGGATTTGCCACCGCCATCGCGAGCAAGCGCCCGCCGGCCTGTTAGAGCGTTACAACCCCAACTCAGACAACCCCGGATGATCGTCCGGCCGGCGGCCCAGCGGCCAGCGGAACTTGCGCTCGCTTTCCTTGATCGGCATGTCGTTGATGCAGGCATAGCGTTTGTACATCAGGCCTTGCTCGTCGAACTCCCAGTTTTCGTTGCCGTAGGAGCGGAACCAGTTGCCCGAGTCGTCGTGCCATTCGTAGGCGTAGCGCACGGCGATGCGGTTATCGGTGAAGGCCCAGAGCTCCTTGATCAGCCGATAATCCAGCTCCTTGGCCCATTTGCGGGTCAGGAACGCCTTGGCTTCCTCACGGTTATGGGCGAATTCGGCGCGGTTACGCCATTGAGTATCCTGCGTGTAGGCCAGGGATACTTTTTGTGGGTCACGAGTGTTCCAGCCGTCTTCGGCCTGGCGAACTTTCTCGATCGCCGAGTCCCGAGTGAACGGTGGCAACGGCGGACGAACTTCGGAAGAGGCAGACATGGCAGATCTCCAGTGAGTTGACAGGTGGCACAAGGGTTCAACGGGTCAGGCGTGTAGCAGTTTTTTCAGCAGGTCCCGGGCGTGGTCAGCCGCGCTGTGGTCGCCCATGACCAGCGCCACGGTAATGGCGCCGTCAATCAGAATCAGGAGCTGGCGGGCCAGTGCGTCCGGGTTCTGGACACCTTGTTCGACGCACAGCCGGGTCAGGTAATCGAGCAGCTTCTGCTTGTGCAGCTTCGCCACCTGGCGGACCGGATCCTGTGGATCGCCGGTTTCGCCACTGGTATTGATGAACGCGCAGCCGCGGAAACCTTCGCTGTCGAACCAGTCCTTGAGCACGGTGAACAGGTTGAGCAGCCTTGCAGTCGGGGTCGGCGCCTTGTCCACTTCAGTGCTGAACCAGTGCATCCAGCGTTCGTCCCGTCGCCTGAGGGCGGCCACGATCAGGTCGTCCTTGTTGGCGAAGTAGCGATAGACACTTTTCCTGGAAACACCGGCGGTTTTCACCAGAAGGTCCATGCCGGTGGCGGCGATGCCACTTTTATAGATCAACTTTTCGGCGACATCGAGGATGATATCTCGTGTTTCATTTCCTGTAATTTCGTTCATGGAATGAAAGTAGAATGATCGTTCTCCTTGGTCAAGTCTTTTTTCTTGAGGACGGGAAGACCCAAACCCATCCATGGTGTAAGCTCATCCGTTCTTCGGAATCGACCTTTTTGCGAGCCCTATGCCGTCGCTTTTCAAACGCTCCCTGCTGCCCAAGCTGCGCAGCTTTGCACTGACCGCCGACGCGGTGACCATCCTCGATGGCGCTGCCCAATTCCGCCGTTGCCTGCTGGAGAAAATCGCCCAGGCCACCCAGCGCATCTACATCGTCGCGCTGTACCTGCAACAGGACGAGGCCGGCCAGGAAATCCTCGATGCCCTGCATGCCGCCAAGGCCGCGCGTCCGGAACTGGATGTGGTCGTGGTGGTGGACTGGCTGCGGGCCCAACGCGGGCTGATCGGCGCCAAGAAGCAGCCGGGCAACTCGGCGTGGTACCAGGAGCAGACTCGCACCCATGTCAGCGAAGTGCCGATCTACGGCGTGCCGGTGCAAACCCGCGAGCTGTTTGGCGTGCTGCACTTGAAAGGCTTCGTGATTGACGACTGTGTGCTCTACAGCGGCGCCAGCCTGAATAACGTCTACCTGCACAAGTTCGACAAATACCGCTACGACCGCTATCACCTGCTGCAGAACACGGCACTGGCCGATTCGATGCACCATCTGGTGCAGCACGGCCTGGTCACCTCCAGGGCCGTGCATCGCCTGGACCTGCCGAACCTGCCCAGCACCCGCAGTTTGCGCAAGGACATCGGCGACTTGCGCAGTCGCCTCAAGTACGCGACCTATGACACCAGCGTTGGCAGCCTCGACAAGAGCGGCCTGTCGGTAAGCCCGTTGCTGGGCGTTGGCAAGAAGAATCCGCTGAGCCGGGTGATCGGTGAACTGATCGCCAGCAGTCGCCAGCAACTGACCATTTGCACACCGTATTTCAACCTGCCCCTGACGGTGACCCGGGAGCTCAATCGCGCCCTGGCCCGCGGGGTCAAGATCGACATCATCGTCGGCGACAAAACCGCCAACGACTTCTACATTCCGCCAAGCGAGCCGTTCAAGATCATCGCGGCGCTGCCATACCTCTACGAAATCAGTCTGCGGCGCTTCGCCAAACGCCATCAGCGTGCTATCGACAGCGGCCAATTGAACCTGCACCTGTGGCGTGACGGGGAGAACACCTATCACCTCAAGGGCATGTGGGTCGACGAGCGCTACACCTTGCTGACCGGTAATAACCTCAACCCGCGGGCCTTTCGCCTGGACCTGGAAAACGCGCTGCTGCTGGACGACCCCAAGGGCGAGTTGCTGGCGCCGCGCCAGGCCGAGCTTGAACAGATCTACCGCCACACCCGCCGGATCGAACGGTACCTGGACCTGGAAACCCTGGCGGATTACCCCGAGGCGGTGGCCAGGTTCCTGAAACGGGTCAGCCGGGTGCGGATAGAACGGCTGCTTTACCGGATCCTGTGAACAACCGCGCCATGTCGAAAAAAGACACCATCTCCATTCAGTTGGTACGTGAGGCGCTGCTGCAAAGCTGCGCCCCCGGAGCGGCTACCGATGAGGTCCTGAGCAAGGTCGGCATAGACCCAGCGTTGCTCGACGACGCCCAGGCGCGGGTCCCGGCCCATGCCTATGCGCGGCTTTGGCGTTTGCTCGCCCGACGCCTGGATGACGAGTTTTTTGGCATGGACCCGCGTAAGCTCAAATCCGGCAGCTTGGCGTTTCTCTGCCAGTGCGCCATGGCCCAGCCCACGCTGGCGAGCGGCTTGACGGCGGGGCTGGGGTTTCTGTCGCTGATGCTCGAACACCTGCCGGCACAGTGGGTGCGCCAGCAAAGCTTGGCGGAGATCGTGCTGCTGGAAGACGATCAGCACCCGCGTCGGGCCTTTACCTATTTCACCTACTGGATGATCGTGCATGGCGTGGCCTGCTGGCTGGTCGGACGGCGCATTCCCATTCTTTCCGTCGACCTGCGCTGCCCGGCGCCGGATTTCTGCGACGACTATCGGGTGATGTTCTCCCAGAACCTGCGCTTTGACCGGCCGCGCACCCGAATGATTTTCGCAGCTGAATGCCTCGACCTGCCGATCAGGCGCAACGCTGATGAGCTCAAGCGCTTCCTGGCCCAGGCCCCGGCCAACATCCTGGTCAAATACCGCAATCGGCAAAGCCTGGCCAGCCGTATCCGGCACGACCTGCGACAGCTGCCTGCCGAACAGTGGCCGGAAACCGAGACCCTGGCCCAGCAGTTGTGCGTGTCCGCGTCCACCTTGCGCCGACGCCTGGCGGAGGAGGGCCAGACCTACCAAGGCCTCAAGGACAGCGTGCGCAAGGATCTGGCAATCACTTGGCTGGCCGAGCCCTCCATCAGTTTCGTCGAAATCGCCTCGCGCCTGGGCTTTGCCGATGCCAGCTCCTTCTACAAGGCGTTTCGCAAATGGTCCGGGTCCAACCCGGGGCATTATCGCAGCCTGATTCTCAACGACATCAACTGACCGGTTGCCGGGCAGCGCCGAACAGGGATTTCGCTTAGCTGACTGGCACGCTCATAAAACCGTCATTTTTCTTTGATACAAGCCTGTGCAGGCCCCGGAAAAACCGGGCCATCCATCAGGGTAATGTATGCACGTGACCGTTTTGGGCAGCGTATGAGCGTATTGGTCACCGGCGCCGCAGGGTTTATCGGTTTTCATACGGCCAGGCGGCTGTGCCGCGAGGGCCATCAGGTCATCGGCATCGACAACCTCAACAGCTACTACAGCGTCGAGCTGAAGCAGGCGCGACTGGCGTTGCTGGCCGAATACCGCAACTTCCGCTTTCTGCGGCTGGACGTGGCCGACAAGCAGGCGCTGCTGGACCTGTTTGCACAAAACCCATTCGAGCAAGTCGTCCACCTGGCGGCCCAAGCCGGCGTGCGCTATTCCATCGATAATCCCGACCTGTATGCGCAAAGCAACCTGATGGGCTTTCTCAACGTGTTGGAAGCGTGCCGTGCCCACCGGCCGGCGCACCTGGTGTTCGCCTCGAGCAGCTCGGTGTATGGCTTGAACGACCAGTTGCCATACGCCACGACCGACCCGGTGGATCAGCCGGTGTCCCTTTATGCGGCGACCAAGCGCGCCAATGAACTGATGGCCCACGCTTACTCGCATCTCTACGGTATTCCCACCACCGGCCTGCGTTTTTTTACTGTCTATGGACCTTGGGGACGGCCCGACATGGCGCCGTTCAAATTCACCGACGCCATCCTCAACGGTCGCGCCATCGACCTCTACAACGATGGTGCGATGTCGCGGGACTTCACCTATATCGACGACATCGTCGAAGGGCTGATGCGGTTATTACCACTGCCGCCTGCCAATGAGTCGGGCGTGCGCAACAAGGTCTACAACATCGGATTCGGCGCCCCGGTGAAGCTCCTGCAGTTTGTCGAATGCCTTGAAGAGTCACTGGGCATCCCCGCAATAAAGCATTTCTTGCCGTTGCAACCGGGCGACGTGGTCGACACGTGGGCGGACACGCGCGAGCTCGAAGCCCACGTAGGGTTTCGCCCGCAGGTTGCGGTGCCCGTCGGGGTGCAGTCGTTTGTCGATTGGTACCGCGACTATTACCGCGCTTAACCCCTCAGTCCTCAGCTTTTTACTGGAGCGTCATGCACGAACCCCCTTATGTGTCGGTCCTGATTCCGGCAAAGAACGAAGCAGGCAACCTCATTCCACTGCTCGAAGAGGTGCGTGCGGCACTGGTCGACGAGGCTTTTGAGGTCATCGTGGTCGACGATGGCAGCACCGATGCCACCGCCGCTGAATTACGAACGCTGCAAGTCAGCGGCTATCGTCAGTTGCGGTTGCTCAGCCACACCCGTTCCCTCGGACAGAGCACCTCGATCTACCACGCCGCTGAAGTGGCACGCGGGCATTGGTTGGCAACCCTGGATGGTGACGGTCAGAACGACCCGGCCGACCTGCCGAAAATGCTCGACCTGGTGCGTGGCTCCGAAGGCACACCCGCGGGCGTCAAGCTGGTGGCGGGGCATCGGGTCAATCGCCGGGACACGGCGAGCAAGCGTTGGGCCTCGCGATTTGCCAATAAACTGCGCGCCAGCCTGCTCAAGGACCAGACCCCCGATACCGGTTGCGGCATCAAATTGATCGAGCGTGAGGCGTTTCTGCGGCTGCCGTATTTCGATCATATGCACCGTTTTATTCCGGCACTGATCCGCCGTCAAAACGGCCGGATGCTGGTTCAGCCGGTGAATCACCGTGAGCGCGGGGCCGGGGTGTCCAACTACGGCAACTTGGACCGGGCGCTGGTGGGCATTGTCGATCTGTTTGGGGTGTGGTGGCTGATCAAACGCACCCGCCTGGACGTCAACGCACAAGAAACCGAGGCTTGAAATGGGCAGAGAATCGTTGTGGTTGGCCGTTGGCTTCGCGGGTCAATTGGCATTCACCGGGCGTTTTGCCCTGCAATGGCTGTACAGCGAATACAAGAAGCGCAGCATGATTCCCGTTGGTTTCTGGTACCTGAGCATCATCGGTAGCGCGCTGTTGTTGGCCTATGCCATTTACCGCGAGGACCCGGTGTTCATTGTCGGCCAGTCCTTCGGGCTTATCGTTTACCTGCGCAATTTGCAGTTGATCGCCAAGCATCATGAGCAGGAAAACCCCGAACTGGCCAAAAAGGGCTGAGACGGTGCGGATACGACTATCTTCCTCGCGACTCGAGCTCCTGGCGTTTGTGGTATTGGCCTTGATCATGGTGGGTGCCGGCCTGGGCTGGCGCGAACCGATGAACGTCGATGAGGAGCGCTTCCTTGGCGTTGCCCTGGAGATGCTGCAGAACGGCTCATGGTTCATTCCCCATCGTGCAGGTGAAATCTACGCCGACAAACCGCCGCTGTTCATGTGGACAGTGGCGTTGTTCGTGCAACTGACCCACCTGCCCAAAGTCGCTCTGTACTTGCCCGCGCTGCTGGCAGGCGGCGTAACCACTGCGTGCCTGTATGACCTGGGCCGGCGCTTGTGGGGACGGCGCGTGGGGGTGATCGCGGTGCTCTTGTTTCTCGCTACCTACCAGACCTACAGCATCCTGCGCACCGGGCAGATCGACGGTTTTCTTGCGCTCTGGACCATCTTGGGAATCTATGGCCTGTGCCGGCATGTGTTGCTCGGCCCGGCCTGGCGTTGGTACTACCTGGCTTGTGCGGCGATGGGATTTGGGGTCATCGGCAAAGGCGTGGGGTTTCTGCCGGTGTTGCTGCTGGTTCCCTACGCCTATGCGCTGCGCAAAGGTTGGAAAGGGGTGGTGGCCATGCCTGGCCAGGCAGGACGCTGGTGGCTGGGGCTGCTCGTAGCATTGGCCGCCATCGCGTTATGGCTGGGGCCTTTGCTGATGATTGTCTGGCAGGGCAGTGCCGACAGCCTGACGTACGCCCAGCAAATCCTGTTCAAGCAGACCGCTGGGCGTTATGCCAACGCATGGGAACACCGCGAACCCTTCTGGTATTTCTTCGTCCAGGTGATTCCGAAGTACTGGCTGCCGATAGTGTTCATGCTCCCCTGGCTGGTGCCGGCCTGGCGTAAACAACTGCTCAAGCACGACGCTCGGGTGTTGGTGCTGCTCGGTTGGGTACTGCTGGTGTTGCTGTTCTTTAGCCTGAGCAGTGGTAAGCGCAAGCTGTATGTCTTTCCTGCGTTACCCGCGTTGATTCTAGTGGTGGCGCCGCTTGTGCCGTGGATGCTGCGCCGCTGGTTTGGCGCGCGGCCGAGGGGTAGGGTGCTCTTCAATGTATTGGCTGCACTGTGGTTGTGTGCCTGGTGTGTACGCGGCTTCGTCGAGCCCCACAAGGAAGGCATCAACCCCCACGAACCCCTTATGCACGATGTCGCGAGGCTGACCTCAAATGCCGAGCTGGTGCTTGTGGGGTGGCGTGAGGGCCACTGGTTGTTTGCGCAGCAACCCATCGTGCATTTCGGCTTTTATAACGGCAACGCCCTGGAACAATCCGTCACTTGGCTGCGCAGCCATCCGCAGGCCTTCGCCCTGGTGCCCGCTCAGGACCTGGGCCGTTGTTATGACCCGCAAAAAGCGCGTCGGGTAGGCAATACCTCAAGGGCCGAGTGGTTCCTGGTGGGGGCTGATGCGGACAACCAGCGTTGCCAGTCGCCGGCACCGGAGAAGGTGTATTCGTTTGCCTGGCAGCAGCCCTTGTAGCGGCGAGCACGTTCGCGCCCACAGAGGCTTGGACGATCACCCAATCGCAGTCCACCACAAATCCCTTGCTCGCGATGAGGGCCGAAAGAACACCACATTCCTAAACCATGGCCAAACCAGTCAAGCAACTTGAAAGCTTTGACCATTGCCGCCACCGCCCTTCGGCGCGAGTATTTGCCTGCTATTCACGGTTCCCCCCAACCAATAAAAAACACCGAGGGATGCTGGTCATGCGCGATTATTCGTCCGCCACGTCGCAGTTCGATTACCTGCACACTGTCAACGCCGCACTGCATGGCTCACTCGAGGCGCTCAATGCCTGTGTCGAGTGTTGTGACCGGCATGCGTTGCCGGGGCGTATCGCCTTGTTCTGGGAGGGTCGTGACGGCAGCGAAGCTACCTGGACTTACCGTGACCTGCAGGACAACGCCGCGCGGTTCGCCAATTTTCTGCGCGCCCAAGGCATCGGCAAGGGCGACAAAGTGGCCGGCCTGCTGCCGCGCACCGCTGAACTGCTGATTGTGGTACTCGCCACCTGGCGCATCGGGGCGGTGTATCAACCGCTGTTCACCGCATTCGGGCCCAAGGCCATCGAGCACCGCCTCGGCAGCTCGGGGGCGCGCTTGGTCGTCACCGATGCGGTCAACCGTCACAAGCTCGACGAAGTCGCCGCTTGCCCCACCATCGTCACGGTCGGCGGCGAAAAGGGCCAGGGCATCGTGCGCGGCGACTACAGTTTCTGGGCCGAGGTGGCGAACCACTCCAGCCAGTGCGAACCGCTGATGCTCAGCGGCGAAGACCCGTTCCTGCTGATGTTCACCTCCGGCACCACGGGGCCTGCCAAGGCGCTGTCGGTGCCGCTCAAGGCCATTGTTGCGTTCCAGAGCTACACCCGTGACGCGGTAGACCTGCGCCCTGAAGACGCCTTCTGGAACGTCGCCGACCCGGGCTGGGCCTACGGCATCTATTTTGGCGTGACCGGGCCGCTGGCGATGGGGCATCCGATTACCTTCTACGATGGCCCGTTCACCCTGGAAAGCACCTGCCGGGTCATCAACAAATATGGCATCACCAACCTGACCGGCTCACCCACGGCCTATCGCCTGTTGATTGCCGGTGGCGAGCCCTTTGCCCGGTCGATCAAGGGCAAGCTGCGCATCGTCAGCAGCGCCGGTGAGCCGTTGAACCCGGAGGTGATCCGTTGGTTCGCCGACAACCTGAACGTGGTGATCCACGACCATTATGGCCAGACCGAACTGGGCATGGTGCTGTGCAACCACCATGGGCTGGAACATCCGGTCCACCTGGGCGCGGCCGGTTTTGCCTCGCCGGGCCATCGGATTGTGGTGCTGGATGAAAATCAGCGCGAGTTGGGCGTAGGCCAGCCGGGCATTCTCGCGCTGGACCGCAGCCAGTCGCCCATGTGTTGGTTCGCCGGTTACGAGGGCGGGCCGACCAAGGCTTTCGTCGGTGACTACTACTTGAGCGGCGACACCGTGGAACTGAACCCGGACGGCAGCATCAGTTTCGTGGGCCGTAGCGACGACGTGATCACCACCTCCGGCTACCGGGTCGGTCCGTTCGACGTGGAAAGCGCGTTGATCGAACACCCGGCCGTGGTGGAAGCGGCGGTGATCGGCAAGCCCGATCCGGAACGCACCGAGTTGGTGAAGGCCTTCGTGGTACTCAGCGCGCAGTTCCGTGCCTCGTCGCAGTTGGCCGAAGAATTGCGCCTGCACGTGCGCAAGCGCCTGGCAGCCCATGCGTATCCCCGTGAAATCGAATTTGTCAGCGACTTGCCGAAAACCCCGAGCGGCAAATTGCAGCGCTTTATCTTGCGCAACCAGGAGATCGCCAAAGCCCAAGAGGCGGCGGCGCAGAACGTTTCAGCTTGAATCCAAGGAAACCATGATGCAGATCGACAACAAGATTTTCCTCGTCAGCGGCGGCGCTTCCGGCCTCGGCGCGGCCACCGGCGAAATGCTGGTCAAGGCCGGTGCCAAGGTGATGCTGGTGGACCTCAACGCCGACGCCGTGGCCGCCCAGGCGCAAAAACTGGGCTGCCAGAGCGTGGTGGCCGACATCAGCAACGAAACAGCGGCTGAAGCGGCGGTGAGGGCCACGGTCGATGCGTTCGGTGGCCTCAATGGCCTGGTGAACTGCGCCGGTATCGTGCGCGGCGAGAAGATCCTCGGCAAGAACGGTCCCCACGCCCTGGCCAGCTTCAGTCAGGTGATCAACGTCAACCTGATCGGCAGCTTTAACCTGCTGCGCCTGGCGGCTGCTGCCATTGCCGAAACGGAGGCCAACGCCGACGGCGAGCGCGGGGTGATCATCAATACGGCGTCGGTGGCGGCCTTCGATGGACAGATCGGCCAAGCGGCTTACGCAGCCTCCAAAGGCGCCATCGCCAGCCTGACGTTGCCGGCCGCCCGTGAGCTGGCGCGTTTCGGCATCCGGGTGATGACCATTGCGCCAGGGATTTTCGAGACCCCGATGATGGCCGGCATGACCCCGCAAGTACGCGATTCCCTGGCCTCCGGCGTGCCGTTTCCGCCACGCCTTGGGAAACCTTCCGAGTACGCGGCGCTGGTCAGGCATATCATTGAGAACAGCATGCTCAACGGTGAGGTGATCCGTCTCGACGGTGCCTTGCGTATGGCAGCCAAATAATCAGGAGGATTCATGATGTCCGACGACCCGATTGTCATCGTCAGCGCCGTCCGCACCCCCATGGGTGGTTTCCAGGGTGAACTGAAAAGCCTCAGTGCCCCGCAGCTGGGTGCTGCCGCCATCAAGGCCGCCGTGGAGCGTGCCGGCATCGCACCCCGCGCGGTTGAAGAAGTGTTGTTCGGTTGCGTACTCGCCGCCGGCCTGGGCCAGGCACCGGCGCGTCAAGCCGCGCTGGGCGCCGGCCTCGACAAGTCGACCCGCTGCACCACGCTCAACAAGATGTGTGGCTCGGGCATGGAAGCGGCGATCCTCGCCCATGACATGCTCATCGCCGGCAGCGCCGACGTGGTGGTGGCCGGCGGCATGGAAAGCATGTCCAACGCACCGTACCTGCTCGATCGTGCCCGCAGCGGTTACCGAATGGGCCATGGCCGGGTGCTTGACCACATGTTCCTCGACGGCCTGGAAGACGCCTACGACAGCGGTCGGCTGATGGGCACTTTCGCCGAAGATTGCGCCGAGGCCAATGGCTTGAGTCGCGAGGCCCAGGATGCATTCGCCATTGCGTCCACCACCCGCGCCCAGCAGGCGATCAAGGATGGCAGTTTCGACGCCGAGATCGTGCCGTTGCAGGTCATGGTCGGCAAAGAGCCAGTGACGGTGTCCCACGACGAGCAGCCACCCAAGGCCCGGATCGACAAAATCGCTTCGCTCAAACCGGCGTTCCGCGCGGGCGGCACGGTAACGGCAGCCAACGCCAGCTCCATTTCCGATGGCGCCGCGGCGCTGGTGCTGATGCGCCAGAGCCAGGCTACCCAGCGTGCCCTCAAGCCTCTGGCGGTGATCCATGGTCACGCGGCGTTTGCCGATGCCCCGAACCTGTTTCCCACCGCCCCGATTGGCGCCGTGAGGAAACTGATGCAAAAAACTGGTTGGTCGCTGGATCAAGTCGACCTGTTCGAAGTCAACGAAGCCTTTGCCGTGGTGGGACTGGTGACCATGGGCAAGTTGGAAATCGCCCATGACAAGGTCAATGTCCACGGCGGGGCCTGCGCGCTGGGCCACCCGATTGGCGCATCTGGCGCGCGGATTCTGGTGACCCTGCTCTCGGCCCTGCGCCAGAAAGGCTTGAAGCGCGGCGTTGCGGCGATCTGCATCGGCGGCGGCGAAGCCACGGCCATGGCTGTCGAATGCCTGTATTAAGGAATCACCATGCTTGCGACTGAAGAACAGACCCAAATCCGCGACATGGCCCGGCAGTTCGCCGAGGAACGCTTGAAACCGTTCGCCGCCGAATGGGACCGCGAACACCGATTCCCCCGGGAAGCCATCGATGAAATGGCCGAGCTGGGCTTCTTCGGCATGCTGGTGCCGGAGCAGTGGGGCGGTTGTGAAACCGGTTACCTGGCCTATGCGATGACTCTGGAGGAAGTCGCCGCCGGTGACGGTGCGTGCTCGACCATCATGAGCGTGCACAACTCGGTGGGCTGCGTGCCGATCCTCAAGTTCGGCAGCGATGAGCAGAAGGCAAAATTCCTCACACCCCTGGCCAGTGGTGCGATGCTCGGCGCGTTCGCCCTGACCGAACCCCAGGCCGGTTCAGACGCCAGCAGCCTGAAGACGCGGGCGCGGCTGGCAGGTGATCATTACGTACTCAACGGCTGCAAGCAGTTCATCACGTCCGGGCAGAACGCCGGGGTGGTGATTGTGTTCGCGGTGACCGATCCGAGCGCCGGCAAGCGTGGCATCAGTGCGTTCATCGTGCCGACCGATTCGCCGGGCTACAGCGTGGCCCGGGTCGAAGACAAACTCGGCCAGCACGCCTCCGACACCTGCCAGATCCTCTTCGAGGATGTGAAGGTGCCGGTGGGCAATCGCCTGGGCGAGGAGGGCGAGGGCTACAAAATCGCCCTGGCGAACCTGGAAGGGGGGCGCGTGGGCATCGCGGCGCAGGCGGTGGGCATGGCCCGCGCCGCGTTCGAGGCGGCTCGGGACTATGCTCGGGAACGCTCCAGTTTCGGCAAACCGATCATCGAGCACCAGGCCGTGGCGTTCCGCCTGGCCGACATGGCGACCCAGATCGCCGTGGCCCGGCAAATGGTGCACTACGCCGCCGCCCTGCGAGACAGTGGCCAGCCGGCGCTGGTGGAGGCCTCCATGGCCAAGCTGTTTGCCTCGGAAATGGCTGAAAAAGTCTGCTCCATGGCGTTGCAAACCCTGGGCGGGTACGGTTACCTCAACGACTTCCCGCTGGAACGCATCTACCGCGACGTGCGGGTCTGCCAGATCTACGAAGGCACCAGCGACATTCAGCGCATGGTCATTTCGCGCAATCTTTGAGTAGGAGCTGCCGCAGGCTGCGATCTTTTGATTTTGCTCTTTCGTTCAAGACTCAACTGGCAGGAAAAGATCGCAGCCTTCGGCAGCTCCTACAGGGCATCGAGCCAAATACAGCGCTTAACAGGAGTTATACATGAGCTACGAAACGATTTTATTGGAGATCAAGGACCGCGTCGGCCTGATCACCCTCAACCGTCCCCAGGCATTGAACGCCTTGAATGCGCAGATCGTCAGCGAGCTGAACCAGGCGTTGGACAGCCTGGAGGCTGATCCGAAGATTGGCTGCATCGTGCTGACCGGCTCGAAAAAAGCCTTTGCCGCCGGTGCTGACATCAAGGAAATGGCCGAGCTGACCTACCCACAGATCTACCTGGACGACCTGTTCAGCGACAGCGACCGCGTGGCCAACCGCCGCAAGCCGATCATCGCGGCGGTGAACGGTTTTGCCTTGGGCGGTGGCTGCGAGCTGGCGTTGATGTGCGACTTCATTCTGGCCGGTGACAACGCCAAGTTCGGCCAGCCGGAGATTAATCTCGGCGTGCTGCCAGGCATGGGCGGTACCCAGCGCCTGACCCGGGCGGTGGGCAAGGCCAAGGCCATGGAAATGTGCCTGACCGGGCGCTTCATCGATGCGGTGGAAGCCGAGCGTTGCGGCATCGTTGCGCGGATCGTACCGGCCGATGAGCTGCTGGACGAGGCGCTGAAAACCGCCGCGCTGATCGCCGCCAAGTCGTTGCCCATCAGCATGATGGTCAAGGAAAGCGTCAACCGCGCCTTTGAGGTCAGCCTGTCTGAAGGTGTGCGTTTTGAGCGCCGGGTATTCCATGCGGCGTTTGCGACGCAGGATCAGAAAGAAGGCATGGCGGCGTTCGTGGCCAAGCGGGCGGCGGAGTTCCAGGACAAGTAAGGCAGCGTGCTCACTGGCGCCATTGCGAGCAGGCTCGCTCCCACAGGGGATTCGGGGTGTATGCAGCCTTTGAGTACGCCATCGGATCCTGTGGGAGCTGGGCTTGCCCGCGATGCATTGCTTTGACAGATGTACCGCCATCGCGAGCCTGCTCGCGATGGTTTTCCAGCCATCACACCAGGTAGTGTTTCAACTCCCGGGCAATCACCATTCGCTGTATCTCACTTGACCCTTCGTAGATCTGAGTAATCCGCGCATCGCGGTAGTAGCGCTCTACCGGATAATCCTCGAGATACCCGTATCCACCATGAATCTGTATGGCCGAGGAGCAGACTTTCTCGGCCATTTCCGAGGCGAACAGCTTGGCCTGGGAGGCTTCTGACAGGCACGGCTTGCCGGCGCTGCGCAGGCGTGCGGCGTGGAGGATAAGCAGACGGGTGGCGTTGATGCGGGTGTGCATGTCGGCCAGCAGGTTGGCGATGCTCTGGTGCTCGATGATCGGCTTGTCGAACTGAACGCGATCGCGCGCGTAAGCCAGCGCCGCGTCAAAGGCGGCACGGGCGATGCCCAAGGCTTGCGCCGCGATGCCAATGCGGCCGCCTTCCAGGTTGGAGAGGGCGATCGCCAGGCCTTTACCGCGAGCCCCCAACAGGTTGGCCTCCGGGATGGTGCAATTGCTCAAGGTGACCGCGCAGGTGTCCGAGGCGCGGATGCCCATTTTGTGTTCGGTGCGATCAACGATGAAACCCGGCGTATCGGTGGGCACCAGGAACGCCGAAATGCCTTTCTTGCCCAGTTCCGGGTCCGTTACGGCAAACACGATCGCCAGTTTCGCTCGCTTGCCATTGCTGACGAACTGCTTGGCGCCGTTGATGACCCACTGGCCACCGCGCAATTCGGCCCGGGTGCGCAGGTTGTGGGCTTCGGACCCGGCCTGAGGTTCGGTGAGGCAAAAGCAGCCAATGGCCTGGCCACTGGCGAGGTCGGCCAGCCACGTCTGCTTTTGTTCATCGGTGCCGAAATTCAGGACCGGCCCGCACCCCACCGAGTTGTGGATGCTCATCAGCGCCCCGGTGGCACCGTCGCCGGCGGAGATTTCCTCTACCGCCAGGGCATAGGCGACGTAATCGACGTAGGTGCCGCCCCATTCTTCCGGCACTACCATTCCCAACAGGCCCAGTTCGCCCATTTTTGCCACCAGGCCGTCGTCAATCCAGCCGGCTTTTTCCCAGGCTTGGGCGTGGGGGGCGATTTCACCACGGGCGAAGTCCCGGGCCATGTCGCGGATCATCACTTGTTCTTCGGTCAGTTCGAGGTCATGCATGGCTCAGTTCCCGTGGTCATCGAAGCCGTCGAAGAAACTCGCCACATGGTCGGCGTCCAGCGCCTCCAGGGTCGGAGGGTTCCAACGCGGGTTCTTGTCTTTGTCGATCAGCAAGGCGCGCACGCCTTCGATCAGGTCACCGCGTTCGAACCATTGCCGGTCCAGATGCAGTTCCAGGGCAAAACAGTCTTCCAGGCTCAAATGCCGACCGCGCCGCAACATTTCCAGGGTCACGGCCATGGCCAGGGGAGAGCGGCTGTCCAGCAGTTCGGCGGTCTTTATCGCCCATTCGTGACTGTTGGCGACGGTGACCTGGCGCAACTGCTCGACCATGCTCGGCACGTCGGGCAGGCCAAAGAAATGGTCGATGGCTGGCCGAAAGTCAGCCAGGGGCGGGGCAGGCAGCTGTTGCACACCGAGTTTGGCCAGCAGGCTTTGCAGGTCCTTGAGCGGCGTGTCATGCCATTCCAGCCGATTGAGGCGCTCGTCGAGCTGCTTGAGTTTGCGGCTGTCGATATACCAGTCGGCCAACCCGCAATACAACGCGTCGGCAGCACGGATCTGTACGCCACTGACCCCCAGGTAGATGCCCAGCTCACCGGGAATGCGTGGCAGGAAATAGCTGCCGCCCACGTCCGGAAAATAACCGATACCGACTTCCGGCATGCCCAGGCGGCTGCGTTCGGTCACGACCCGCAGGTCGGCGCCTTGTACCAGGCCCATACCGCCACCCAGCACGAAGCCATCCATCAAGGCGAGGATCGGTTTGCGGTAGTGGTGAATTGTCAGGTCGAGGGCGTATTCCTCGACGAAGAAATCTTCGTGCAGGGTGTCGCCCTGCTTGTGGCTGTCGTACAGCGAGCGGATATCACCGCCGGCGCAAAACGCCTTGTCGCCCGCGCCACGCAGTACCACGGCGCGGATCTGTGGGTCGAGGGCCCAGGTATCGAGTTGTTGCTGCAAGCTGCGCACCATGCCCAGGGTGAGGGCATTGAGGCCGGCGGGGCGGTTCAGGGTCAAGTGGCCAATCTGATTACGAACCTCGACCAGCACCTCATAGGCTGCGGTTTCGATGGTTTGCGCGGCTTGTGATGAAACCTGAGCTGTCATCGCTAACTCCCTGCTTTTATTCTTCTTTATGAATTGTGTCGCGCGTACCCATTCAAGATCGTACCAGTGCAAATTTGCATTGCACAACCGGGATACGTGCAGGTCCTTTCTGCATATTTATAGCAGCCACAGGCTCAACCGCGACCAGAGAGAACCTCCGCGATGCTGCGGCGCTTGGCATTTCGCTCGCTGGCGTGGATCAATTGCTCAAGATCTTCCGGCGTGACGTCAAAGAATGCTTCCATTTCCGCCAGGGCCAGTTTCAGGTCTTCGGCCGTGATCGCCTGCCGGTCGACGGGAGAGTGATCAGCCGGGATGACCACCCCCGGTTCGCTGGCACGCTTGGGATAGCGCACTCGCGTCAGGTTGTTGTAGGCCAGCGCAAAGACGAGCAGCCCGGAGCCGGCCAGCATGGCCGCACCGACGGCCTGCCAGCCCAAGGCACTGATCGACGGAGCGGCCAGCACCAACGTCGCCGCCAGGGCACCCGCCGGCGGGTGCAGGCAACGCAGCCAGCACATCAACACCAGCGCCATGCCCGCCGCCAGGCAGGCGCTACCCAGCGTGCGGCCCAATACATGGGCCACCAGCAACGCGACGACCGACGCACACAGGTAACCGCCGACAATCGACCAGGGCTGGGCGAGGGCACCTGATGACACCGCAAACAACAGCACCGCCGAGGCGCCGAGGGGACCGATCAGGTGTTGCGCCACTTCAAGGCCAAATACCTGCGCACAAAGCCAGACACTGAACATCGTCCCCAGCGCCATGCCGATGGCGGCGCGGCTCCATTCGGTGGGACGGGTGTTGATAGCGGCGGGGAACCAGCGAGAAAGCATTAAGCGACAATCCAAAAAACGAACAAAAAAAGGGGCTTACTGAAAAAACCCAGAAAGCCCTTTAAGTGTTCCAACAGTTGGGGGAGGAACGGCGCACAGTGTGCCGTTCACAACCCTTGCTTACAAATTCATAATAATGCTGGTTGAGTGCATTAATTTTGAGGTAACGCTACAGCTTATGCGCTTCTCGAAGCAGGGAACCACGTTTGCTGGGCAATGGGCAGGTTGCGCGACTGCCCGCGCCCCATCGGGAAATAGGTGAAACCCTTGTCCGCCATGCGCTCCGGTTCGAACAGGTTGCGGCCGTCGAAAATCACCGGGGCCTTGAGCCGTTGCCGGATCAGCTCGAAGTCCGGAGCCTTGAAGGGCTGCCATTCGGTGCAGATGACCAGCGCGTCGGCCCCCGGCAACACCGATTCCGGCGTGCCCATCAGCATCAATCGGGTTTCGTCGGGGTAGAGCAATTGCGTCTGCTGCATCGCCTCCGGGTCGAACGCGCGGACGCTGGCACCCGCGGCCCAAAGCGCTTCGAGCAAGGTGCGGCTCGGTGCGTCGCGCATGTCGTCAGTGTTGGGCTTGAAGGCCAGGCCCCACAGGGCGAAGGTCTTGCCGCGCAACTCGCCCTGGTAGAACGCATTGATCCGCTCGAACAGCTTGTGTTTCTGCCGCCCGTTGATGGCTTCCACCGCTTGCAGCAGGTCGCTGGAACAGTGGGCCTGCTCGGCGGTGTGGATCAGGGCGCGCATGTCCTTTGGAAAACATGAGCCGCCGTAGCCGCATCCCGGGTAGATGAAGTGGTAGCCGATGCGCGAGTCGGCGCCGATGCCCAGGCGTACGGACTCGATGTCGGCCCCCAGGTGTTCGGCCAGTTCGGCGATCTGATTGATAAAACTGATCTTGGTCGCCAGCATGCCGTTGGCGGCGTATTTGGTCAGCTCGGCACTGCGCAGGTCCATGAACAGGACACGGTCGTGGTTGCGGTTGAATGGGGCGTACAGGTCGCGCATGGTTTCACGTACTTCATCGCGCTCGCAGCCGATCACGATACGATCTGGACGACGGCAATCGGTAACCGCCGAGCCTTCCTTGAGGAACTCGGGGTTGGAGACAATATCGAACTGCAGCAGACGACTGGCCTTGAGCAGGCATTTGTCGATGTGCGTCCGCAGAACGTCGCCGGTGCCCACTGGCACGGTGGACTTCTCCACCACAATGAGCGGTTGCTCGCGGTAGCGGGCGACAGCCTCGCCGACGGCCAGGACCTGACTCAGATCGGCACTTCCATCGTCCCGGGAAGGCGTACCCACGGCGATAAACAGGACCTGGCCGTGTTGCACGGCAAGCTGTTCGTCACTGGTAAAGTGCAAGCGCCCGGCCTCCAGCCCTTCACGCACCAGCGTGGCCAGGCCCGGCTCGAAAATACTCACCTGGCCTTGGCGCAGGCTGTCGACCTTGCGCTCGTCTATGTCCATGCACACCACGTCATGGCCCACTTCAGCCAACACGGCGGCTTGCACCAAGCCTACGTAGCCACTTCCGAATACGCTGATTTTCATGGTGAGTTCCCTGGATCATTCCGAGCGAGCGACATGCACAACCCGCGTTCGCCGCAGTGCGCTTGGCTCAGAATAAGTCGGGGATGTTGCAGTTCACTTACAGCGCGCTGAAGTCTTGCGCCGCCAATCTATACGCTGCTGGCAGTTGTGCGACGAACTCGCCCACCACTTCCCGGGTCAGGGCGACGATATCTTCCACCCGTTCCATTCCCGCGCCGGTCCGCCAACTGGCCATGATGTCCATGACCGATGGCAGCGGCACACCGTCCACCAACGTCAATGTGCCCTGGGCCAATTCGCCGGCGACCAGCGCGGCCGGCATGGCACCAATGCCAAAACCGTCGCGAACCAGGCGGGTGATGGCCGATGCCGAGTTCACACAGTTGATGCGTGGCGAGACGATGTTGGCCGAGTGCAGCAGGTTCAGAATGTCCTGGTGGGGGCGTGAGTTGCGCGAAAACGTCACGATGCGTTCCTGGGACAAGTCCTCTAGCGAGGCATAAGACCGGTCATAGGCGGAGCCGGTGCGCACCACCCAGTGCATCGGGTACCGCGCTAGCAGTGCGTTGCGCACGCTGTCCAGGCGCAGGATGTCAGTCTGGAAAATGATGTCCTGGTAGCCTTTCTCCAACTGCGAACACAGGTTGCTCGCGGTGTCGGCCGACAGTTCGATTTCCAGGGCTGGGTAACATGCCATCAGGCGTGTCACCAAGGGGCTGAGCCAGGTGTGGATCACCGTATCCATTGCACCAATGCGGATCCGGCCGCGCACCTGGCGCGGATCCTTGATCACGGCTTTCATGCTTTGCATGGTGTCCATGATGCGCTCTGCGTACTCCAGCACGTGCTGGCCTTCGGAGGTCAGCGATACACCTTTGGAATCGCGCAGGAACAGGCGCACGCCCATCTCGTCCTCCAGGGCGGCGATCCGACTGGAAATGGACGCCTGGGTGGTGAACAGCTTTTCCGCGGTGAGGCGAAAGCTCTTCAGGCGGGCGACCCAGACGAAGGTTTCGAGAAACTTGATGTTCACGTGGGCGTCTCCTTGGCGCAGTCAAGGGGGCATAGAAACCGTGGCAAGGGGAGTATCCCCACCCTATGAGAGCAAGACTTGCCCGCGATGAGGCCAACGCGGTCTTCCCGAGAACCGAGGCGTCCGCATCGCGAGCAAGCTTTGCTCTCACAGGTAAATCCCGTCGCCACAAGGATCAGCGTTTGGCTCTATTTTGTTCACTGATCGGGTTAATCATGAACTGGATCACGTCCTGAAGCGCGCCTGAATCCGGCACGTTATCGATCGCCGCTTCAGGCCAGCACCATGGGTACTCCAGCCGTGACGCCCAGGCCATGATCATCGGTAGATCGCTCGCCGGCAGGGTTTTCATGTGTTCGATGGTGATGGTCAGTCGCTCGGCCAGGCTCGACGCTGGTTCGAACTGCCAGTCATACAGGCCACAACCGACACGTGCCTCGCCACTGTTCTTGTCGGACATCGCCACCAACCATTTGCACTGGAACGCCTCGGCATTTGCCGGTGGTGGCGCGGCCAGGCAGAACGTGTAGACGTTTTCGAAGGTCTGGCCAAAGCGACTGACCAGCACGTCGCCGATGGCGGCACGGCCTTCGACATGGTCGGGAAACGCGATGGAACCGGTGCGCACGACCATGTGCAGAATAGCCGTCGGTGTGAAGGCCTGGTCCAGCAGGTGAGGGCGGTTACCGTCCTTGGCACTGATGTACTGTTGAATCGAAAGCTGAGCGGTGTTCATCGTGTGTCCCTTCAAGTTGAAAAACTGCCTCGTACGAGGCTTACAAGTCACTGTTCCATAAGGCCGTCACCCGCATTTTGCCAGACAGGCGGGCGGTGGGGCGTGTGTCGATGTTGGCCTGGAACATCGCGCCGTTGCGGCCCAACTCAATGTGCCGCAAACGGATGCCGGTCTCCAGCAGGCGGTGTTCGAACGAAAACGAGCAACACCGGGGCTCTCCAAGCGTTCGTTCGCTACTTTGAGAACACCGTGGCTATCGCGTCCAACAAGGAATATTGCTACCCCGTGACAACTAAAAGTTATTCAAGAGGTGGTTGGCTGTTCAGGCGGGGTCGCCGCCATGCATTGCGGCCCGACATCAACGGCGTACTGGCTGACCACCTGGTGACTCATCTGGACGATGTTCTCGATCAGTGCATAGAGGCGGGCATAGATCGACTGGCTGGCGGCGATCCAGTGGTTCCGTGTATACAGGTGCGCTACGAAAGGGATTTTCAAGATAAAACAAGGGAGCTGTTGCTGTGATCTACCTGATACGCCATGCCACGCCGCTGATCGATTACACGCCTTGCAATGCACATTCAGCCAAGCTGCTTCTGGATGAATACAACCAGACCTCATCCATCGATGAGGGTGAAATTGCAGCATTCCTGGGCCAACCGGAGGTGTCTCAAGTGCTGTTGGCGAGCGAAGCTAACATCATTTCCTCGCCCGTCAACAGAGCCTACGCGACGGCGTGCCGGCTATTCGACGCAACACGTATCCAACAGGATGCTCGATTACGCGAGTATGACCTGCGGTTAAGCAGCATTCCCGTCTTGAAAATGGGCGTGAGGCATTGGTTCGCGTTGCACAGGATCTTGTGGTTGTTGGGGATTTCACTGGGGGCCGCCAGCCGAAAAGCCGAACACCAGCGGGCGCTGGGTGTCGCCGATGAGCTTTACAAAGGCTGCGGCGAACCGGGGAGGACCACGATCATTGTCTCTCACGGCATGTTTCTCAGAACTGTCAGGAAAACCCTGCAAAAGCGCGGCATGCAGGCGCGCAGGGTTTATCGCTCGGGGTGTTTTACCGTCGAGTTGCTAACGCCATGACGGGGATTGCTCGGCCAGCAGCAGTAGCGACTGCGGCAATGGGCTTTGTGGATGCTGCGGTTCCTGCAGGCCCAGCAACCGGAAACCGGCCATGTCCAAGGCATTGAGCCAACTGGACAAAGTGCGGAAGTACCACGGCATGGGTTGCCATTGGCCTTTGAACCCATCGAAGGTTTCTTCTCGCCAGCCGTCCTGATAATCGCCCGCCGCCACGGTCCATGGATGCAGCGTTTGAACTACCAGCGCGCCGCCTGGGTTGAGCAGGGCATTCATCGCAGCGAGCAATGGGATGATGTCCTGGTGTAACAGGGCGAAGTTGGCGCAGATCAGGTGGTAGCCGCTGCCAACGTCCACCTTCGCTTCCACCAGCGCTTCATAGCTGGCCAGATGCACCGACGAGGAGCCCGCCGCCCGCGCCGCATCGACCAGCGTCGCGTCGCCATCCACACCGACCGCCTCGATGCCCCGTTCAGTCAGCGCTCGCAACAACCAGCCTTCACCGCAGCCTAGATCCAGCACTCGCTCAGGCTGGCGGCTTTGCACCGCCAGCAGCATGGCCTGGTCCGTGACCGTCAACCGGCTTTCGATGGCACCCGTGCGGATAGCTTTGATCCAGGAATGGGCATTGTGGTGCCAGCTTTGGAGGAGGGTGGTTTGCGACGACGACATCGATCCAGCTCCGCAATGGATTGGCTAAGCATAGGCCAATCCATTGCGCAGGGAAGCCCGTGGTCAAAGCGGGCGGTCAAGAAACAACAGGCGTGCCGCCAGCGCTGCCATGACCCCGGCAAAACCGTACGTGCCCAGGCGCCTTGAAATCACGCCGCTTGCCAGTTTCGCCCTGAGCAGCGCGGCGCAAACACCCAGCAGCGTATGAAAGACCAGTGCAATCAGGGCCAGCAGCGCGCCCAGGAAGATCAACTGTAAGCTAACGCCTCCAGCCTTGACGTTGACGAACTGGGGCAGGAACACCATGAAGAACAGCAGCGCCTTGGGATTCAAGAGGCTGTTGAGGGCGCCTCGGCAGAAGATTTTCCACAGCGAAGCCGCCTGGAGCTGAGTCGCCTGAGTCACTGCCGGCGCTCTCAATGCTTGCCAGGCCAGCCACAGCAGGTAACCGGCCCCGGCCAGGCGTAGCAGGTCGAACGCCGGCGCCCAACTCATGACCAGTGCGCCAATGCCAGCGCTGACCATCATCGTCATCAGCACGTCGGAAAAGGAAATGCCGAGGGCGGCTGCAACGCCAGCACGCCAGCCGTGAGCTAGCGCATGGCTGGTGACAAAGGCCATGTTGGGCCCTGGGACGATCAGCAAAAGCACGACAGCAACCACGAACAGATAGAGATTGGCGGTATCCGGCATGGGGATCACTCCGAGGGATGAGCCACGACAGTAAGCGAATGAGGAGGAGGGCGTCAGTTACAGTCCGGGCCAATCTGATAGCAACAGTCGTTTCTCGCGAGCAATCACGATTGTCGCTCCGATGAGGCGTTCGTTCGTCCAGACCTGATCGAGTACCAGCGCCTAATCGAACTATGCACAACCACTAGCGACTCCGCCTGCTCCTCAGAAACCGTGCGCAGATGATGGGATTTCTGCGCATTGAAATGAAGGGCGTCGCCTTTGAAGATGGTTGGGAAAAACGTCACTCGTTAGGTCAAGGGGCAGTTGGCTGCTCCGTTTCATGTGCGGGCGGTTTTGTCCGTTCGTCGCGCAAAGGTTGCGACAGTCTTACTTCTTGATACTGTAGTGGTCAAGTATCAAGACATAATACTGATCAAGGTGACGGGGCCCATGTTTGACTTCATGGAGCCCCGATTTAAACGTCCTTCTCCACAAGAATTGGAGCAATGCTGCAATGTCTGACAACGAATCTACTGCACCTGCCGAGAACGGCTCGATACTCGATCGCTGTGTTCGCTTCTCACGCGCGTACACCGCAGCAGCGCGGCGGGTTGATGCCAAGCTCTCTGCCGTGCACGGCCTGAGCTTCAGTGATTTCATGATCCTGTATCACCTGAAACATGCGCACAATGCTCGGCTGCGGCGAGCTGATCTGGCTGACAGCATGGGGCTGACGGCATCGGCGGTGACCAAATCCTTACTGCCGCTTGAAAAAATAGGGTTGGTGTCTCGACAAAGTGATCCACGGGATGCGCGTGTAGGTTATGCCTGCCTTACGCCAGCAGGCGATCAGGTTTTTGCCGATGCAAAGGTCTCGGCGGAGTTCGCTTGCCAAGAGGTTTACGAGACGATGGTGGGGGAGTGGAGCAAGTCTGGTTAAGCAAGACAAGTCTATTGATAACCGTCGTTCAATCACCTCGCGTACGTGCTTGGCAATGGCAGGGCATGGGGCCGTCACCCACGATGCCCCATGCACCGTTTGCTGATTGATAGCGTCGAGAATAAACAAGGCCGCCGATGCGGCCTAGCCCTACGCCTATTCCTTACGCAACAGCACCCTGGTCACCCGGCGCTCTTCAACCCCCATCACGGTCATGCTCCAGCCTTGGCAACTGAGCGTGTCTCCAATGATTGGCAAGCGATCCAGCAGGCTCATCACCAAACCGGCTAGCGTCTGGTAATCCTCCGTCGCTTTCGCCTGGAAGCCGATGTGTTCGCGAACTTGGCTGAGATTCAGGGCACCACTGACGAGGAATCCCTCTTGCTGGGGAACAATGTTCGGGCCTTCGACTTCACTGGCATCCGGCAGTTCACCTGCAATGGATTCCAGAATGTCAGTCATCGTGAGAAGCCCCACGAAGTCACCGAACTCGTTTACCACGAACGCGATGTGGGTCGACTCCTTACGCATTTGCTCCAGAGCATTGAGGATCGTGAAACTGTCGAGCAGGTTGATGGCTTTGCGCGCCATGACTTCCAGATTCGGCTGATTGCCCGCCAGTATTTCCTTAAGCAGTTCTTTCTTATGGACAAAGCCTAGCGGCTCATCCACCCGTCCTCCCCGAATCAACGGCAAGCGGGAGTAGGAAGAGTGCATCAGCGCCGTACGGATTTCTTGCGCAGCATTTGCCAAGTCGAGGTGGTCGATTTGCGCACGAGGCGTCATCACACTGCGTATCGGGCGTTCGGCCAATTGCAGCACGCCACTGATCATGACCCGTTCGCGCCGATGAAAAACCTGCTCCGGTTCGTCACCTTCCAGCATGTCGGCGATTTCCTCGCCGACTTCATCGGCATCCAGCTTTTGACCGCCCAGCAGACGCAACACCGCATGGGCGGTACGCTCGCGCATCGGCCGAAGACCTTGCAGGCTTTTCTTGCGTCGCGAGCGCGCCAACTGGTTGAACAATTCAATCAGGATCGAGAAACCGATCGCGGCGTACAAGTAGCCTTTCGGAATGTGGAAGCCCAGGCCTTCAGCAGTGAGGCTGAAGCCGATCATCATCAGGAAGCCCAGGCACAGCATGATGACGGTAGGGTGGCTGTTGACGAATTTTGTCAGCGGCTTGCTCGCGATCATCATCAAGCCGATGGAGAACATCACCGCGATCATCATGACCGACAGATGCTCCACCATACCTACGGCCGTGATCACCGCATCCAGGGAAAAGACCGCGTCCAGTACCACAATCTGCGCAACGATAGGCCAGAACATCGCATAGGCGGCATTGCCGGCACGTTGCGCCACGTGACCCTCGAGTCGCTCATGCAACTCCATGGTTGCCTTGAACAACAGGAACACACCGCCAAACAACATGATCAAGTCCCGGCCCGAGAATGTCTTGCCAAAGACCTCGAACAGCGGGTTGGTCAATGTCACCATCCAGGAGATGCTGGCGAGGAGGCCAAGGCGCATCAGCAACGCCAGGGACAGGCCGATGATACGGGCACGGTCGCGCTGCTCGGGCGGAAGTTTGTCAGCCAGGATGGCGATGAATACGAGGTTATCGATGCCGAGCACCAGCTCCAGCACGATCAAGGTCAGCAGGCCGAGCCATGCCGTGGGGTCAACGATCCATTCCATGGGTTATTCGCTCCCTCGGACGATCAATGCGAGGGAAGGGGGCTGCAACGGGCATATGCAACGCGCAGGAGCGACGGAGGGAAAACGGTTCTTCGAAAGGCGACTGGGAGGTTCCTGGAGGGTGTTCATACAGACCTGGAAATAATTGGGGAAGAAATCCTACAACGGTTTCCAACACTTCATGCGAGGCGATTTATTACAGGATCTGACAAGGCCGCGATCGATGAGAAAGCTGTAACAAGACCTTGGTTCCTTGCTACCGGGTGAACACCATTGCGTTTCAATACTGCGATTCAATGACCCCATCGAACAAGGTTTACGCTATATCCCGTTGTTGTATGAAATCGAAAATGAAGTGCGTGAACTGGAACCGGACTTACGCCGCGGAATACGGCAAGAAAAAGCAGCGCCGGTGATGGATACGCTACACACCTAGATGATCGCCCAGCGCGACCTTGGTGCCCAACGGCTCGGCCATCAGCGGCGATCATGAGTTTGATCCAGTCGGCGCGGCTGAATGGGCATGATGCGCATGCCTACTTGAAGGACGTCCTCACGCGTCTGCCGACGCAGCGGGCGAGTGAGATTGAGGAATGCTGCCGCATAAATGGATACCATCCGACACTCGAAATCATCGAAGGCAATTTGAGAGAACTCGGCTCAGACAAACAGAGCATTCTCAGTGCGCGGGTCTACATAGCCAGAATGGCGGATAAGCCTGTGATGGATGAAGTATGGTGTGAGTGGCTAGGTAGTAACCCGCAAAACTGGCCTCAGCGTGCCTGTTTGGGAGTGTCTCTGGAGGGGGATGTCCTAATTGAGGTTACCGTAACTGCCGTACGAAAGCAGTGAGAAAATATCTTCGCCCCTGCGAGCTGACGTCGCTTCAAGCCAGCGCAACCACCGGTGCGGCGATGCGTGTCGATGGTGGCGTGGTTCGCTCCATCGCCTGATGCAGAGAGCCCTGTCAAACCTATGGATGGCGCGTCGACATTTATTGGCGGGCACAGGAGAGGTGCGCGTGTAATACAGCAAATGGGCGCTGCGAAGCGCCTTGCTGCGCCCGGAAGGGCTGAAAAATGAAGAAAATGGATCAAATTTCGACGCGGGTCGTTTTTTGAAAATGATTGAAAACTGACCCACCCTGCCGATTGAAAATTGACCCAGGACGGATTGCTGATTTTTGTCCCAGCAATTGTGGACAAGCTTAGCAGTAGTGTCCTGGTTGAAGACGCATCTGGCCCCACCGCATGCAGGCATGCGGCAGGGTGTTTATGGTGCAGATCAAAACGGTTCATCGTCCTCGATACCCTCTTCATCCTTGCGCTTTCGTTCACGCGACCTGATCGTTGTCTGGGCGGCCAAGGTGCTGTGTTGCAGACGGTAGGACTCGTTGCCCGTTTCGACGATGTGGCAGTGGTGTGTCAGCCGATCCAGCAACGCTGTGGTCATCTTGGCGTCGCCAAACACACTCGACCATTCCGAGAAGCTGAGGTTGGTGGTGATGACCAAGCTGGTGTGTTCGTACAGTTTTGAAAGCAGGTGAAATAACAGCGCGCCACCACTCTGACTGAAGGGCAAATAGCCAAGCTCATCGAGTATCACCAGGTCTGTCCGAAGCAGTCCCTGGGCGATTCGGCCGGCCTTACCATCGTACTTTTCACGCTCCAGCAGGTTGACGAGATCGACCGTGGAGAAGAACCGTACTCGTTTGTTATGAGTGGTGATTCCGGACACGGCCAAGGCACTGGCCAGGTGTGTTTTTCCGGTTCCAGGCCCACCAGCTGTTCGATCACGGACAATTGGGTTCGTAGTGTGGACGGCGCCAAGCTCGCACCGTCCAGTGCAGACCAGACTGTCGACCAATAGCGCGGTCGTCCACGGTCATCGGTCAACAACCAACCAACGAGTCCGGAGGGCACGGAAATGTCTTTCAAATGAACAACAGGCATAAGCGCAACAGCTGAAGCTGCTCCTTATGGTAGGAAGCGTTGCAGTTGAGCCTAGGTAATTTCCTGTGTAACGCAACACACACGAACATGCTCGTCTTGCGCATAATGTATATTATGTTAAATCAGGTGTTTAGAGTGGCTGCCGGTAGTTGTTTGTCCACTTCCACTAACCCCCCGGTCGGTTTTGCACAAATCTCCGTTCGATGCAAAATCAGTCCGTTGTATCACCATCTTCACATCCTCCCTTAGGTTGCCCTGTCACGAATCTCCGTTTCACGACCTGACGCTCTGAGAACTGGCTAGCACCAGGTACGCCTGCTAAACGTAGATGCACCACTCCATTCCCAATCTTTCCTCCCTACAGTCACTGGCGCCCTAAGTCTGCAACCAGTCCTGATCGCGCCTGTTCAGGAAGCAGCCCCCGTACCGCTTTCCTTGACCAGTGGAGGCAATGTGATAGCATGCGTCCCCCCCGGATTGGGGGCTTTTTACCTCACGCAAGGAATACACCCTGTGAAAGACTTCGTCATCAGCGTCAACAACATCGTCCTCTACGTCTCCTTGGCATTGATTTGGCTGGTCTCTATCGTCTCCCTGTTCACCAGCGGGTTCTTGCCAGCTCTGGGGGTTTTCGTGGCCGGCACCTTGGTTTGGTGCATCGTTTCCGGCTTCTGGTTCGTCCAGTCGGCTACTTACGAAGAGCTGCGCAAGCTGAACGCTAATAGAGGCTGAAGCGCCGGTGCGGGGCCAAAAGTGCTCCGCCCTCCTGCCCTGCGCGCTTAGCTCCTTACCAAGCGCGCTTCCCCGCCGTGAATGGCTCGCATAAACCCCGCCTTATCAGAAATCACTGCTGCATTCGCTGCACATATAAACTGCAATCAACCCGATTTCTGTCCAGTTATATCGGCTCCTTGGTCGATTTGGGTATCGCAATACGGCTACTGGTCTTGACCTCGCGCAACGCCAGACTCGACTGAATGGATGCAATGCCCACCTGGCGCCTGAGCACCTGCTCGATAAAGTCACTGTAGCTATCAAGATCCTCTGCCAACACTTGCAGCACGTAATCGGCATCCCCGGTGATCTTGTGACAAGACAACACTTCAGGCAATTGCGCAATCACCGCCTCGAAGGCGTCGGGAGCGTGATCGGCGTGGGTGGAAAAACGGATGTGCACGAACGCCATGATATCCAGCCCCAGCATGCGTCGATCAAGGTTGGCCTGATAGCCCTTGATCACGCCCGCTTCCTCCATTCTCTTACGTCGGCGCCAGCAAGGTGTGAGGCTTAACGACAGGCGTTCACTGAGCTCGGCGTTGGAAATGCTCGCATCCTCTTGCAGCAATGTGAGTATCGCCAAGTCCGTCTCGTCGAGGCTGATGCGTTTGGATGATTTTTTCTGCATTCCGCCATTCCTGAGTAAAAACGCCCGAAAAATCTAGCAAACCACGAATATAAAGCAAAGAAAGCGCATCCAGTCCAGAACAGAATATTTGCACTGGCTCACATTAACGGATGCGCAGAATGTTTACAGTTTTCAGTGATTCCCACCGTTTGCACCACGGCACCGAATTGAAGGACGGCGTGCTCAAGCCGTCGTTCGAACAGCCCAGCCGGGCCGATACCGTCCATGATCGAGTCAAGCAGGTAGGCCTTGGCCAGATCGTCGAACCACGGGCATTTGACCGGTCGTGTTACGTCAATGCGCACAGCGAGCGCTACGTCAGCTTTCTTGAAAGCGCATGGTCAGAATGGTGTGCGACCGGGCGTACCCATGATGCATTGCCGCTGGTATGGCCTGTGCGTGACTTGTCCAACGATCAAGTCCCGACTTTCATCGACGGAAAGCTCGGCTTCTTCGCCATGGATGCCGGTTCTCCGATGACCGCAACCACATGGCAAGCTGTAAAGACCAGCGCAGACATCGCCCTCACTGGCCTGGCGCTGATCGATGAAGGCCACGACAGCGCCTTCGCCCTGTGCCGTCCGCCCGGCCATCACGCAGCGCGTGAATACATGGGGGGTTATTGCTATCTCAACAACGCCGCCATTGCCGCACAACAGGCCATCACTCAAGGCGCGAAACGCGTCGCGGTACTGGACGTTGACTTCCATCATGGCAACGGCACCCAGAACATCTTCTACGAACGCAGTGACGTCATGTTCGTGTCGCTGCACGGCGAACCTGCGGTGTCTTATCCGTACTACTCAGGCTTCAGTCACGAAGTCGGCGCCGGCCATGGCGAAGGTTACAACCTCAACTACCCGTTGCCGAAAAACACCACCTGGGAAAGCTATCGCAATGCCCTGCTCCACGCCTGCAGGAAACTCCAGCAATTCGCCCCTGAAGTACTGGTTATTTCGCTCGGCGTCGACACGTTCAAGGACGACCCTATCAGCCACTTCCTGCTGGAAAGCGAAGATTTCATCGGCATCGGCGAGCTGATAGCGGGTGTGGGCTGCCCCACTCTGTTCGTGATGGAAGGCGGCTACATGGTCGATGAAATCGGAATCAATGCGGTCAATGTGCTGCATGGTTTCGAGAGCAAACGCAGCTGAGCCGTCCCCTGCCCCGCAACGTTGTTACTACAGAACCGGAGAATAAAAACATGACTCTTTTCATAGACGTCGATCATGCCGCACGCCTGTTCGCCACGGTGGGCGTCCGTCGCGCAATCCGCGAAATGGCGGATTACATCGAAGCTGATTATTCACGTTGGGCGCAGTTTGATAAGTCGCCTCGCACCGCCAATCATTCGGCCAAGGGTGTGATCGAGTTGATGCCGACCGACGATGGCCAGCAGTACTCGTTCAAATACGTCAATGGTCATCCGGACAACGGTCAAAGCAATTTGCTGACAGTCATGGCCTTCGGTGTCCTGGCCGATGTCCACAGCGGCTATCCAACCCTGCTCAGTGAACTGACGCTGACCACCGCCGTGCGCACTGCAGCGACCTCTGCCTTGGTCGCGAAGTCCCTGGCGCGCCCGGATGCACGCATCATGGCCATCATCGGCAATGGCGCCCAGAGCGAATTTCAGGCCCTCGCCTTCCATGAAATGCTATCGATCAAGGAACTGCGCATATTCGATATCGATCGTGACGCCTCGCTTAAGTTGAAGCGCAACCTGGCCGCGTTCCCGGATCTTGAGGTGACCCTGGCCGGCTCTGTGCAAGACGCGGTCAAGGGCGCAGACATCGTCACCACGGTCACCGCAGATAAAGCCTATGCGACGATTCTGACGCCCGAGATGATCGAGCCCGGCATGCATATCAATGCCGTAGGGGGTGACTGTCCGGGGAAAACCGAACTGCACGCCGAGATCCTGCGCAATGCTCGGGTCATCGTTGAATTTGAACCTCAGACTCGGATTGAAGGTGACATCCAGCAATTGGAAGCCGACTTTCCCGTCGTCGAGTTTTTCCGGATTGTTCGCGGCGAAATCAAGGGCCGCGAGAACGACGCGCAAGTCACCGTGTTCGATTCGGTGGGTTTTGCCCTCGAAGACTTTTCGTCACTGCGCTACGTGCTAGACCTGGCCCAGGAGCATGCAATCGGTGAGCACATTCACTTGGTGCCGACGCCTGCCAACATAAAAGACCTCTACCAAATCCTGGATCAGCATCCCGCAATCGTCCCCTCACGCCTGCGTACAGTGAGCTGAGAACCCTAGGTGATGCCCCTGCGCAAAGTGCCAAGGGGCTACGCACCACTGTGGGTACGCGGCAAATCTCGCTCTCTAAAAACAACCACCGTCAGTAGCCGTTGCATCTCTAACAAATACGCGAGACACCACTTTTCTGCCAAAACTCAAAAACATAAAATCAAGAGGTTTTGTAATGAAATCGACTCCATCAGGGCTGATTGAACAGCCCGCGCTGCAGCGCACCCTCAGCAATCGTCATATTCAGTTAATGGCCATGGGGGGCGCCATCGGTACAGGCCTGTTCATGGGTTCCGGGAAGATCATCGCCCTCTCGGGCACGTCGATCATCCTCATCTACATGATCATTGGTCTGTTCGTTTATTTCGTCATGCGTGCCATGGGCGAAATGCTGCTCTCGAACTTGAACTTCAAAACCTTCGCGGATTTTGCCGGCGCCTACCTCGGCCCGCGCGCGGCATTCTTCCTTGGCTGGTCGTATTGGCTGAGCTGGAGCGTCGCGGTGATAGGCGATGCCGTCGTGGTCGGCGGATTTTTTCAGTATTGGTTCCCCGATGTACCCGCCTGGATACCGGCCATCGGTATGCTGATGACGCTGTTCGCCTTGAATGTGCTGACGGTCAGGCTTTTTGGCGAAGTGGAGTTCTGGTTCGCGATCATCAAGATCATTGCCGTCATCACCCTGATAGGCGTCAGCATGGTGCTGATTGCCAGCTCCTTTGTCTCACCCAGCGGTGTGACTGCTTCGATGAACCACCTGCTGGATAAACAAGCGGCCTTCCCCAACGGCCTGTTCGGTTTCTTTGCCGGTTTCCAGATGGCAATCTTCTCATTCGCCGGCACCGAACTGATTGGCACCGCCGCCGCCGAAACCCGCAACCCCGAGAAGACCCTACCGAAAGCCATCAACTCGATTCCGCTGAGAATCATCCTGTTCTATGTGCTGGCACTGGCCTGCATTATTGCAGTGACTTCGTGGCAACAGGTTTCGCCCAACAAGAGCCCTTTCGTCGAGCTGTTCCTGGTTGCAGGTTTTCCCGCGGCAGCCGGTATCGTCAACTTTGTGGTGCTGACGTCTGCAGCTTCCTCGGCCAACAGTGGTGTGTTTTCGTCTAGCCGCATGCTGTTCGGACTGGCCAACCAGGACAACGCCCCGGGGATCTTCCGACGTCTGTCGAGCAATAGCGTGCCTCTGCTGAGTCTGGCCTTCACCACACTGTTAATGCTCGTGGGGGTGCTGCTGCTTTTCATCGTTCCTGAAGTGATGACGGCATTCACCATTGTTTCCACTGTATCGGCAATCCTGGTGATTTTTACTTGGTCGACCATCCTTGCATCGTATATTGCCTATCGCAAAAAGCGGCCTGAGCTGCATGCGAAATCGGCCTACAAAATGCCTGGCGGCGTGCCAATGGCCTGGTTTTCCCTGGCGTTTCTGAGCTTTGTTCTTTGTCTGCTGGCATTGAGACCTGACACCCGTATTGCGTTGATGGTCATGCCAGGGTGGTTCATCTGGTTGGCAATTGCTTACCAGTTGACCTGTTCCAGAAAGCCTAGAACCGCTGCCGGGTCTGCCAGCCAATACGGCTGAAAGGCTTGGGTGCAACGGGACCTCAACTCATCCTTGATAGCCTAAGGCCACTATCCGATAATCACGCCTTCTAAAAAAGCACATAAGGATTTGCTGTGAAGAAGCTCTACTTGGCTCTACCGTTCTGCGCGCTGCTGCTACAAGGTTGTGGCGTGACCATGACCCGCTATGAAGCCAATTTTCAGAACGTTCAACAGCTCAAGCAAAATGCACCCATGCAGCCCTTGCGCGAGACGCAGGTGAATGCGGATTCAGGTCAAGGGTCGCTGATGGTGCGCCTGAACCCGATTTCCTCACCCGCGGGCAGCGTTCCACTGCACATCCAGGCCGCGATCAACGACGAGCTCCGCCAGGCGGGTCTGTTGGACCCTCGTGCTGACCGGCAGTTGCAGGTTCAATTGGTCAAGAGCCAGCTCACCGCAGGTATGAGCAGCGGCCATGGCGAAGTGGCTGCGCGCTTTACGCTGCGTAAAGGTGATCAGGTTTTATACGAAACCACCAAGGATGTGCAGCGTGATTGGGACAGCAGTTTCTTCGGCCCGATCGCCATTCCGGCGGCCGCGAACAACTACAACCCTATGCTGCAAAACTTGCTCAAGAGCTTGTACAACGACCCGCAGTTCACTCAAGCGTTGAAGTGATCAAAAAAAAGAGCCGCGATTGCGGCTCTTTTTTATCGGCTTCAGCCCCGTGGAATGCGGGTATCGACAGCGGAGTATTTTATGCGGTTGTTGTCGACCCAGTTCTTCAACAGCGCATTGACCTGGCGGTTGAAGGTGTCGGTGATGGCCGCCTTGGGCGTATTACCTGCCAGAGGCAGGAACCAGATGCCCATCCAGGTGTTGATCGCATCATGATTGCTGGCCTTGCCCAACGGCTGGCCCTGCTCGTCCAGGGTTTCCAGGCTCATGGTGTACTGGTCGGTTGCCAGCGCAGGAATGATCGTGAACGTGAAACCACTGAGGAACGCCAGGACCATTTGCCCACCGCCCGGCGCATGGTTATAGACCTTCAATCGAAGACTGTAATCACCTGGTTGCTTCTGGAATTCGTCAAAGACCACGCGCCCAAAAAGCCCTGATTCATCGAAGGTTCGCTTCAGGTCGGGCTTGAGCATGTCGCGAGCCTGCGGCACCTCGGTGGCCTTGGCATTGTCGGGATCGCCCTGATAGAAATCGAAATCGACATAGACGTTCGGCTTGTTCGAGTAGCTGGCCATCGAAGGCAGGTTCACGGGGGCTACTTCATCTTTGGTGAAACTGGCGCATCCACTCAGGCTCAAGGCCAAGGCGAGGCCAATGGCTTTTGCAAATTGCATATCGACTTCCTTGCGTAATTTGGCTAATGCCGCTAACAGAGAGGGGGACGAATTCTAGCGGGATCCGCGTAAAAGCAAAAGGCCATCACGCCGTACTTCCGTCCATCCGCTTTCTCCAATGCGTGAAATTACTGTGGAAGCCGCTTACGGCCGAGTCTCGCTCACCGGCGCGTGATCAATCCAACCTAACGAGCACGAAGCTCAACAACAACACCCCCGTCATCACAAGATTGCGTGAGGCGTACGCCAACATCGAGGAACTGCTGGATAACAACAGCGTTCGTTCGGATGTGATTGCTCAGGCGCACCGTTGTCAGCTTGCCAGCGCCGGTAATTGCCATCGGCAACACCGCTCGACGAGCAAGCAATGCTTCTGAAAGCAATTGAGGAGAAGAGGTTCTTGCCGATGGGCTCTGATAAAGAGGTCGAGTCTGACTTCACTCTGATCGCTGGCACTAATCGTGATCTGCAAGCGCGTGTTATCGAAGGCCTGTTTCGCGAGGACTTATTAGCCAGAATCAACATTTGGACCTTTGTCCTGCCCGGACTGGCCAATCGCAGGGAGGACATCGAGCCAAACATCGATTTTGAACTACTGATGCCAATTGGCCAGGAAACTTCCGACAACTCTCTGCGTCGATCACCCGGATGGCCACATTGGCTGACAGCGGCTGGAACGACTGCGTCTGGACTGGCGGATACCGACCGCCTCCGACCCGCTGTCGGAACACTTGGCTAATGCTGGTCTTGAGATTGACCTGTTTGATCGCCTGCAACTGGAGTCGGTTCTGAAGGTATGCAGCACCGCGGCAAGCCAGGCGGATGCGGGGCGCAAGCTCTTTTCGCATACCCGATCAGTCAAGGTGCCACCTAACGACTCCGATCGAATCCGAAAATTTCTGGCTCGATTCAACATCACATGGAGCCAGGTCAGTGACCTTATATAAGCAGGAATCGACTATGGGTCTTAATCACCCGCGCCGGAACCTGCTCTCCCAGCCCCGTTATCAGGCGGCCGAGTTGACCGCCCTGCAACGTTGACTCAGCCCGCCTGTTCCTGCTTCAGTCGCTTGAGCAGGGCTGTGGCCGCAGCTTCGGATGAAGCCGGATTCTGACCCGTGATCAGGTGCCCATCCTCGACCACATAGCTTCCCCAATCAGCACCTTTGGAATATTCGCCGCCCTTGGCCTTGAGCATGTCCTCCACCAGAAACGGAACCACTTGGGTCAGCCCCACCGCCTCCTCCTCGGAATTGGTGAATCCGGTCACTTTTTTACCCTTGACCACGGGCTCACCGTCCGGCGCGTTGACGTTCTTGAACACGCCGGGCGCGTGGCAGACGGCCGCGATGGGTTTATTCGCGGCATAAAACGCTTCGATGAGGGTCTTGGAGTCGGTGTTCTCGGCAAGATCCCACAGGGGCCCATGGCCTCCGGGATAAAACACGGCATCGAAGGCATAGGGATCGACCTCACCCAGCGGCACGGTGTTGGCCAACGCCGCTTGGGCCTTGGTATCGGACGCGAAGCGACGTGTTGCTTCGGTCTGGGCCTGCTCTTCGTCACTCTTGGGGTCCAGTGGCGGTTGCCCACCCTTTGGAGACGCAAGCGTAACCGTCGCGTTGACGTCGACGAACACGTAATAGGGAGCGGCGAATTCTTCCAGCCAGAATCCAGTCTTCTTGCCGGTGTCGCCCAACTGATCGTGAGATGTAAGGACCATTAGAATCTTCATGTAAACCTATCCTCCGCGCGTGAATGAGCGAAATGCACTCGCCCTGCATGAGTGTCAGAGGCTGCGTGGGGGGAGACGTTCAAAGTGTTGTTCGGTCCAGCAGTGCCGTCAGCAGCAACGGCGCCGGATGGGCAGCCTTTGGCCGGGAGTTTTGACGTCAGCACGCCCTTTCCAGATTATTCGATTTAATAATCGTTTATATAGCCAACGAAACTAAGCAAACGACCTTTCAGTCACCTATCTTGACCTCAGCGTCTGCCAGTTTGAGCTGGATGCCGGAACGTACCCGACGGGTCAGAAACGCCATCAAATGGCTTCGGACACACCCTAATCCGCAGGATACGGATTTGCTCATACCTTCAGTTGATTGAATACCGCAAGACCGATAAGGAGATCACCCCTGTGGCGGATGTGCAGCAATTGTTGGACTCAACGCCCCCTGGCATCCCCTATGGCGACGCCCCTGCGTGCGACGCCACCTTACTGATGACGGCCAACTGACGCCCGGGCCCGAGCCAAGGAAGCCGCTCATGGCAATCACGCAAAACAACCGTTTGGTACAGGTCGACAGTCCTCTCGGCGACGATGTCCTGTTGTTGCAAAGCATGGACGGCAGCGAAGAGTTGGGGCGGTTGTTCCATTACGAATTGGACCTGACCTCCGAAGACCGGGCGATCACGTTCGACCAGTTGCTGGGCAAGCCGATGGGCCTGACCCTGGAGCTGTACGACGGTGGCAAACGCTACTTCCACGGCATTGTCTGCAGCTGCCGGCAACTGACCGGGCATGGCCAGTTCGCCGGTTATCGCGTCAGTCTACGGCCCTGGTTCTGGCTGCTCACGCGCACCTCCGATTGCCGGATTTTCCAGAACAAGACCGTGCCGGACATCATCAAGCAGGTGTTCCGCGACCTCGGCTTCTCTGATTTCGAGGACAGCCTGAGCGGCAGCTATCGCGAGTGGGAATACTGTGTGCAATACCGCGAAACCAGCTTCGATTTCGTTAGCCGGTTGATGGAGCAGGAAGGCATCTATTATTACTTTCGCCATGAAGAAGCGCGTCATGTGTTGGTGTTGGCCGACGCCTATGGCGCCCACACCACGGCACCAGACTATGCCTCGGTGCCCTTCTATCCGCCTGACCGGCAAATGCGCGAGCGCGATCATTTCTACGACTGGCAACTGGCGCGGGAAGTACAACCCGGTTCGCTGGCCCTGAACGACTATGACTTCCTGCGCCCGCGCGCCAGCCTTGAGGTGCGCTCCAGTGTGCCGCGCGACCACACCAACGCCGACTACCCGCTCTACGACTACCCAGGTGAATATGTCCAGAGCAACGATGGCGATCACTACGCCCGTACCCGCATCGAAGCCATTCACAGTCAGTTCGAGCGTGTGCAATTACGCGGCCGCGCCCGCGGCATCGGCTGCGGCCATGTGTTCACGCTGACGGGGTACGACCGTGCGGACCAGAACCGCGAGTATCTCGTGGTGGTCGCCCGTTATCAGATTCGTCAGGATGCCTATGAAAGCGGGCAGTCTGACGTCGACGAACAGTTCGTCAGCGAGCTGGACTGCATGGATGCCAACCAGGCCTTCCGCCCTCTGCCCCTCACGCCCATGCCCATCGTCCGTGGACCGCAGACTGCCGTGGTGGTAGGTCCCAGTGGCGAGGAGATCTGGACCGACCAGTATGGCCGGGTCAAAGTGCATTTCCACTGGGATCGCCATGACCAGTCCAACGAAAACAGCTCCTGCTGGATTCGTGTGTCCCAGGCCTGGGCCGGCAAGAACTGGGGCTCCGTGCAGCTCCCGCGGATCGGCCAGGAAGTGATCGTCAGTTTCCTCGAGGGTGATCCGGATCGGCCAATCATCACTGGCCGCGTCTACAACGCCGAACAGACTGTGCCCTACGCGCTGCCCGCCAATGCCACCCAGAGCGGGACGAAAAGCCGTTCAAGCAAGGGCGGCTCACCGGCCAACTTCAATGAAATCCGCATGGAGGACAACAAAGGCGCCGAGCAGCTGTTTATCCACGCCGAAAAAAACCAGGACATCGAGGTCGAGAACGACGAGACCCACTGGGTCGGCCACGACCGCAGCAAGACCATCGACAACGACGAGACCGTGCACGTCAAACACGACCGCACCGAAACGGTCGACAACAACGAAACCATCACCATCGGTGTGGATCGCAAGGAAAAGGTCGGCAATAACGAAACCATCTCCATCGGTGTGAACCGTACCGAGGATGTCGGCAGTAACGAGACCATCACCATCGGTGCCGACCGCACGGAAAAAGTCGGTGCGAACGAGAAAATCAGCATCGCCAGCAACCGCACCGAAGACGTGGGCGGCAACGAAACGATCGGCATCACCGGCAACCGTAACGAAACGGTCCAGGGCAACGAAGGCATCGAGATCAGCGGCAACCAGAGCACCCAGATCGGCCAGAACGAATCCCGCGACGTGGCCCAGAACCGCACCACCAACATCAAGCAGAACGACAGCCTGGACGTGGGCAAGCACTTCTCTCTCAACGCCGGCGACTCCATCAGCCTGACCACGGGCGCGGCGAGCATCACCATGAAGAAGGACGGCACCATCGTGATCAGCGGCAAGAACATCACCATCGACGGCTCCGGCGCCATCAACATCAAGGCGAACAAGAACGTGGTCGTCAAAGGCCAGAAAATTCTGCAGAACTAGCCACGGAGTCGGCGCCATGACCGTTGAATATCATTTACCCGTTTCCGCCACCGCCACGCCCACCCGCGTGGATGGCGTCGTGATTGGGGTGCTGCTGGATGTGCCCAGGGCAGATGCCCCGATGGTGGCCTTCCCTGGCTGCCCCGGCGAAACCGGCCTCGCCGCACGCACCACCACCCCGCTCTCTCGTGAAGACATTGGCGACCAGGTCGCGCTGATGTTCGAGGCCGGCGACCTGAGCCGACCGCTGGTGATCGGTCGCATCCAGCGCCTGCCGCAAACCACCACGCCCGCCGTCGCCGACCTGGACGGCGAGCGCTTGGAATTCACCGCAGAACGGGAAATCGTCCTGCGCTGCGGCAAGGCGAGCATTACCCTCACGCGCGAAGGCAAGGTGTTGATCCGAGGGGCCTATCTATCGAGCCGATCATCCGGTGTGAACCGCATCAAGGGCGGCTCGGTGCAGATCAACTGAGGCAATGACGCCATGGAATTGGTAAACAAGACTCGCCTCGTCGGCGGTTATACGACCTCAACCGATAAAACGGGCCGTGAATGGCTGGTCGTGGTGGCGAAAGGAACCTACGGCATTCCAGATCACCCTGGACATGCGCCTCGCCTGCTCGAACAACAGGCTCCGTTGATCTTGGCCGACGTATTCCCTGGTGAACCGAGTGACTCATCTGCGTTATACGAAAACGATTTTGCGCTGCACAAGCCCCGCTGCGATGTCCTGCTCAATGGTCACTGCCACGCCCCCAATGGAGAGCCGGCGACGGAGGTGAACGTAGCGCTGAAAGTGGGGACTCTCGTCAAAGCATTCAAAGTGATTGGGGCACGAATCTATGAGGACAGCGCCCTCTCACACTCGATAAGCAAACCTGTTCCATTCACCACAATGCCGATTACCTACGCGCAGGCTTTTGGCGGCGTGGATCGCACGCATGCAGACCCGGCCAAACACAAATGGTACCCATGGAACCCGGTTGGAGCCGGATTTTACCCCGCAGCAAACAGTGCCCAGACCAATGGCTTGCCGCTCCCAAATACCGAAGAACTGGACAGGCCGGTCACCGCCCCCCACGAGCATTACAAGCCAATGGCATTTGGCCCGATTGGTCGAGCATGGCGGCAGCGTATCCAATGGGCCGGCACCTATGATCAGGCGTGGCTTGATCATCAATTTCCATTCCTTCCCGAAGATTTTGACTTGCGCTATTTCCAATGTGCACCCGAGGACCAGCAAATCGATTATCCCCGGGGGGGCGAAGAAGTCGCGCTGCTTAATCTGAGCGATAAAGGCCGCTCGGCATTCAGGCTTCCGGCAAACCTGAAACTAGCGGTGCTTGTCGTTTTTCACGACGACAGCACACGGGAAGCAGCCGCCGTGGTCGACACCGTCATTCTTGAACCTGACGCGAATCGCCTGACGCTGACATGGCGAGCCTCTTCGCCCCTCGGGCGCAACATCAAGGAGGTGGCCAAGGTCATCGTCGGGCAAACCGCCGATCAGTTCGAACAGGCCAAGGCCAACGAAGAACGCATGCGAGGAAAACAACACTTCAAGTCATTGGCTCAACTCATCGCGTGGACTAAGGAAGCCTATCCTCCCGCGGAAGAGGAGATATGACCTCCATGCAGGGACACGCCCTCTTCATCACCAGCATGGGCATGGCGTGTCCCGTGGGCTTATGCGTCGCCAGCGCCTGTGCTGCCAAGCGCGCCGGGCTGTCAGCACTCCAGGAGCTGCCGTTTTTTGACAACGCGTGCGAACCCATCATCGGCGCGGCTGTGCCCAGCCTTGACCTGGCTCTGCCGGCAGCAGCGCGCATGTCCGGGCTCATGATGCATGCACTGGTCGAGTTGATACAGGGTGCGCCGAAGCTGGATTGGATAGAAGTGCCATTTCTCCTGTGCCTGGCTGAACCGGAGCGCCCCGGAATCAATATCAGGGAAATAGCCCAGGCCGTCATACAGGACGTATCTTCCAAGTTGGGCATACAGTTCCATCCAACGCATTCCAGGGTCATCCCCTCTGGCCATGTTGCCGGCATGCATGCCCTTCATGAAGCCAGTCGTTTAATGCAGGAAACACGGGTTCCCGCCTGTGTGGTGGCGGGTGTTGACTCGCTGCTCAGCGCCTTGACGCTGCAGTGGCTGGACGAACATCGCCGGCTGAAAACGGCGACTCACAATGACGGCTTGTTTCCTGGCGAAGGGGCCGCGGCCATCCTGATTCAGGCCTATCGGCAACCTGGTACCTGCCTGCAAATCTCAGGCCTGGGCTTTGGACAAGAAGAGGCGCCTCTTTTGTCGAGCAAACCCCTGCGGGCAGGCGGGCTGACCGACGCCGCTCGTACGGCGCTCGCGCAGGCCAAACTGGGTCTGCATGAAATTGACCTGCGCCTGTCCGATGTCACGGGAGAGCAATACGGGTTCAAGGAACTTCCGTTGATGGAGGCCCGGCTTTTTCGGACAGTCCGAAAAGAGGATCAGCCATTGTGGCATTGGGCAGAGGCCATGGGTGACACCGGGGCCATTGTTGGAATCGTCCAATTGATACTCGCCGACCAAGCGTTTCGCAAAGGCTATGCACCGGGAACCACCGCGATCTGTCTGAGCAGTGCCCTGGCCGGCGCACGCGCCGCCGCCGTCGTGCTCGACCTTAGCCAACCAGAGGGGGACCTATGAGCTGCGACGTTTACGCAAACGGCGATGAGATTGCCTGCAAAGCGGGTGGCGGCAAGGTCATCGCGGCGTTCCCGGATGTCTGCCTGACGCCACCACCGCCTCCGGGGGGGCCAATCCCGGTGCCCTATCCAGACACCTCGTTTTCCAAGGACATGAAGAAAGGCAGCAAGACCGTCAAGATCGAAAACAAGGAGATCATGTTAAAAAATCGCTCCTTCTATAAAACTTCACCGCTGGGCGATGAAGCCGCCACAAGAAGCCAGGGTGCCGGTGTCATCACTCACGTCATCACCGGCAAGACCTATTTTGTCTCATGGTCAATGGATGTTCTTTTCGAAGGCCAGAACGTAGACAGACATACCGATCTCACCACATCGAATCATGCCAGCCCCGCAGCGAATGCGGCTGTGCCCATGGTCAACACCGCCAAATACAGTCCGGTGCAACAAGACGCCAAGGTGCCGGGCAAACACAAATGTGAATGTTGCGGCGGCGCGGCGCACTCCAAGGCTCAAGCGAACGGGGAGTACATGACGGAGGAGCAATTCTACGGCACCGCACAAAATCCCAAGAATGCAGCCGTGCTCGCCAAAGTCCGGGCCAACCCCAAGTGCAGGCACCTGTTGCCACCCGCCGGAAAGCAACCGAGCGGCTGCAATAAGTACTACGTAACGAGCAAACGAGAGAAAGCCAACATTGAAAATGATTGGGCGATTAACAGACCAGGCTATATGCGTTGGAAAACAGAAGTGGGCCAGGGAGAGCCGGTGGCGCATAGAGTCCCCAAGGCGGCCGGAGGTTGTCCGGCCGGGCAAGGGAATCTCGCCCCTACTGGCAAGAAGTGTGAGAAGCTCGAAGGAGAGCTGAGTGCACTTCAAGAGACACGCATCAATAGTTTTCCAAGGCCCGAATGATGAAAGCCTCTATTTACAAGCACACCCAAAGACCTGGTTTCCTTCAAGACAGCTTCTATTGGAAGGGACGTGGATATCACTACAGTGGCCCCGCTCCGGCAGAAGTATTGTCACCTGACGGATGGATGAATGATGATCCGTGGATTGCACTTGCTGCGATTCTGGAACAGGCCAAGCATGGCGATTACAGCCACGTATCCCAACTGCGCAAATGGATAGTGGACCCCAGTTGCGATCCAACGCTGGTATCGGCCTGCCTCGGCTTAACCGCTGATGCAGGGCTCGACACTGACCTGGATTTCCTTGCGGAGCTCATACTCGAAGGCCCCACTTACCTTCGCATCGAGGCGTGCCTGGCAGCCCAGTGGTCTGGTGTGCTGTGGCTGATACCTTTCATGGTTGAGGCATGGCGTACGTTTGCACGTCGGGCCGACCGAGCCGCCGTGGAAGCCAATTTAACCAATCTGCTTGACCCCATCGAAAATGAGGAGCCCGAATTCTTTGACAGTGGCCTGAACGAAGTCGATTACAAAGCGGCTGTCGATTCACTACTTAGCGAACTGCAGAACGCTTATGGCAGCGATCGCTGCTCAATTTCCGGGGGGATGCCCGTCGACATGAACAAACAAGTCTGGGTCATGAGAAAGTCCCTGGTTCCTTCAGGCACTGACGAATGGATCGATTGGAGCAACTTTCTTATCTGGAGGCGTAAATTCGAGGTGTATTCCGGCGTCGACTGTTCCAGCTTCTACGGAAAAAACGGCGAGTTCCAACCGCTGAATGCGGCCGCTGTCCTGGACCGGTACATGGCCTCTCCCCTGCACTTCGAAGTCGGTAAACGTTACTTCTTTGCAAACCTGGTGCCGTAACAAGACAGAGACGTCATGGTCCCCATCTCATCAATGATCGAGCAACACGCCGAAGAAGCTTGCTTCCTCATCCTCCTGCACGATCACGCCGTGCGCGCGCCCCACTATGACCTTGACGACCTCAGCAAACTGGACGAACGCATCGACGCTCATCTCGATGGTCTGCGCATTGCCGGCTCAACAGGTCTGGAGACTCTGCTGACCCAGCTCGGCCCGCACACCGTCGGCGAGATGTTCGCCAGTGTGCTGCTGGCCTTCGAGGCGGCCAATGCGAAGGGGCTGTCGCTGCTCAGCACTCATTTACGCAGTGCCTTGGAAACGGAGCGTGGGTATCTGATGGCCCTCGGGTGGCTCGACTGGGAGCGGATATCGCCCTGGATCGACCGCATGTTCGCTGCCCCCGAGCCCCTGTTCCGTCGCCTCGGCCTCGCCGCCTGCGGCATGCATCGCCACGATCCAGGCCCCGCCCTGCAAACCGGACTTTCCGATGCCGACCCAAGCGTGCTGGCGCGTGCCGCCCGCACTGCCGGCGAGCTGCGCCGGCGTGACCTGCTGCCGGCGATTCGTGCCCACCGCCAGCATGAAGACTCCGCCACGCGCTTCTGGGCCAATTGGGCTACCACCCAAATGGGAGATCAGCAGGCCTTGGAGCCTCTGCGCTCATTCGCCGAGCAACCGGGCGCGTTCCAGTACCGCGCGCTCTGTATATTGCTGGCCTGGCAGGAACGCGAGCCCAGCATCGCCTGGATACGCCAGTGGGTACAGGATCCCAGGGATCGGCACATCGGCATTCAAGCCCTTGGGCTGCTGGGCGATCCGGTCTGCGTACCGTGGTTGATCGAGCAGATGAGCGACCTGCCCTATGCCCGCGTCGCCGGTGAAGCCTTCAGCCTGATCACCGGCGCCGACCTGGCGCTACTCGACCTGGAACTGCAGGCCTTGCCGGATTTCGATGCTGGCCCGAACGATGACCCTGAAGACCCCAATGTCGCGATGGACCCCGATGAAAACCTGCCCTGGCCCGACCCGCAGGCAATCGAAAGATGGTGGCAAGCCAATAGCGGACACTTCCCGGCAGGTACTCGTTATATGCTGGGATTGGCCCATAGCGAACACAGCTTTCAGCAAGCCCTTATCCACGGCCAGCAACGCCAGCGCATCGCCGCCGCCTGCGGCATCGCCCGCTATCGGCCAAACGAAGTGCTTTTCCCCACGAGCGCACCGGCTTGGCGGCAAAAGCGGTTGTTGGGGATGACGGCGGTATTCGGGCGTTGATCAGGATGTTTATATAGCGCGCCGGCGCCTGGCAATCACTTACCCCCCCTCTGGAGGCACCATGCCAAACGCAGTTGGACAGAACCCCGTGGCACTCATCAGCGGGGTTGGCAGTGAGATCGGTATCGGCATGGCGATCGCGCGCAGGCTGGGTACTGCAGGTGCCAGACTGATCATCAACGCCAGCAGTGCGCGAATCAATGATCGAGTCGCAGAACTGCGCGCCGAAGGGTTCGAAGTCGAAGGCCGGGCCCTCGATCTTACCGATGAAAACCAGGTACGTGAGTTCATGGTGTGGGCAGAGTCCCTCTGGGGGCGGATCGATATTCTGGTCAACAATGCAGGCATGGCGATGCAAGGCAGCCCGGAGTCTTTTTCCGACTTGGCAAGCATGGATCTGCACACCTGGAACCTGACACTGGCGCGAAACCTGACCACGGCTTTTCTGCTTACACGGGCAGTGCTGCCCGGCATGCGGGCACGTCGTTACGGGCGCATCGTCAACATCAGTTCCACTACCGGCACCCGCTGCAGTAATCCCGGTGAAGCGGGTTACAGCGCCGCAAAGGCCGCGATGGTTGGAATGAGCATGAGCCTGGCGCTGGAAGTCGCCCAGCAAGGGATTACGGTGAACAGCGTCGCTCCCGGCTGGATCACCACCGGGTCGACTACCACAGAGGAAGCCAAAGCGGCCGCTTATACGCCGATGGGCCGCGCCGGACGTCCCGAAGAGGTCGCTGCACTGGTGGCTTTCCTTGCGTCTTCAGAGGCGAGCTATCTCACGGGCGAAGTCATTGTGGTGGATGGCGGAAACTGTCTGGTCGAGAACAAGACCCCTTGATCTGAACAGGCTCGCGCAGGGGTTGGAACGTGTCGCCGGTGAGTCACTTGAACCATTCACTGCTCATGAAATCAATGAACACCCGCAGTTTCGGCGCCAGGTGCTTGCTTGAAGGCCAGAGCATGCGGAAGGTGTTCTGATGCCGATTTAAGTCGTCGAGGACGGTGACCAGTTCACCGGCGGCGATGGCATCGCGCACGGTGAAATCCGACACGCAGGCAATCCCCAATGCATCGCGCACGACGTACAGCAACGCCTCGGGTCACGGTCTATGCGATAGGTTCCTTACTGGCGGCTATTCCGTTGACGGCCGCGACCCAAGGCATGCGGCGCCGGTCACTCCTGCTGCTGGCCATTGCCGGTTTTGCCATTGCCAATACGGTCACGACGCTTTCGTCCGATTATGGTTTGACGATCGTTGCCCGCTTGCTGGGTGGCAGGATCGTGGGAGGTCTCCTGCTCGATCACCTGGGTGTCGTTGCGTTTGCGCCTGTGCTGGTCGCTCTCTTGCTGTTGACGTTGGCGGTGGTGTGGTCTGCCAGGTACTGCGGGTTTTCAGGGAAGACTCAATGAGGGTTGCTCGTCGTTCTTAAGACGCGTCCCCCGCCACATCAATTTCGCCGATATGGCTCGCGCCAGGGGCGGTCTGATGGACAAAAATAAAGCCACGCCTACAAACCATACCTCCGGGCCAGGGCCGTAAAGCTGCCGTGGTCATAGGTTTCCGCCTGGTCTTGCCCAGTGATGATCGTGATGGCTGGAACCGCCAGCCCAATGAGCCTCGGTGTAATAATCTGAGCGTATGGTCCAGCCCGTGTGACGGCTAATGGTTTGCCTGGCGCTTGCATCGTGGTTTTGATGTGCGGTGTTGCGTATTTTCCGGAACGTGACACTGCCACTCGCAGTGCAGGATTCTCAGGATCGTCGTTACTTGAGACGGTGTCGGTCTGGACGACGACGCCATTATCCCTGAGATAATTTCTCAGGGTGTCCCGGTGATCGATCAAATGAGTGTGCAGGTTTTTGTGATATAGGATCCCGCCGGATATGACCGACAAGCCGCCCGAATCAGTGCGCATTTTCATCAACACCGCGGCATACGAAGCTTCGAATGAACCCTGTGTGGAGTCATGAAGGTGGCCTAGCACGACCCAATTGTCGTCCCATAACAACACGCCAATGCAGGGATTCAAGCCTTGCGTGAACAATGTTTCCCTACGTTGAATACCTTTACGCCGGGAAACCATGGCAATCTCGTTCTGTCTCACCTCATAAGTACTGCTTGGGAGCATCGTCACGCTCATGACATGTTTCCTGCCTATCGTCCTTGGTGGCTGGGAGTACCGCCCTTTTGCTCTAATAAGACAGCGTAGTTCTGCCTGGGCGCATTGGTTTGCAAGATCAGGCAAGAATCAGCCCGGATCGTGCAACTTGGCCTGAATATTCCTTCCTATAGTTAACCAGAGCCAAACCATCCGGAGCTGGTCCCCCTATGAGCGCCCTGAACATAAACGGCCGTGAATACACGGTCGACGTAGACCCAAGCACCCCGATTCTCTGGACCCTGCGCGACACGCTGGGCATGACCGGCACCAAGTTCGGCTGCGGCGCGGCGTTGTGCGGCGCCTGCACCGTTCACCTGGATGGCCAGGCCATTCGTTCCTGCGTGACGCCCATTGCTGCCGCCGAAGGCAAGAAGATCACCACCATCGAAGCAGCAACCAACGGCAGCGACCCGGTCGGCAGCGCCGTGCACGAAGCATGGGTCAAGCATGACGTGGCGCAATGTGGCTACTGCCAGAGCGGCCAGATCATGAGCGCGACCGCTTTCCTCAAGGCCCAGCCCAAGGGCAAGCAGCCCACGGCCGCCGAGATCGACTCGGCCATGGCCGGCAACATCTGTCGCTGTGGCACCTACGCCCGTATCCGCGCTGCGGTGGCTGATGCCGCCAAAGCCCTTGCCTGATCGGAGCAGACCATGTTGAACGACATTTTTCCGAGCGAGCAGCCTCGCGCCTTGCAACACCTGCTTGAACGTGACGAGGCTGACGCCCCCGCTGCGCTGCCCCGCCGCAGCTTTCTCAAGATCGTCGGCATCGGCGGGCTGGCCTTGGGGGCGTTTCCACACCTGGCCCTGGCCCAGCAGGCCAATGGTGCCGCCGCAGCGCCACTCAAACCGACCCAGCAACCCTCGGCATTCGTGCAGATCGCGCCCAGCGGCGAAGTCACGGTGACCATCAACCGCCTGGAGTTCGGCCAAGGCGTGCAGACCGGCTTGCCGATGATTCTTGCCGAAGAGCTCGATGCCGACTGGAACCTGATGCGCAGTCGCAACGGCAGCAACGACGCCGCCTACATGGACCCGGCTTTTGGCATCCACCTCACCGGCGGCTCCAACTCGATCAAGAACAGCTATACCCAGTACCGCGAACTCGGCGCCCGTGCCCGCACCATGTTGCTGGGTGCCGCCGCCGCGCGCTGGAACGTGGATGTGGCCAGCCTGAGCACCCACGCCGGCATGGTCCTCGGCCCGGCAGGTCGTAAAGCCAGCTACGGCGAACTGGCCGAAGCCGCGATGGCGATGCCGGTGCCTGAGCAAATCACGCTCAAGGATCCCAAGGATTTCCGCATCATCGGCCAGGCCATCACCCGTATCGATGCCAAGGCCAAGAGCAGCGGCCAGCAGGATTTCGGCATCGACATGCATCTGCCGGGACAGCTCACGGCAGTCGTCGCCCGGCCACCGGTGTTCGGCGCCAAAATCGCCTCCCTGGATGACAGCGCGGCCCGTGCCACGAAAGGTGTAAAAGCCGTGTTACGCGTACCACTGGACGGCGGCGCCGAAGGTGTTGCGGTGGTTGCCGACAGTTACTGGCAGGCAAAGCTGGCACGCGATGCGCTGAAAGTGGAGTGGAATGCCAACGCTGTAGAAAAAGTGGACAGCGAGAAACAATTGGCTCAATACCGGGAACTGGCCAGCCAGCCCGGCCCACTGCACTTTGATGCTGACATGACGCCACTGGCCAGCGCGCCGCATCAACTGGACGCCGAGTTTGTGTTTCCCTACCTCGCCCATGCCCCAATGGAGCCCCTCAATTGCACCGTGCAGCTAGCCGGGGATGGCGCTCAATTGTGGGTCGGTACGCAGTTCCCCGGCGGTGATGGTGCCGCGGCCGCCAAGGTGCTGGACCTCAAGCCAGAGCAGATCCAGGTGAACGTGCAGACCGCCGGCGGTGGTTTTGGCCGACGCGGCGTGCCCACCAACGATTTCGTTGTGCTGGCTTGCGAAGTGGCCAAGGCCGCGCGCACCGCCGGGGTCAACGCCCCTATTCGCACCCTTTGGAGCCGGGAAGACGACATCAAGGGTGGCTACTATCGCCCCATGCACCTGCACCGCGCGCGCATCGGCTTTGATGACAGTGGCAAGGTGCTCGCCTGGGACCACACCCTGGTGGGCCAATCGATCCTCTCCGGCACCGTGTTTGGCGGGCGGGTGAAAAACGGCATCGACCCGACCGCCACGGAAGGCCTGCGCAATCCGTATCCGCTGCCCATGCGGCTGACGGTTCATCACCCCAAGCTCAACGTTCCCGTGCTGTGGTGGCGCAGCGTGGGCTCCACCCATACGGCGTTCGTGATGGAAACGCTGATCGACGAGATCGCCCGCACGACCCAGCAGGATCCAGTGGCCTACCGGATGAAACTGTTTGCTAAGCAGAACCCGCGCCATCGCGAGGCGCTGCAATTGGCCGTGGACAAGAGCGAGTATGGCAAGCGCCAGTTACCGGCGGGCCACGCCTGGGGCGTGGCGGTCCACGAGTCGTTCAGTTCGGTCGTGGCCTACGTCGTCGAAGCCTCGGTGCAGGGCGGCCGTCCGGTGCTGCACAACGTAACCGCTGGTGTGCACTGCAACCTGGCCGTCAACCCACGCAGTGTCGAGGCCCAGGTCCAAGGCGCGGCGCTGATGGGCTTGTCGATGTGCCTGCCAGGTGGCGCGATCACCCTGAAAGATGGCGTGGTGCAGCAGAGCAATTTTGCTGACTTCAGCGTGCCGCGCATCACCGACATGCCGGCGTTTGCCGTCCACATCGTGCCCAGCGCCGAACCTCCTACGGGGATGGGTGAACCCGGCCTGCCGGCACTGGCTCCCGCTTTTGCCAACGCGGTGGCGAGCCTGACGGGAAAACCGTTGCGTGAGTTGCCTTTCAAATTGGCGTGACAGCCGTGTGAGGCTGTCTGGCACGCCTCACGATCACAAGCGAATGCGCTTGATATCCCGCTGCGGTGGTGCACCGAACAGGCGGCTGTATTCACGGCTGAACTGCGACGCGCTTTCATAACCAACCAAGCCCCCTGCACTGCTTGCGTCGACGTTCTGGCTCAACATCAACTGCCGAGCGGCTTGTAGCCGCAGCTGCTTCTGGTATTGCAACGGACTCATTCCGGTCACGGTGCGAAAATGCTGGCGAAACGTGGAAGGACTCATATGGGCTTGTGCCGCCAGATCGTCCATGCGCAACGCCTGGCGAAAATTCAGTTTCAGCCAGGCAACCGTCTTGGCAATGTGCTGGCTGGGTGTCCCGGCGGCGATCACATGCAGCAACTGTGGCGCATGGGCACCGCTCAACAGGCGAGCGATGATCTCTTCCTTGATCAGCGGAGCCACTGCCTCAAGCAGCAACGGTTCCTTGAGCAGGTCTATCAAGCGTCGCAGGGCGTCCAGCAGGCCGACATCCAGCGCTTGTACGGTAATCGGTCGAAACGCGTCGTCCCTCATGCGTTGTGACAACTGCATGCGCTCGGCCACCTGCATTACCATCGTGCTATCGAATCTCAGCATCATGCCCAGGAACGGCTTGGCGACGCTGGCTTGGGAGACATGGGAAATGACCGGCAGATCCACGCAGGTCACCATGGACTGGCCGGGCACGTAGGTCAGTATCTCGTCCCCGAGCATGGCTTGCTTGCGCCCTTGCAAGGGCACACCGATGCCCAGGCCATAGATGCAGTGTGTCGGCGCAGTGATCGCGTTGCGCCGATGCAGGCTCAAGCCGGCAATGGCGGTGATCTGGTCGCCCTCGCTGGGCACAAGCTGGCTGACCGAAGCGGCCAGGCGTCTGATATCGCTGACGCCCTGGTCGCGTCTAAAGTCGGTGTGCACATCTCACTCCTGAAAACATCGGGCCCACGACCGTTCACAGATGAGAGCGAACAATGTTCGCCCTCACCGCAAGTCGTCGATCAGTATGGACGCGGTATGCTGGGTCGGCGGTTCGCGCCGCTTGCCTGATTGGCGCAATTTCTTGCTCGATTCGACGACCTGGAACGGGCTTCCGTCACGCCGACCTAGAGATGACAAGATGCTTCAGGAGCAGGGAATGCACGAAGTGATGGCTTCGTTGGGCACCTAAAGATTTTGGAAGATATAGCCATTTGACCGTTGATCATCCAACGCGACACCCGCTTGCAGCAGTCGTTGGGCCAAGGCCGGCGTTTCAACCCGCACTTTCCAGTCCCGGCCTGTCGGTGCCGCCGGCGCGCGGTCGTAGCGAATGATCGCTTCGGCCAACTGCGCCCGATCAGGCAAGTACACCGCCAACGCGTTGTCCTTCCAGGCGGCGACGGTCATGCCCATCGCTTCACACAGCGCAATCTTGGCCTGGGCATCGTCCCTGTCCGCCTGGCGGGAACGATCGATCTGATCGGCCAGGATCGGATCGACGACGCGGTCGGTAAACAAGACCTCGCCCGTCTCCCAGACCTCGGGAGGACAGATCTTGTCGGCAGGACGCAAGGCAATGAGCGGATTGATTTCCATCGGGTAGATTCGACAGACCAACGGCCGCTCTTCATAGATGCCGCAACGACCATCGTCGCCGAGATTGCGGCACTGCGTCAGCGCATTGCCAGCCAGTACCGCAACGACTCGAATCTGGGCATCGCCACTGGTGACTTCCACGGCCCGTTGGGCGCTGTGGGCGAATTGTCGAGGCTGCGAAGACCAGGTCGTCTCATCGAATGCCTCCAGCACCACCGCCACCTCATGTCCACGGTGTAGCCACTGCCTTGCCTCATCCAGCGTCAGTGGAATCAGCCGACCCTTGCAGCAAATCCCGCAGCCGTTGCAGGCAAAGCGGATCGCGTTGTTTTCCATATCAAGCACTCGCACACATGTTTTCGATGGCCTACATAAGCCCCTGCCACTCGGATACAGCCGTGGCAGGGCCTCAGGGCCGCGAGAGTATGTGGAGAGAAACGCCAATCCGCTTGCCGGATCCGCCGGCATGTTTGCCTGATCCAAGGTGATTTCAAGTATCAGCCCTTGGGAGAAAAATTCGTTGTTTCAGGCAACCCTTCACTTCAGATGCTGGGAACGCGACATCATTGAAGATGATCGGCGTCGATCACCGCCTGGGCGAACGCCTGCGGTGCCTCTTGCGGCAAGTTGTGGCCGACGCCACCATCGATCAGACGATGTTCGTATTGGCCGGTAAAGCGCTTGGCATAGGCTTCGGCAGGCGGGTGGGGAGCGCCATTGGCATCGCCTTCCAGGGTGATGGTCGGCACGCTGATCGACGGGAACATCGCCAGTTTCTTTTCCAGCCCATCGTATTTGGCCTCGCCCTTGACCAGGCCCAGGCGCCAGCGATAGTTGAAAACTGAAACGGCGACATGATCGGGATTTCGCAAGGCAGCGGCGCTTCGCTCATACGTCGCGTCATCGAAGTTCCACTTGGGTGACGCCAGCTTCCAGATCAGCTTGGCGAAGTCGTAGGTGTTTTTCTCATAGCCCAGGCGTCCACGCTCGGTCGCGAAGTAGAACTGATACCACCACTGCAGTTCGGCGGCCGGGGGCAGCGGCGTCTTGCCGGCCTCTTGGCTGCCGATCAGGTAGCCACTCACCGCCACCAGCGCCTTCACCCGCTCCGGCCAAAGGGCCGCGACAATGTCGGCGGTGCGTGCGCCCCAGTCATAACCGCCGAGCACGGCCTGCTTGATCTTCAGTGCGTCCATGAAATCAATCAGATCGCTGGCCAGCGCAGAAGGCTGGCCGTTGCGCAGGGTCTTGGCCGACAGGAAGCGCGTATCGCCATAACCGCGGGCATACGGGATCAGCACGCGATAGCCCTTCTCTGCCAGCGCTGGCGCCACATCGGCGTAACTGTGAATGTCATAGGGCCAACCATGCAGCAGGATGACCACCGGCCCATCGGCGGGACCGACCTCGGCATAGGAGACGTCCAGCAGGCCAGCCTTGAGGTGCTTCAACGGGCCGAACGACGTGTGACTGCCAGGGGTAATCATACCGATGGTGCTCGCGGGCAGATCGGCGGCGCTTGCCCGGGATGAGGTCAATCCCAAGGTGCCCAGTTGCATCATTGCGAACGCCAGAAGGGTTGGCGCGAGCAGACGGCGATGCCGGGGGGCGGATGTCGGGTTTATGTCCATGTGAAGCTCCTTGCGAACGACGTGGGATGAGCTTGTGAGACGGATTGGGCTGTCTCGGTGGGCTCATTTGACGTCAGCCAGGTATCGCGCATGTGTCAGGGACGGCTTTGAATGAAATCGTCCGTATCGACAATGGACTTGGATACACAGGGCTACATTCCCCCGTGCATTACACCGCGATGAATCGGGACATTAGCCCGGGCCATATTGGGTGTCACGGCTAATGGCATTGGTCTGAACGACTTCATGGGGGGCTGTTTTGCAGGAGCAATCCGCCGACGGGCGGGCGATCTTGCGTTGTGGACATCGGGCGCCATCATCAGCTGGTCGTCCTCCTTCCTCCTGGTCGCCACGATCGTAGCGCTCGAATCTTCCGATTACCTTCCGTTGGGCGTATTCACGGCAACGGCCTCGTATTGAGACGACGGCAACTCATATAACCCCATCCATTCTGCGCTGATCTTTGCTTTATGATGGTCGCCATCTCATGACTGACTGATGGAGCCCCCATGACTTTCGATTTCGACACGGTATTGGAGCGCCACGGCACCGGCAGTACCAAATGGAGCCGCTACCCGGCCGATGTGTTGCCGATGTGGGTTGCCGATATGGATTTCCCCGCCCCGCCCGTGATCATCGACGCGCTGCACAAGCGCCTGGAACATCCGATGCTGGGCTACAGCGTGGCCCAGGACAATCTGCGTGCCGCCGTCGTGGCCGATCTGTGGAGCAAGTACGCGTGGCGCGTCGAGCCCCAGCAGATTGTGTTCCTGCCGGGTGTCGAGCCGGGCTTCAACATGGCGCTGCATGCCTTGGTACAACCCCAGCAGAATGTCGTGGTGCAGGTGCCTAACTACCCGCCGCTGCGCAACGCCCCGGGTCACTGGCAGTTGAATAAAGTGGAATTGCCATTCGCCCCGGTCAACGGTGAATTCCACACGCCATTGGCTGCATTGCGCGACGCGTTGCAGGGCGGTGGCGCGCTGTTGCTGAGCAATCCTCACAACCCGTTGGGCAAGGTGTTTGACCGCCAGGAACTCAAGGCCGTGGCAGACATTTGCCTGGAGCAGGACGCCTGGATCATCTCCGACGAAATCCATGCCGAACTGTGCTTCGACGGCCGCGTGCACATTCCAACCGCCTCCCTCAGCCCGGAAATTGCCGAGCGCACCATCACCCTGATGTCCGCCAGCAAGGCCTTCAATATCGCTGGGTTGAAAACCTCGTTCGCCATTATCCAGAACGCCAAGCTGCGCGAACGGGTCAACAGTGCCCGGGCCGGCATGGTCGACAGCGTCAATGCCCTGGGCCTTGAAGCGACCCGAGCGGCCTATAGCGAAGCCGGCCCGTGGCTAGAGGCCTTGAAGGCGTATCTGCAAGCCAACCGCGATTACCTGGTCGAAGCGGTGAACACTCGCCTGCCGGGCATTACCATGACCGTGCCCCAAGGCACTTACCTGGCTTGGCTGGATTGCTCCGCGTTGGGGCTGGATGACCCGCAGGGCTTCTTCCTGAAAGAAGCCAAGGTGGGGCTGAGTGCCGGCCTGGATTTTGGCGACGACGCCGGTCAGTTCGTGCGCCTGAACTTCGGCTGCCCGCGGACACTGCTTGAGGAAGGGATTGCGCGGATGGAGCGCAGCCTGAAAGCCAGGGGCTGATCCCCCCTGCTCCCGCGGCGCCTGTAGGAGCTGGCGAAGCCTGCGATCTTTTGATCTTGATCTTGATCTTTCGCTTTGGACTCAATGGACAGTGGAAAGATCGCAGCCTCGTTGCACTCGTCAGCGCCTACACAGCGCCTGCACGGCGCGTGCAGGATCGAGGGGGTTGGGGTTTATTCCTGCATATCCGGCGCATGGACAAAGCACAGCTTGTTGCCCTCCGGATCGCGGCAATACGCCCCGAAATAACCTTCGCAATACTGCGGCCTCGGGCCGGGTGGGCCTTCGTCGGAGCCGCCCATGGCAATCGCCTGCTCCCAGGCAGCACGCACGGTTTGCGGGGAGTCAGCGGCGAAGCTCACTTGCATGCCATTGCCCCAGGTGGCGGGCAGGCCGTTGAAAGGCAACTGGACGAAAACCTGTGGCCAATGCTTGCCGGGCCGCCGCCAACCCTCCCCCGGCGGGCCCGAGTCGTGCTCGCCCTCGATACGCTCCAGTCCCAGGCAGCCGAGGACGACGTCATAAAAAGCGACCATTTTCGGCAGGTCGCGCGCACCGATCTGTATGTGGCTGAACATTGTCCTGCTCCCTATCGAACTCCGTACGTTCATTGAAGCGTACAGCGTCATTCAATGTCCGTCGCCGCTCTCTATTCACCGACGAAACGTCAGTCATCACGCTCATCGACAAGCAAGAAAATCCGACCGAACTCTGCCCGAAACCCCACAGTCCACCCTCCATCGCAACCCCATCAAGCCTGGAGAACGACAATGGTCGACTACCCTTTCCCACCTTTCCCGAAACAAAGTCAGTCGGTGCCCGGCAGCCAACGGAAAATGGACCCCTACCCGGATTGCGGTGAACAGCGCTACATCGGCTCCGGACGACTGGCTAACAAAATCGCCCTGATCACCGGCGCCGATAGCGGCATCGGTCGCGCCGTCGCCATTGCTTTTGCCCGTGAAGGCGCGGACGTGGCGATTGCCTATCTGGACGAGCATGAAGACGCCAAGGAAACTGCCCGCTGGGTCGAGCAGGCCGGACGCCAATGCCTGTTGCTGCCCGGTGACCTGGCAAACAAAGACCAGTGCCGCAAAATCGTCGATGAAACCGTCGCCCGCTTCGGGCATATCGACGTCCTGGTCAACAATGCCGCGTTCCAGATGACCCATGAAAGTCTTGAGGAAATATCCGACGAAGAATGGGTGCGTACGTTCGATATCAACATCACCGCGATGTTCAGGATCTGCCAGGCCGCCGTCCCGCACATGAAGCCGGGTGGCTCGATCATTAACACCAGTTCGGTCAACTCCGACATGCCCAAGCCGACGCTGCTGGCCTATGCCACCACCAAGGGCGCCATCGCCAACTTCACCGGCGGCCTGGCGCAAATGCTCGGCCCCAAGGGCATCCGTGTGAACAGCGTGGCACCGGGACCGATCTGGACGCCGCTGATCGTGGCGACCATGCCCGAGGAAGAGACACAGAATTTCGGCTCCCAGACCCCGCTTGGCCGCCCCGGCCAACCCGTCGAAGTGGCGCCGATCTATGTGCTGCTGGCCTCGGACGAAGCCAGCTACATCTCCGGCGCCCGCTATGGGATCACCGGGGGTAAGCCGATTCTGTAGGCATAGAAGTGGCGTAGGCGCTGTCGAGTACAACGAGGCTGCGATCTTTACGACTCAGCGAAAGATCAAAAGATCGCAGCCTTCGTCAGCGCCTGCACATACAACGGGTGCGAGCTCCCTCGCCACGAAATAAGTCCCCGGCGACGTGCTCAGGACGGTTCCTTGGCAATCACCGAAATCTTCCCATTGCGCTCGATAATCGCGAACTTGATCTGCTCCAGGGTCTCGACACCCTGGCTCGAGCGTGCCGCTTCCATGATGTCGGCTTCCACCCGTCGGACATGACGCATCCGGCCCTGGAGGATTCGCCCGTCCTCGACGATGAACTGATTGAAACTGACCGCGGCACCGCCGGAGGTGGCGATTCGGCTGTTCAGATCGAATGCCCAGGCAAAACACACGGTGCCGGCATTGCCGTTGTGATTCATTCCCTTTATCGCCCCGTCGTCCTGCGCCAACAAATAAATGCCCCCTGTCTTTTGCTGTACCTCAAACCATAAGGGCCTCACACGCCCCCTGATTTCGCCTGGACAGACATTCGCGAGCAAGCCCGCGGCCACAGGAGAAACACGGTCTCATCAAAAAACAGGTCGGCTGTCAGGCCGCCTCGCGGTGGACGTTGATCTCGGCGCCCCGTTAACCACGAGGGCCGAAGTGAGGGCACACCGAGCCTAGGCAAGGTGCCGAGTAGTGGGGCAAAAACGCTTTGGTTGCTTTCGCCTGGGGCGGTATTCCGGCCTTTCGAAAGTACCCCGCCGTCAGGGTGGAACCACCCGCAGCCGTGACCGCAGCAATGGATAGACACACCCAATCGCAAAACACCTTAAGCCTCCCTCATACCAATACGCCTGCGCATATCAGCCGTAATACGCTGCCGAGTTCGCTTAAGCCCAGCCCAAGGCTCATGCCCCACTTGCGCCAGACGCTCATGAACATTGTGCACATTCCACACATTCGCCCCCTTGAGCTCAGCCACTTCCTCGCGAAAGATCGGCACCGACACCGGCAACCCTTCCCGGGTCCGGGCGGCGTAAGCGCAAATAGTGGTAGCGCCCAACCCATTGCGCAGGTAATCGATGAAAATCCGCCCTACCCGATTCTTCGGCCCGGACACCGCCGAAAAACGGTCCGGCAGCAGCTTGGCCATGTGACTGACAATCGCATGGCTGAACCCCTTGACCTCGTCCCAACCCAGTTTGCGCGTCAGCGGCACCACCACATGGATGCCCTTGCCACCGCTGGTCTTGAGAAACGCCTTGAGCCCCAGCTCATCGAGCACCGACAACGTGAGCTGCGTGGCCTCGACCATGCTTTTCCAAGGCAACGCGGGGTCTGGGTCAAGGTCGAGGATGAACCGGTCAGGCTTGTCCAGGTTGACGGACGTGGCGTTCCAGGTGTGCAGTTCCACCGTGCTCATCTGCACCGCACCAATCAGCGCCTCGGCGTTGTTGATGATCATCCCCGGCTGCCCGGTCAGTTCCTTATCCAGGCGGGTGATGCCGGGAATCGCCAGGCGTTCGGCGTTCTTCTGGAAGAACAGTTCCCCGGCGATGCCATCCGGCGCCCTGACGAGGGCCACCGGGCGATCCACCAGCTCCGGCAGGATAAATTCGGCGACGCTGGCGTAGTATTCGGCCAGTTGCAGTTTGGTGGTGCCGCTGTTGGCGTCAATAACCCGCTCCGGGTGGGTGATGCGGACCTTGCCGGTCAGGCTCGATGCCTTTGTCTTGCTCTTGGCTTTGGCCGCTCCAGGTTCATTCTTGGCGTTATTTTTTTTTGCCGTAGCGTTTTTTTTCACGGGCTTGGCAAGCTCCTGGCTAATGGCCTTGGCCGGCTTGTCATTGCGCAAGCCATGGAAGACCGCATGGCGCACCGAGCCGTCCTTGGTCATTTCGGCAAAGGCCACTTCGGCCAACAGCGTCGGGTCAAGCCAATGCACGCCCTTGGCGTCGTAACCGGTGGGCGGATTCACCACGGCGGGCTTTTTCGTCTCCAGGGGCAGCAGTTGCTGGTAAATGCTGTTAAGGGTGGTTTCATTGAACCCGGTGCCGACCTTACCGGCGTAGCGCAACTGGCCACTGTCGGCATCATGCAGCCCCAGCAGCAAGGCACCGAAGGCGCTGCGAGCCCCCTTGGGATCGCTGAAGCCCACCACCACGAACTCCTGGCGATTCTTGCACTTGAGCTTGATCCAGTCGTTGCTGCGCCTGGACACATAGACACTGCCGATGCGCTTGCCTATGAGCCCTTCCATCTGCATCTGGCAGGCACTGTTGAGCAGTGCATCGGGCGTTTCCTCAAAGGCATCGGAAAACCGCAGCAAGGGGCTTTCGTTGGGCTCCAGCGCCGCAGCCAGTGCCGCCCGGCGCTCTTGCACCGGTACGTTGCGCAAATCCATGCCGTTGAGGTAAGGCATGTCGAACAGGCAAAAGGCGATCTTGCCACTGCTGCCGACCTCGAAAGCATTCTGCAAGGCCTGGAAGTCCGGCACGCCTTGGTCGTTGGCAACCACCATCTCGCCGTCAAGCCAGGCTGATTGCAAGCCCAGCGCAGCCAAGGCTTCGGCCTGTCTTGGCAATTTGCGGGTCCAATCATGGCCGTTGCGGGTGAGCAGCTTTACATCGCCGTTTTCAATGCGCGCCATGACCCGATAACCGTCGAACTTGATCTCATAGAGCCATTCGCCGTCGGGCACGCTTTCCACCAGCGTCGCCAGTTCCGGCTTGAGGGTTTCCGGCAACGGCCCGGCGACCACGCCGCTGAGGGTGGTTTTCAAGGGGCGTTTCGGCTGAACGGCATTTTCCGGTTGTTTCACCGCGGTGGCTGAAGCGGCCTTGCCGCGACGCTTGGGCACGAGGGTGCGATCACTGAGCACGCTGTCTGGCTCGGCCTGGACCACGTCGTACTCGCTCTCGGGGCGGGCCGCCTGGTCCTGGTGCTTGATCAGGAACCACTGCTCCTGCTTGCCGGGCATGTGGGTGCGTACCAGGTTCCACAGGCCGCTGAGCTTTTCGCCTTGCAGCTCGAACTTGAGCCGGCCTTTTTCATAGCCTTGATGGGGATCACCCTGGGGAATCCAGACACCCCGGTCCCAGACAATAACGTCGCCGGCGCCGTAATGGCCCGCGGGGATGTTGCCTTCGAACGTGGCGTAATCCAGCGGATGGTCTTCGACATGCACCGCCAGGCGCTTGGCTTTCGGGTCCAGGGAGGGGCCTTTGGGCACCGCCCAGCTCTTGAGCGCGCCGTCCAGCTCCAGCCGAAAGTCGTAATGCAGCCGCGAAGCGTCGTGTTTTTGAATACAGAACTGCAACGCATGGGCGGTTCTTGCCGATCTGCGCGAGCGCTTCGCCGCCGGCTCCGGGGTAGCGGCGAAGTCACGCATACGGTTGTAGTCATCCAGGGTCTTGCGGTTCATGGCCCACCTGCCACCTGTTGCAACGCCGGATCGGCGGCCGGCAGCCCGGCGGTTTCCGCCAGCAATTGATCAACTACGCGGCACAAGGCCTGTTCGACGCAATCGCCCAGTAGCAACCCCTGTTCGAAGAGGACGATTTGCCGGTCGGCGCTGTTGCCTTCCTGCACCATGCGACGCACCTGCTTGAACACGTCCTGGACACCCAGCTCTACTGCGGTCTCACCGAAGGTTTGCTCGGCCAGGGTCAGCCATTCACCGATCAACATCGGCTGTTCCTGCCCCTCGACGATAAACTCCGCGAGAGTTCCGTGACGCTTGGCCCGCCAGCGGTTTTCCTTGAGGACCCACTGGGACATCTGGCTGAAGTGGGCGCCAGGTCGGCGCTGCGCCATGGCATGGGCCACCATCAGGCGAAACAGTGAGACGAGGCACAGGACGTCGTCGACCCGAGGACAGGCATCACAAATACGCAGTTCCAGTGTGGGATAACGTGAGGAAGGCCGTATCACCCACCAGCAATCGCTGGGTTGGCGAATGGACCCGGTACGCATGAGCATGTCGACGTAGCTGGCGAACGTCGGCTCGTCTTCGAAAAACTCCGGCACACCCATGCGTGGCCATTCATCGCAGGCCACTTGTCGGTAGCTGCTAAAGCCACTGTAGCCACCGTTCCAGAACGGCGATGAAGCGCTCAAGGCCAGGAACATCGGCAACCAGGGCAAGATCTCATTCATGACCCGCACCCGATCCTGGGTGGCCGGAACTTCCACGTGGACATGCAAGCCCGACAGCACGCTGCGACGCGCCACCCGCTGGTAATCATCGAACAGTTGCTGGAAATGCAGTTCGTCGGTGGGTTGCAGCACTTGGGTTGTCATCGGGTGTGAACCGGCACTGAGCAGACCCAGGCCATACGGTGCCAACCGTTGGTTCAAGCCCATACGCACCTGGCGCAGGTAGTCGCCGGCCTCGGTCACGCTGTCAAAGATGGGCGAGGCCATCTCCACTTGGCACAGGAACATTTCATGGGCGAAATGCTTGCCCAGTTCGGCCTGGCACGCGGCGACAGCCTCAGCGGGTGGTTCACCCGGCATGCAACGCGTTTGCAGATCGGTGATGAAATACTCCTCTTCAACGCCGAATTTCATGCGTCCGTTCATCGATAGTCCCTCCGATAACCCCGCCGATACCGGCGCCAATGCGGGTTACAACCAACGCCACCACGGCGATCCTTTCCACGTCTTGATAACCCGGCGTCAGCAACTCCTCACCAAACACATCCGGGTCCAACTCCTTGTAGGTCCAGCCCAAGTCCGCCGAGTCACGCCATTGGCCCAGCGCTTCCAGGAAAGGGTCGCGCCCATCCACCATCGCCACGCCGGTGTAGAGCACCAGCGAGCCGCCCGGTGTAAGCCGGGGCAAGGCCTGTTCGACGATGCGCAACGACAGCCCGGCGCCCAGTGCGCCGCCGCCATGACGATAGGCGCGCTCGGATGGATCGGCCATGTACGGCGGGTTGGCGACGATCAGGTCGAAGTGGCCTGGCACGTCCTGCAGCACGTCGCTGCGAACGACCTCGACATTGCCCACCTCGGCCAGCGCGGCGTTCACTGCGCTCAGGCGCAAGGCTTGCGGGTTGATGTCCACCGCCAGCACTTGTGCTTCACGCCGGGCGCGGGCAATCACGATCGCACCGACGCCGGCGCCACAACCGATGTCCACGGCGCGATGCACCGCCGTGAAGTTCTGTTGTAGATGAGTATGGATCAACTGGGCGAAGCGGTAGCTGTCAGGGCCGAAAAACACCGCGTCGGTGGCTTGGGTGGGGAACTGTGAATGAGCGAACAGCAAGCCACCCAGGCTCGACCAACGCCCCCGGCTGCGCAGCAGGCCGTCGCGTTCTTCCAGCACTTGGGCCTCTTGCAGTTGCCGCTGTTCATCGGCGCTGATCAGCCCCGGCACAAACGGCCGCGACCAGCCGAACACGTCCCGCAAGGTCTTGGAGCGTTCATTACCGGGCCGTTGGTTGACCCGCTCGTGGGTCAACGGCGTCGGGGTAATGAAACGGTAGCCGTCGGCTTGCAAGCGTCGGCCCAGTTGCAGTAGCGCAAGGTCCATCTCGGGCAGTCGTTCTGCCTCATTCATGCGGGGTTTCCTAGCGAAGTGCGGATTTGAGCTCGATGAACCGACGAGTCGCCAACAGCCCGGCCGGATGGCTATGACGCCGCGCACAGAGCCAGGGCATCAGAACCTGCATCTGTTCGTTGGGCGCCCGGCCTTGCAGTGCCTGTTGCAAGCGTTGTACATCGGGATCATCCATCGGCGTCGTTGGCTGGCCAGCAGCAACCGGACCACGTCGGGCGCTGGACCTTGTGCCCTCGTCCAGCCAGTCACCGGCAATCCAATCATGCAGCAGCTGCTTTTCGTAGGGGCTGAACACCCCGAACATGGCTGCCCCAGCCCCGTTAATCAGTGTCCAGAAGCGGCTGTTCTGCGGGTCTTCATGGCGTCTGATCCAGCCTTTGTTCTGCATTGCCACCAGGAACCCTTCCAGTTGGCCAGGTGCCGAGAGCCACTGGTTGACGGTCTTGCCTTCGAACTTGCAGTAATCGGAATGCATGTGCTGGCCGAACGGGCGTTTGCGTTCAAGCATGTCCAGCACTTCGCGATCCAGGTCGAACGAACCGATGATGTCCCGACTGCCCTGCCCTAGGTCGTTGAGGCGATAGCCCAGCGTGACCCGGTGCCAGAAGGCTTCGCGGTCGGCTTCCAGCGGCATCAGCTGCAGCAGCGCTTGCACGGCCTTATGGGCGTGGCCGGTGCTGGCGTTGTCGATGGTGACATGAAGGGTGAAATAGTACGGATCGATGTCCAGTTCGCTCAGCTCATAGGCGCTGATCAACAGATGCAAGGGCAATTGCTCATAGCCCAGGTTGTAGCCGATGACCTCTGGCAGGTATTCGTCACCGGCGTAGCCCAGGGCCAGTTGCACGGCGCCTTGCAGATAAAGGTCGTCGTCGATGTCCGGGGCATCCGACAGGTCGTGTTCAGCAAGCAACTTGCGATAGAGCACCACATGGTTTTGCGCGGGATGACCGTCCCCCAGTTCTTCAAGGTAGGTGCACAGCAACCCTTCGAAACGGTGGTCGTGCCAGTGCTTGACCACGCCGTACAGCCAGGCGCCGTCGACCCGTTTGGTCGGCGCCACAGCCTGCAGGAAGTACAGGGCGTGGGCCTTGGCGCTGAAGAACTCGCGCGCGCCGCCATTTTTGCGCCGTTCCAGGTAGTCAGCGTATTGCCGGGCCACACCGGCGCTGTGCTGCTCGACCCAGGCCTGCAGCGCCATGGGGTCATCGGGCATCTTCAGGGGAAGCCCCGCGGCCTTTGCGATGCATGCCTGGAGGAACGCCTGGGCGTGTGCTTGCTTGTCTGCATTATCGGGGCCCAGGAGCAGTCGTTCATAGCATTGGCGCACCTGTCCGTTGCCGATGACAGGGTGCACGGTGCCCGGCCGGGATTGAAGGGGAGTCAGCGCAGTCATAAGGGCCTCTTGGGTTCTCGGCGGACGCTGAATCAACACGTCTCTTCTGTTGCAGAGCGCCAGAAACGGTGAAAAATTCCCTTGGATAGAAAGGCAGGCGGATAAACGGGATCGTCCGTTCACGCGGGGAACCCTCGTTTCGCTCCAGCCCTCGAATGCGCAAGGACGCCGTTGTGGCGAGGGCGCTGGCGACGCACTGTGGGAGCTGGCGAAGGCTCGGGACGCGTTCGGACGATCTGTTGATCTTTCGCTGGGGCTTAAGTGGCTGGGGAAAGATCGCAGCCTCGTTGCACTCGACAGCTCCTACACAGCTCCTGCACAGCTACACCGCTTACGCCGGGAGCAAGCGTCCTCGCCAGTACCTGATGCTATCCAAGGAGCAACGATGACTTTCACGGTATGGGGAGCGGTGCTCGGTGCGGTGTTGCTGACCCTGGCCCTGACCTCCGTCTATCTGCGCTGGATGCCGGTCACGACTTCGGGTGGATCCAGGGCTACGGCTTTCTCTCAGTGTTCGCCGCCGGCCTGGGGCTGCGCCAGGTCGGGGTCAAATCCACCGATGTCGGTGGTGGCGTTGAGCATTCTTGTCCATGGCGTCACGACCCAGCCCACCCTGGCGTGGTATGAGCGCCACAAGCATTCGGGCTGAGGCCAGTGTGTCTCACCCGCCAGGATCACCCATCTGGATATAGACCGAATACGCCCCCAACAGCACCCAGAAGGAGGCGAAGATCCACGGCGTACGCACCGAGAACAGCAGCGACTTGCGGTAGCCTTTGTGCGTCGACTCGCGCTCACTGAACAGCGGTGACTCGTCGTAGGCCAGGCCCATCAAGGGTTCGGCGCGCAATAACTCGCTCTGTTTGAAATGCCAGTGATCGATGATCTCGTAGGCCGCCTTGATGCCCGGCCAGGCATTGAGCGAACTCAAAAATCCCAGCAAGGACAGCAATGGCGGCACGATCAGCGTGAACAACTTGCCCCATTCCGGGTTCAGGTTGGCCATGCACGAAGCAAAGGCGATCACCAGGAAAGATTGGGCGGCCAGGTAAGCATCGGTTCGGTTAGCCAGGATGCTGGTTTCGTACTGGATCTCCCGGCGATAGAAATCCAGTCGCTCCTTAGGCGAGCCGAACAGCTTGGCGTTGTGTTCCGTCAGCTCTTCTTCCGGGGTGGGCACGGTGAGTATTCTGGGCATTGCGCAGGCGGCGTCTCGGTGATGATTCGAACTCATTAGAAAGACCCGGCGCGCGGCAAGTTCCAGCCAATGGACCACAGGTCCATCCAAGATCCGAGGAAACGCTCCGCAACCGCCAGGGTCTCTAGTTCGTAAGGGCAAGAGGACGCTTGTGTGGACTATCTTGGATGGGTGCAATGGCCAGCGATGCTCGTCACGGTGCTGGCCGCCTGGTTGATCGGCTCACGCCAACCGCGACGCCGGATGGCGGGATTCAGCTGTTTTATTGCCAGCAATATTCTGTGGGTGATCTGGGGGCTTCATACCCACGCGTATGCATTGATCGTGTTGCAGTTTTGCCTGTGTGCGATGAATTTGCGTGGGTTCAAGAAAAACACCGAATAGTGGCTGCTCTTGCGCTGTAGGCGCTGGCGAAGGTTCGGGCCGCGTTCGGACGATCTTTTGATCTTTCGTTTGGGACTCAAGTGTCTGGGGGAAGATCGCAGCCCCGTTTCACTCGACAGCTCCTTGTATCTACACAGCTCCCTCGCCACAGGAGGTGGACGTTACATTCCTGACTATTTCATCGTTTGCCCAATGATCTGCACCAGGTCAATCTGCTTGAACGGCTTGATCAGCCGAGGCAATTGCGCGGCAGATCCTTCCAGGCGTTCGGCATAACCGGTGGCCAGGATGATAGGCAGGGTCGGTTGGCGGTCGCGTAACAGTTTCGCCAACTGCGCACCGTCCATCTGTGGCATGGCCATGTCGGTGATCACAAGGTCGATGTCCGGGTTGCGCTCATACAACTCCAGTGCCTGGACGCCCGATGGCGCGCAAAGGACCCGGTGCCCGAGGTCTTCGATGAGCAGGCGCGTGCTGGTCAACACCAGGCTGTCATCATCGACCACCAGCACTTTCAACTCGTTGACCGGCTGTGTTGCTTGCTGGACCGACGCTTTGCCCGGTGCCGGGTTGTCAGCCACGGGTAGCCACAACTGCGCGGTGGTACCGACACCTTTCTGGCTCTTGAGCATCAGACGCCCCCCCAACTGCTCCGCCAGACCATGCACCATGGATAACCCCAGCCCCGTACCTTTTCCGACACCCTTGGTGGTGAAGAACGGGTCAACAGCCGAGGCCAGCGTCGCCTCGTCCATGCCCTCGCCTTCATCGGTAATCGCCAGGCAAATGTAGCGTCCGGGGGCCATCGGCTTATCCGGGGCCGCATCACACCCTTGCCGCTCATCGACAGCAATCATGAGCTGGCCACCATGGGGCATGGCGTCCCGGGCGTTGGTCGCCAGGTTGAGAATCGCCAGTTCCAGTTGGTTGACATCGGTCAACACCGGTGACAGTGCTTCGGCGAAACGGGTCTGGATGTGTATCGACGGGCCCAGGGAGCTTTGCAGCAGGCCGCTGATACCCTGCACCAGTGCCGATAGCTCGACCGATTCGTAGGTCAGTTTTTGCCGACGGGCAAACGCCAGCATGCGCTGAGTCAGCGAAACCCCGCGCAGTGCGCCCTGGGTCGCGTTGTCCAGCAATTGAGTCAGTTTCGGCTCGTCGGGCAGGCGCTTGCGCACGATTTCCAGGTTGCCAAGGATGACCGTCAACAGGTTGTTGAAATCATGGGCGATGCCGCCGCTGAGCTGGCCGATGGCTTGCAGTTTCTGTGATTGGAACAGCGCCTCGCGGGCCTGCTCGAGGGCCTCCTGGGCCTGAGTGGCATCGGTAATGTCGCGGGTGATCTTGGCAAACCCCAACAGCATGCCGGTGTCGCTGCGGATCGCATCGATGATCGCGTGGGCCATGAAACGCGTGCCATCCTTGCGCATGCGCCAGCCCTTTTTCTCGAAACGCCCTTCGCTGGCGGCGATGCTCAACGCGCGCTGTGGCTCGCCGTTATCGCGATCCTCGGGGGTGTAGAACATCGAGAAATGCCGGCCGATGGCTTCCGCCGGAAGATAACCCTTGATCCGCTGCGCCCCCAGGTTCCAGTTGGTGATCTGGCCTTGCGGGTCGAGCATGTAGATGGCGTAATCGGTGACGCTTTGCACCAGCAGGCGGAACTGCTGCTCGCTTTGCTTGAGGGTTTCCTCGGCCATCTTGCGGTCGGTCAGGTCACGGGTGATCTTGGCGAAACCAAGCAGGGTGCCGCTCTGGCTGTCGATGATCGGATCGATCACCACATGGGACCAGAACAGCGTGCCATCCTTGCGCACCCGCCAACCCTCGCCTTCAAAGCGCCCCTCATGCACTGCCGTGTCCAGTGCCCGTTGCGGCAGGCCGGCGGCGCGATCCTGATCAGTGTAGAAACGGGAAAAATGCTGGCCCAGTATCTCGGATTCCTCGTAGCCCTTGAAACGCCTGGCGCCGGAGTTCCAGCTGGTGATGATGCCCGAGGGGTCGATCATGTAGATGGCGTAGTCGACCACAGCGTCGATGAGCAGGCGAAAGCGCTGTTCCTCGTTCATGAGTGGGGTCTTGGAGTTGTTCTCAAGCATCTGGCCGGGGCATCCGTGTGGACTTTTTGCGGAGTATGGAACAAGTCTGGTGCCAGGAAAAACGATTGAGCGCTGGCAAGGTGTAAGCCGATGTCCAGCCTACCTCATTTATGGGAGCGGGCTTGCTCGCGAAAGCGGTGGGTCAGTCTGTGATGCAGGATGCACCGACGCCTTCGCGAGCAAGCCCACTCCCACAGGGAAAGTCGTGTGTTTCCTGGGTCACCGACCACCAACGCGGCAACAAGTGCTGCACCCGGGCCTCGCCGAACCGATCATCGATCAACATCACCACCCCGCGATCCTGCTGGGTACGGATCACGCGGCCGGCCGCCTGTACGACTTTTTGCAGGCCGGGATACAGGTAAGTGTAGTCGTAGCCATCGCCGAAGATCGCCGCCATACGCTGCTTCATCTGCTCATTGACCGGGTTGAACTGCGCCAATCCCAAGGTGGCGATGAACGCGCCGATCAGGCGTGACCCCGGCAAATCAATGCCCTCGCCGAACGCGCCGCCCAGCACCGCAAAGCCAATGCCTTGGCTGTGTTCCATGAACCGCTCGAGAAACGCCTGCCGGGGGGCTTCGCCCATGCCGCGCGATTGCGTCCAGAACGCAATTTGCGGGTACCGCTCGGCAAACAGCCCGGCCACTTGCTGCAAGTAATCGAAGCTGCTGAAAAAAGCCAGGTAGTTACCCGGGCGCTCGCGGAACTGGCGAGCCATCAACGCGGCAATGGGCTCCAGGGACGCCTGGCGATGGGCAAACCGGGTGGAAATGCGGCTCACAACCTGTACGTCCAGTTGTTCGGCCTTGAACGGCGACTCCACGTCGATCCATACCGTGTCGCCCGGCGTCCCCAACAAATCTGCGTAGTAATGCCGGGGGCTCAGGGTCGCGGAAAACAGCACCGTGCTGCGGGCCGCCGTCAGTCTGGGACGCAGGAATGCGGCCGGCACCACGTTGCGCAGGCACAGCGTAGACAAGCTGCGCTGGCGGCCGGGTTCGCGCTTGTGGATGTCGAACAGAAAGTGCTCGTCGAAGGTTTCCGCCACCCGGCCAAACTGCAAGGCGTCGAAGTAAAACGCCTGCAATCCGCTGTCCACGCCCAAGGGATGATCGTTGAGGTAATCGCCGATAGCCGTCGTGCAGGTGGCCAGGGACTGGAGCAGTTTTTCCGGCAGTTTTTCATAGGCTTGATAGGCCGCCACCTGAGGGGTATGCAAGGCGTTCCACTGACGATTGACCCTATCCAGGGATTTCTTCAGCGGTTCGGGGGCGGTTTTGCGCACGCTGGTCAGCGTGGCCTGGTCGAGGGTCGCGCTGTACATCTGTCGCCCGCGCTCCACCAGGTTATGGGCTTCATCCACCAAGGTCGCGACCGTCCAGCCGTTGGCCTGGGCCAGGCCGAAGAGCAACGCGCTGAAGTCAAAGTAATAGTTGTAGTCGGCCACCACCACGTCGGCCCAGCGGGCCATTTCCTGGCTGAGGTAATACGGGCAGACCTCATGGACCTGCGCAATCTCGCGCAACGCCGCCTGGTCGAGCAAGGTGACCTGGCTCGCCGCAGCCCGGGCGGCCGGCAAGCGGTCGTAGAAACCACGGGCCAGCGGGCAGGATTCGCCATGGCAGGCTTTGTCCGGGTGTTCACAAGCCTTGTCCCGGGCGATCATTTCCAGCACCCGCAATGGCATTGACGGCACGCCTTGGGTGATCACGCGCGCCGCATCCAGGGCCAGCTTGCGCCCTGGGGTTTTCGCCGTGAGGAAGTACACCTTGTCCAGTTGCTGTGGCGCCAGGGCCTTGAGCAGTGGGAACAGCGTACCAACGGTCTTGCCGATACCGGTGGGCGCCTGGGCCATCAGGCAGCGGCCAGTGCTGACGGCCTTGAACACCGATTCGGCCAAGTGCCGTTGCCCCGGCCTGAAACCCGCATGGGGAAATACCAGCGATTGCGCGCCGAGGTTGCGCGCCTGTTGATGGGCCATTTCCTGTTCGGCCCAGGCCAGGAACAATGTGCATTGCGCTTCGAAGAAGGCTTGCAGTTGTGTCGCCTCAAAACGTTGGGTGATGCAGGTTTCCTTTTCGCTGACGATGTCGAAGTACACCAGGGCCACGTCGATGTGCGGCAACTGCAGTTTCTGGCACATCAACCCGCCATAGATCTTCGCCTGGGCCCAATGCAGTTGGCGATGATTGGCGGGCTGCTTGGCCAGGTCGCCCCGGTAGGTCTTCACTTCTTCAAGGCAATGGCGAACGGGGTCGTAGCCGTCCGCCCGGCCTTTGACTGTCAGTGTCTGGTAAAGACCTTCGAGGGCCACTTCAGCCTGATAACCCTCGCTGCGCCGCGAGGCCACGGTGCGATGGCCAGCGATGCCTTCCAGGGCCGTGGGCGACGGCGTGAAACGTAAGTCTAGGTCACCCACCTTGGCGGTGAACTCACACAACGCTCTCACGGCGATGCTGTAGCTTGGCGCCGGGGTCATGCGCCCTGCCCCGCCCATTGCACGTAGCAAACGGCGACGGGCATCTGGTGTTCCTGACAGAACTCCAGCCAGCGCAGTTGGTTGTCTTGCAGGCGATCACCAGGACCTTTGACTTCGATCATCCGGTAGGTCTTTTGCTGCGGCCAGAACTGGATCAGGTCCGGCATGCCGGCACGGTTGGCCTTGATGTCCAACAGCAGCCGGTTAAACCACTGCTTGAGGTGTGCGGCTGGCAGGCAATCGAGGGCCTGGGCCAACAGTTCTTCGGACAGCGCGCCCCAGAACACGAAAGGCGACTGCACACCCCACTTTTCTGCGAAGCGGCGACCAATCGTGTCCCGATAGCGCCCGTCGTCCAGCTCGGCGAAGCAGGCCGCGAACAACTCAGCGCGACGGGCATGAAAGTCCTCGTTGAGCAGGTCCACCGGCCCGCGTTGGAACGGGTGGAAAAACGCGCCCGGCAACGGCGCGAAGATTGCCGGCCAGCACAGCAGGCCAAACAGCGAATTGATCAGGCTGTTCTCGACGTAATGCACCGGCGCGGTTTCGTCGTGCAGGTGGGCCTGGACGTGGTACTCCACCGACAAGGTCGGATCGACGCGCGGCAGGTGCAGCTCCAGGCGCTCCACTTCCCGGGCCATGCCCCGTGGCACCGGTGGCCCGCCCAATTTGCGCCGAAGACGGGGCACGATCCGCAGCAAGGCCTGGGTTTCGGCAGCACTTTGCGGTGCGAGGGCTGCCGCCTCGCCCAGTTCAAGGGCCAGGGCGTATTCGCCGATGCGCTCCAGCACCCGGACCATCCGCAGCCGCGCGCCGGGGTAGGTGCAATCACGATAGATGCCCAAGGCCAAGGCGAAGTCGCCGATGCGCTCGCCGTGCTGACCGATTTGGAACAACAACTTGCCCCGACGCCGCTGCAGCCATGGGTTGCCCAGGGACAGCTCATTGACCTGAGCGACGATGTCTTCCAGGGGCTCGCCGGCTTCGAAGCGTTGCTGGCAGTCGTGCAGGAACAGGCAGGCATCGACGTCTTCACGGCTGCGCAAGCCCCGTGACTCGGCGCTGAACTCGACGGTTTCGTAGGTAAAGATGCCCAGGTCCGCCAGGACGAATTCCGACCAATCCTGGTAAAGGTTGCCGAAAAACATCAACCGCAGCCGGTCACACAGATTCATGATCGTCAGGCTGTACAGCCGGTCATCCAGCTGCGGGCACCAGGCAGCGAACGACTGGGGCTGGTTAAGGCGTTCATCCAAGGTCTGGAGCCATTCGGTCTTTTTCGCCTTGGGGTGTTCGATCAGGTGGCCCAGGCACAGGAGGATTTCCGGTTTGAGCAGCACCTCGAACAGTTCGACGAGCCCTATGGGGGCCTGTTCCTCGACCCACCCCAGCGCCAGCAGTGGCGCAACGGCCGCGCCAATGTCACCGATTTCCGGGTAATGCAGCTTGCTATGACGGAACCGTACTCCCTTGCGCATCACCATCCGCACCAGCAAGCCCTGGGCGCCACGCGGCAACGCTGCAAAGTGTTCGATGAAGCGCTGCTCGTCGGCGCTGAGCACATCGGCATAACGCTGCGTCAACCAAGCGAGCACCTGCTGGAAGTTGTTCAGGTAGTAAAACGGATCGTCGAGGGAACGGACTGCCACGGAAAGAACGCCAAGGATATCGGGGTACTGGTTATGCATACAGATAACAGCTGTAAACCCGCCAGGCAACAGCAAAAGATGAACGGTCTCCTATATTTAAGGTTAAATCCTTCAACTAGCGATGAACTTTCCTACGGCAAGCGAGACCAATGGCCGTTAGCTAATGTGATGGCGCGGTCGAATCAGCTGCTCCGTGTCCTTTTGATGAGAGGTTATGGTTATGAACATCAGGTTTCTGGGCCTGCCCATGGTCGTCGCGGCATTTCTGGCTCTGGCTGGCTGCGCGTCGCCAACCGTGGTGACCTTGCAGAACGGTACCCAGTATTTGACCAAAGACACCCCCAATACCCGCACCGTCGACGGTTTCTACGAATTCGAGGATATTTCCGGCAGGAAAGTCCGGGTCCGCGCCGATGATGTAGCAACCATTCGCAAGGAAGACTGATTTCCAGTGACTCGCCTGCTGCACCGTCTTCGCGAGCAGGCTCGCTCCCACAGGGTCTGGTGGTGAACACGAGTAATCCATTGTGGGCGCGAGCCAGCTCGCGATGGCGATATCAGGCGAACACGATCCCTTCTCCACCAACCTGACCGAGACCAACGCCCACCAGGGTCACGGAACTGGCGCCGACCTTGAGCAGCGTGTCATTGCCCACTTGTGACAGGTACTGGCTGTAGTCATGACCTGCCCCGGCGCCCGGCACGCCGAGGAACACCAGCTTGTCCCCGGCGTCGTAACCGCTGACCCGGTCCTGGCCGAAGGCGCCGTTGAAGAGGAAGGTGTCACTGCCGCCGCCCGCTTGCATCCGGTCATTGCCCGCGCCGCCGACGAAGGTGTCGTTACCCGCGCTGCCCACCAACACATCATCGCCGTCCTGGCCGAACAGCCAGTCACCCTTCGCCCCCGCAACCAGGGTGTCGTTGGCTGCACTGCCCTTGATCGAAGAGGCATACGCCGTCAGGTTGGCGCCGGCCACCAGGCCATTAGCGGTGACGCTGTGGCTCACCTCATCCTTGAGCAGCCCCCAGAACAACCCCGACTCCTTACTGACCAGCGTGCCGATGTCGCGGGTGATGCTTATCGCGCCATGGGCGTCGCGCATATACAGCGTCCCGGCCCCGTCATGGGCGAAACTGAAATCCTTCACCGACTGCTGCAGTTGCAGGCTATTGCTGCCCTGCCCGCCCACGATCACGTTGTAGCCACCGCCATCGCGAAAGGTGTCGTTACCAGCACGGCCTTCCAGGTAGTCGTGACCCTGGCCGCCCTGGATCAGGTCATTGCTGTCGCTGCCGATGATGAACGTGCTGCCGGTGTGGGTTTCAGCATTTCGGTTGAGGTCCTGTACCCAGGTACTGGCGCGCGCAGGGTCCGACAGGTTGGCGACGATGATGGTGGAGTCTTTTTCGGTGAGGCCGTAGAACACCGAGTTCATGACCCGGCCCATGCCATCGCCATAGCCGGTAGGCAGGTGGGAAATCCAGGTGGGAATGTTGAGAATGGAAAACGGCAACACGTTCCATGCCGTCGAAGCGTAGTGGTCGTTGAAGCTGACGATGTTGTTGGTGGCCGATTCCTGTTGCCCATCGTGCACCCCCACCGAGGCAAGGTTGAATGTCGAGCCGTCCAGGGCACGGAACACCGGATCGTTCTCGTAACCGATGTTCAGGACCTTGTCGGTACTGCTCTGGGTTGGCGAGGCGTAGGCGATGTAGTTGGCACTGGAATAGAACCCTGCCCATTGGCTGGCACTCAAGTCCGCCAGGCTGTTGACCGCCAGTCCGCCCAGGCTGTGGCCGCTGACCAGCACGTCGTTGCCTGTCAGGCCATGGGCCTGGGCAAACTTTGCGACGTCCCCAAGCAGGTTGCCAAAGGCTTCGCCGACGTAGTTTTTCGCATAGTCCTTGGGCCCCAGCGCGGCCATCAGGTCGTTGATCACGTCGCCAATGGAATCGCTAATCAGGTTTTCCCGAGGGCCGCTGGTGCCGCGAAACGACACGCCGATTTCCTGCAAGTGGCCCTCGGCGTCGTACTTGCCGAGGATCTCTACCTGCGCGGTGGTGTACCCCGCTTTTTCACCGAAAAACGTCCCGCGGCCATCCACCTTGCCGGCGTAACCCAGTTGCGCGGCGCTGATGGGCGTCCAGCCAGCCTTCTGTACCGCCTCCAGGGCCAGTTTTTCCGAATCGGGATTCCACGGCACGCCGGGAATCACCCCTTGGGAGTCGGTGCCGCCCAGCAGCGCAGTCACCAGGGTCGCCGGCAGGCCGGCACCGAAGCCGTTGTGCTGGTAACCGGCGGCAAATCCGTGGTCGAGGTTGTGGTAGGAATACAGCATGATCGCCATTGCGTCGCTGACCAGTGCCTTGGATTCGGTGGTGCCGAGGTTCTTGTAGTCGTAGATACCCATGGTTGTTGCTCTCTTTTGTTGTTGGAATATTGGAAGCGGGCAAGCCCTGTAGGCGCTGCCGAAGGCTGCGATCTTTTGATCCTTGATCCTTGATCCTTGATCTTTGATCTTTGATCTTTGATCTTTGATGTTTCGTTTGAGATTCAAGTGTCGGGGGAGAGATCGCAGCCTCGTTGCACTCGACAGCTCCTACACAGTTCCACACAGCTCTTACACGGCGGCTATACGCCACAGAAGTGTGTGTTGATTTGCTCCCTTGGTCAGAACTGCCAATCCAGCGTCAGGCCCACGCCATGGGTTTTAGCCCGGGAGCCGAGCAGGCTGTTGTAATCGAGGTTGACCCGCACATCCTTGGCAACCGCGAGCCCGGCACGGGCACCGATCACGGCGGCGTTGCGGTCCATGGACACGCTCTGCACCGCGAAGGTGTTACTGCTGCCGGCCAATGCCAGGTTCTGCTCGGACGTGGTGCTACTCAGGTTGTGCTGCCAGCCGAGGGAGCCGGACAGTTGCAGTTGCTGTTGTTCCGACAGCGCCAGGGTGTGGCTAGCTCGCACGCCCAGGGTCGAGAGCACGGCATCGCGACGGTCGTCGCCAGCGTGAAGGGCTGCGTTGTCACCTTTCTCATGGAAGCTGTCGCTGTCCAGGTGTACATAGGCCAGGTTGGCAAACGGCTCCAGGGCTATCGGTTGCAAGTCGAGGCGATACGCCGCTTCGGTGAAGAACTGGGTGGTCCGGGCATCGCGCTTGGTTTTCTCGCGGCCGCTGACGTCACCCCATTGCAGGTCCCGCTTGACGTCGATGCGATGCCAGCTGTGGGCGCCGCCGACGGTCAGGCGCAGCGCGTCGATTTCATGCCCCAGGTAGGCCCCCAGGTGATAGCTGTCGGCCTTGGCCGAGGAATGGGTGCCGTCGCCCATGCTCAACGAACTGTCGCTGTAGCCGGTGACGAAGCCCAGTCGCGTCTGGTCGCTGATCAGGCCGTCGATACCGGCCAGCAGCCCGCCGATGGAGCTGGTCGTACCGGCATGAGCATGTCCGCCATCGCTCTTGCCCCAAGCCCCTAGCACCTTGAACCAGGCATTACTGCTGGCATCGGTCGGTGTACCGGCGTCGTACAGTGCGTCCTGACGCAGGCGATCCCCCACGGCGTCGCGCAATTGACGGCTGTCATTGATCAACAACGTGCCGATGGCCGGATGGATTTCACCCGACAGTTGCTGGAATGCCTGTTGCGCCACCGCGGCGCTGGGCGAAAGCAGCAAGGCTTCGTAGAGTCCGTTGCCCGCGCCCAGTTGTTCGGCGGCCGAGGCGACGGAGCGCTGGTTAGGCGTCAGGCCGAGGCTGGAAAAAGATGCATTGTTACGCTCGACCGCCAGTTGAATGCCACTGGCACTGTACGCCAGGTCCCCCCCCAGAAACGCATAGTTGGGCAAGACTTCAGCAAAACGCCCGTCAATACCATCGGCGGCCTGGAGGATATTGAACTGCTTGCCCAGCAGGCTTTTCACCTCGCCGGCCGTGAGCAGCGTCGGGCTGTTTTCCAGGGACAGCGACACCGTCGCCCCGTCAATGGAGGCCTTGCCGCCGGCAACGATCAGGTCGCTGGAGGTGGGCGAGACTTCCACCGCGTAGTTCGAACCGGGCTGGAACGTCACATCGCCGGCCACTTGCAGCGTGCCGATAGAGTTACCTGGAGCCACGCTACCGCCGCGGTTGGCGGTCAGGCTAGCGATGCGCCCGTGGCCACCGAGGGTGCCGCCGTCGTTGACTGTAACGGCCGACGCCAGCGAGCCATGGATTGCCAATCGTCCTTGATTGACCAGGGTTGGCCCACTGTAGGTGTTGGCGCCGGTGAGCACCAGGGTGCCGATGCCCTCCTTGGTCAACCCGCCGTGGCCGGCGATGTCGTTGCGCCAAACGTCCAGGCCACATTGGAGGCCACTGCACACCCGCTCCGTGGATTTTCCGGCATCGATGATCGCCCCCATACCCGGCAGGTCCGCCACGAACTGACCGGTGCCATAAGCGCCCTTGATGCGAAATGCCTCGGGAATGTCCTGCTCGGTCACCAGCATCGCCGGGCCGTCGATGGCCTTGCCCAGGTTGATCATGCCCCAGCCATACAACGAATCGACGCCCGGCGCGCCCATGTCCGTGGCGGTGGTGCGCAGCACGCTGGCGACCTGGGCGCCGGTCATGTACGGGAAACGCTCCATCAACACCGCCACGCTGCCGGCGACATGGGGCGCGGCCATGGAGGTGCCACTTTTGTTGGCGTAGCCGACGGTCAGGTCGTCGGCACGGGTGCCGCCGATCACGGCGCTGTAGACCCGGGTACCCGGTGCCGAAACGCAGAAGCTGGCGGTGTAGCCGCAGCGTGACGAGAAGGTGCTGATGGTGTACGGATCGGCGCTGGCGGTGTCGGGGTTGACTTGCAGCGCCGCCACGGTGAGCCAGTTCGGCGCGATGTCCGGCACAAAATACGCCAGGCCCGCGATGGCATCGGGGTTATTGAGGTTGTAGTCGTTGCCGGCGGCGAAGATCGTCACGATCCCGCTGCGAGCTGCGGCGATAGCGCCCTCGTAGGCGCCGCCGGGCTTGGTGCCCAGCAACGGCTTGATCTGGTCGAATTGCAGTTGCGCGTCCTGCACGGTGAAGTGCGGGAACGCCGGATCGCGGCCGCCCTGGTCGAAACGATCGGTGATGCCGATGCCCCAGCTGTTATTGATGATGCGTGCGTCGCTGGCGATCAACGCGTCCCAACCCGCCTTGTACACCGCGCCATCGTTGCCCAGGATGATGCCGTCCTCGGGGCCCGGGTCGCCGTTGTCGGCGCTGATGATCTGCGCATCGTACGCCACGCCGTGCATGGGGCTGCCATCGCGACTGCCGGCGGCGATCCCGCCGACATGAGTGCCATGGGAACCCAGCTTGCCATCGGAGCCCACGGTGGGTGAACCGTCGTAGCGGAACGCATCACCGGCCTTCACCGGAATGTAGGGGTCGGTGTACTCACGGAGGCCACTGGTGACCAGGGTCACGACTTTGCCGGTGCCAGAGAATTCCGGGTGAGCCGCGTAGACCGGCTGATCAAAGATCCCCAGCTTGACGCCCTTGCCGGTATACCCGGCAGCGTAGGCCTGCTGCGCATCGATTGCCCCCAGCCCCCATTCGGCGTTGAATTCACTGCTGCGCCAGCTGTCCGGGTTGCCCGCCCTGCCGCTCTCGACATAAGGCGCCGCCTGAGCCGTGCCCAAGGTTGCCAGGGCGCAGAGCACGGCGCGGTTGAGGGCCTTGAGCAGAAGCACCTGGCCGTTCTGTCCGGGCTGTTTTTTGTTATCGACTTTCATCACGAACCATCCTTAGTAACGCGTTATGGATTGCTACAACAACTCACCTGTGGCGAGGGGATTTAGCGAAGCTGTACAGTCGGGCGCGACTGTAGGAGCTGCCGAGTGCAACGAGACTGCGATCTTTCCACTGCCCATTGAGTCGAGAGCGAAGGGTCAAGATCAAAAGATCGTCCGAACACGGCCCAAGCCTTCGCCAGCGCCTACAGAGCACAGCGGGAGCAATCTCTGGCCACAAAAGCAACGCGCCGATCATTGAATTGGCGCCTGGGACACAAACGCCTCATCCACCTTCGCCAGGTCCTGCGGGCCGAGGGTGCCGGCGTAGTAATGCAGCTTGGTCCAGGCCATGAGGTAGTCGTAACGGGCCTGGGCCAGGTCACGGCGGGTGGTGTAGAGCTGTTGCTCGGCATTGAGTGCATCGAGGTTGACCCGCTCGCCGCCCAGGATGCTGTGCCGGGTCGAGACCACCAGCGCCTCGGCGGAGCTCAGGGCCTTCTGATAAGCGCGGAGTTTGTTCACCCCGGATACGCAGGCGCTGAACTGACGGCGCAGTTCGATCAGCGTCTCGCGGGTCTTGGCAGCCAGCTCGTATTCGGCCTGTTCCATGTTGCGGCTGGCCTGACGGGTCGACGCCGAGACCCCGCCACCGGCGTACAGCGGCACACTGACTTCCAGGCCGATGGTGTTGGTGTCGTAGCGCTGGTTGTAGGTGTTGCCACTTTCCGATTCGTTCTGGCGCATCGTCGCGTAGGCGCTGACCTTGGGCAGGTGCCCGGCGCGGTTGCGCTCCACCTCGAAACGCGCCACGTCGACCGCTTGGCGCTGGGATGCCAGATTGGGGTTGTTGCTTACCGCCAGCTCGTGCCAGGTGTCGAAACTGGCCGGCTGCAAGGCAAAGGTCTGGAAGGTGTCGTGCAGCGGGGCCAGGTCGCCGATGTCCAGGGCCGGAACGCCAATCAGCGAGCCCAGCTCGCGCAAGGTGGCGTCCTGCTCATCGCGCGCCTCGATCTCTTCGGCGATTGCCAACTCATAGCGGGCCTGCGCCTCGAGGATGTCGGTGCGCGTACCTTCGCCCTGGCGAAACAGATGCTCGTTCTGGTGAAATTGTTGTTCGAAGGCTTTTTTCTTGGCCTGGGCAATGTCGATCTGGTCCTGGGCGAACAGCGCCTGGGTGTAATGACTCAGCACCCGCACCAACAACTCCTGGCTCTTGCCACGAAAACTTTCGTCGGCGAACAACGCCTGGGCCACGCCTTTGCGGTAGGCCGCGTACGCCTCGTAGTCCAGCAGCGGTTGTTGCAGCGTCAGGCTGGAGCCGTAGCTGCTGTAGTTACGATCGTCATGCTGGCTGGCGCCGCGATCGTTGAGGTACGTGACCTTGGATTGGTTGCGCCCCTTGTTGTAGTTGTAGCCCAGGTGCGGCAACAGCCCGGCGCGGCCAATGATGCGGTTTTCCAGGCCCGCATCGCGCTCTTTGATCGCGCCCAGGTAGACCGGGTCATTGCGCAAGGCCTGCTCGTAGAACTCGAAGGGCCCCATGGCCCAGGCGTTGTTGCACACGGAAACGACCAGCACGGCCACCCAATAGAAACGCTTCATACCGCCGGACATCCTTATTCTTCGGTTAACGCAGAGCCGGCTCGGTCGAGCAGCGGTTTGAACAGGTAGTTGAGCAACGAGCGCTCGCCCGTGCGCACGAACATCTCGGCCGGCATGCCGGGCTTGATCACCAAGCCGTTGAGCTTGTCCATCGCCACGTCGCTGACGCTGCTGCGCAGGACGTAATACGGTGCACCGGTCTTTTCATCGAGCATCTGATCGGCAGAAATCAAGCTGACTTGCCCCGCCACCCTGGGCGTACGGTTCTGGTTGAAGGCGGTAAACAGGATGTCCACCGGCAAATGCGGGCCGACCTTGTCGATCAGGTGCACCGGCAAATGCCCTTCCACTTCCAGCCGCGTGCCCTGGGGGACGATTTCCAGCAAAGTGTCGCCCTGGCGCACCACCGCGCCCTCGGTATGCACCCCCAGGTTGACGGCGATGCCATCGGCGGTGGCGAGGATTTCGCTGTGTCGCAGCTCGAACCCGGCGGATTTCAGTTGCTGTTGCAGGGTTTCGCTCTTGAGCTGGGCGTCGGCCAACTGGCTGCGGACATCTTTCTGGTATTCCTCGTGATGCTGCTGCAGCTTCAAGCGCGACTCGACGATCCCCTGCTCCACTCGCCCGCTTTCGCCACTGTTCTGCGCCAATTCCTGCTGCACTTGCGACAGCTGGCGTTGATAGTCCAGCAGGCGGTTGCGCGGGATGTAGCCGTTGTCGGCCAAGGGTTGCAGGTTGCCAAGTTGCAGACGCAGGGATTCGGCCTGGGCGGTCAAGTCGCCGCGGGCCCGACGCATGCCCGCCAATTGCGCCGTGGCACCCTCGATGCTGGCGCGCAACGCCGCCTGCTCCCGGGCGAAGGCTTCGCGGCGGCTGCTGAACAGTTGCCGCTGGCCTTCAAGCACCAGGGCCAGGCGTGGATCGGGATCGCGACTCAGCTCAGCCGGGAAACTCACCTGCAACAGGTTGTCCCGCTCGCTTTGCCAGCGCGCCAGGCTCGCCCAGGTCATCCGGTACTGTGCCTGCAGTGATTGCACATCGGCGGCGGCCTGGGTCTGGTCCAGGCGGAACAGCGGCTGGCCCTGCTTCACCGCTTCGCCTTCGCGCACCAGGATCCGGCTGACCACGCCACTGCTCATCGATTGCACCGCCTTGCGCTTGCCTGAAACCACCACGGTGCCTTGCACGGGGATGCCCTGGTCCAGCGGTGCCAGGCTGGCCCAAGTGAAAAAACTGCCCGCGCCAACGAGCGCCAGTGCCCAGCCCATGCGCGTGAAGAAACGGGCGTCGCGCTCCGAGTGCTCAACGTCCTGAGAATGTTCAAGATTCATGTCGCGCTCCTTGCTCATACGCCACCCGGTTTGCTGGCAGCCTGATACTGGCGACTCATGCTCAGTCCGTTGGGGGTCGCCTGGGGACTGTTCGGCGGTGAGCTGCGCGACGCGTTGTCCTGTGAGCCCGAGTGGCCGGAAAGCGCCCGCAGCACTTGCTGGCTGGGGCCGAAGGCTTGTAGCCGGCCTTCGTCGAGCACCAGCAACTTATCGGCCTGGGCCAGTGCCGAGGAACGATGAGTGACCAGCACGACGCTGGTACCCTGGGCCTTCATCTGCGCGATGGCACTGGCGAGCGCCGCTTCGCCAACCATGTCGAGGTTGGAGTTGGGTTCGTCGAGCACCACCAGGCTCGGCCGGTCGTACATCGCACGGGCCAGCGCAACCCGTTGTTTCTGCCCGCCGGACAAACCGCCGCCGTCCTCCCTCAACACCGTGTCATAACCCTGGGGCAAGCGCAGGATCAACTCATGGACCCCGGCCTGCTGCGCGGCGGCGACGATTTTTTGCGGATCGGCTTGGCGAAACCGGGCGATGTTCTCGGCAATGCTGCCGCTGAACAGCTCGATGTCCTGGGGTAGATAGCCGATGTGCGGGCCGAGTTGCTCGCGATTCCAGCGATGAATGTCGGCCCCGTCGAGGCGCACCGTACCCGCGAGGGTCGGCCACACACCCACCAGGACTCGGGCCAGGGTGGACTTGCCGGAGCCGGACGCCCCCAGCACACCGAGCACTTCCCCGGCAGCCAAGCTGAAGCTGAGCTGCTGCAGCGTCGCGTGGCGTTGCCCTGGTGGCCCTGCGCTCACTTGTTCGAAGCTTACCTGGCCCTTGGGTGCTGGCAGCGTCATGCCGTCATCCTGGGGCGCAAACGCCTGCAACAGCGCGTCGAGACGACGGTAAGCCAGCTTGGCGCCGCTCCACTGCTTCCACACGGCGATCAACTGGTCGATGGGGCTCAATACCCGTCCCATCAGGATTGAGCCGGCAATCATCATCCCGGCGCTCATGTCGCCCTTGATCACCAGCAGTGCCCCCAAGCCCAGCACCAGCGATTGCAGGCACAGGCGAAGGGTCTTGCTCAGGGAACTGATTAGCGCACCGGTGTCGCTGGCCTGGTTCTGCTGGCCGAGAAACCGTGAGTGCACGGCAAACCAGCGGCTGCGCAGCGCGCCGAGCATGCCCATGGCCTGGATCGTCTCGGCGTTGTGCAAATGGCTGGTAGCCAGTTGAGTGGATTGTTGCGAGTAGACGCTGGCCTGCCCCAAGGCTTTTTTGGTCATGGCCTCGTTCAGGCAGGCCAGGCCGATCAGCAGCAGCGTGCCGACGGAGGCAAACACACCGAGCCACACGTTAAACAGGTAGATCACCAGCAGATAGATGGGAAACCACGGCGCGTCGAAGAACGCGAACAACGCCGGCCCGGTGAGGAATTGGCGAATATGCGTGAGGTCGCCCAGCGATTGCCCGGCATTGCCTTCACCCTGGCGCAGATTGCGCTCGAACGCGGCCTTGTAGACCTGGAGATTGAAACGTCTCTCCAACTGGCTGCCGATGCGGATGACCACGAAGCTGCGTACCATTTCCAGCAGCCCGATGAATACGAAGAAGCCGACGACCATCAATGACAACATCGCCAGCGTGGTCTCGTTCTGCGATGACAACCCGCGGTCATACACTTGGAGCATATAAATCGAAGGCGCGAGCATCAGGACATTAATCAGCGCGGTAAAACATCCGACACTGATCAGAATATTTTTGTAATCGCCCAGCGCTTTAAACAGCGGCGCCGCCGCAACGCTCCCTACCCTATTCATGATCTTCCTTGCTGTTGGCTTCACCCGCGAACGGACCGTTATTCAACTTACCAATCTTTGTTTTTCAATTCGGCCCACACCGAAACGCACGCCTGCTTAAACAAGCGCACTCTAATCAAGACTCAGCGGTACTCACTCGTTAATGAGCACTCTGGGATTTATTGCGCTCAAGCCTGAGTATCAAACCGGACTTCAACGTCATCTGATAATGATCTCCCTGATGCAACCCCAAGTGCGTTCGGGAGTTTTGTTTACCGATCAGGGAAAGTCCGTCGGGTTCGGTAAACCAACGCACCGGCTCATCCCCCAACCATTGACCCAGGCAATCGGTTTGCCCGCCCAGGGTCTGGTCCGCCTTGAGTTCGACGAGGCAACTGTTCGACGGTTTGTCCTGCATCGCCTGGGTTTGCGCATTGTCCTGCGGGCTCGACAAAACGGCCTGCCACTGACCGGCCAACTGCGAGGGTTCTGCTAACAACAGGCTGCGTGCCATGGCGACTTCTCCACAAAACATCATCAGCGTAGCGAGTAACCCGGCGGTTGCCTGGACGCTACTGGGCATGAATTTTCTACGCCTTTTTTTATCCTGGCCCGGGTCCTGTAGGCGCTGTCGAGCGAAGCGAGGCTGCGATCTTTTCGCTTGAGACTCAGGTGCCTGGGGAAAGATCGCAGCCTCGCTTCGCTCGACAGCGCCTACAGGGTTTGGCATCAGGCCACGATATCCGAGAACGCTGCCTGACCAACGGTGCCGACCAGGAAGTCAGCCACGCCATGCCCGGAGAAGTCCACCGACAGCAGACTGTTGCCACCCGATGTCGACAACACCGCATCGCCCGCCGCACCGGTGAACGCGCTCACGAAGTGCAGGCCCGCGCCCTGGGTGATACCGGTCAGGTCGATCTTGTCCAGGCCACTCACAAAATCGAGGATCTGGTCCATCGTCCCCGGTCGCGAATCGGAACTGGCGGCGAACACGAACGTGTCCGCCCCCGAGCCACCCCAGAGCTTGTCTGCACCGCCGCCGCCCCAAAGGATATCGTTGCCCGCGCCGCCCTTGAGTTCGTTGGCCACCGTGTTGCCGATCAGCAAATCGCTGCCCGAGCCGCCGATAGCGTTTTCGATGACGGCACCCTTGGCGATGGATACGTTGCCTACCATGCCGCCAACGTCGGAGAACGAGGCGTCATTGAGGTTGATTTTCTGGTTCTGGGTGAAACCGGAGAAATCCAGGGTATCGCGGCCGCCCGCGTCCCACACCGAAAACACCACTTTGTCCGACGACGAAGACGCGCTGAGAAAATCGCGACCGGTGTTGGAGTTGAAACCATAGGTCGAATCACCAGTACGGGTCGTGGTGTTGGCACCGTAGAGTTTCTGGATGGCCGCGATGTCATCCATCAGCGGACCGGAGGCGTAGGCTTCAACGCCGCCCTTACTGAAGTTCTGATTGGTATTGCTTTCGCTCCAGTAGCTCATGATGCTGTAGCCACGGGTGTCCTGACCATAAGTGGCGTCATCGTAGGTCGGGCTGCCTTCGCCTGCGTTGTAGTCACCGGGGTGGGCCAGGCCGAGGCTGTGACCGATTTCGTGGGTCAGGGTCTGGCGGCCGTAGTTGTTCAGCTCCGGGTTCTTGTTCTGGGTGTAGCTTCTGTTGATCAGGTACCAGGAGGTCCCGTCATAGCCGGCTCCCGTCCCCGGCAGATAAGCGAACGCCGCCGCGCCATCCTGGCCGCCGCTGTAGTTGCCGAAGGTCATGTGACCGTCGCCGCCGCTGGCTTTTTCGGTGAAGGTGAGATTGGCCACGTCCGCCCAGGATTGCATGGCCAGGACCGCCTGGCCTTTCTGCTGGGCACTGAACTGACTGAAGCCGCTGATCCCATGCTTGTACATGGTGCTGGAAGAGGCGGAAGTCAGGAAGGTGTAGGTCAGCTCGATCTTGCCGCTGCCGTCCCGGTCCTGGTAAGCCGCGCCGTCGCGCAGCAACTGAGTGGCCGCCTCGTCGACAGAGTACGACGGTTTGCCGTTGACGGTCAGGTTACCGCCTCGGTCGTATTGGTGGCTGAAACTATTGATCTGGTTGAACGCATTACTGGCCGCCGCCAATGATTGCGGCGCCCAGAGGAGTTGTTCTGCAGAATCAATAGCGCTGCTTTTGAGTTTCGACATAAACACACTTCCTTGTTTGCAAATGGAACAGTTTTAGTCAGACAGACAATCTCTGGCGAGATCGTCCTATCACTCGCCCAATGAGGACGTAAGAAACCTGACACAATTGGAAATCAAACGTCTAGCACTTTTTTTCATTCAATTTCACGCCCTGCCCTTAACGCCCACAAACAATAGGGTTCTGCCTCGTTAGTGCCAACACCCAACTTCAAGAATTGAGGATTGTCGGACAAAACTCTATTTAAATATTAAATATCGATAACTATCAATTTGCGGACGGTGTCGCACTTTCACCAACTAAGTGCCAGCGAAGTGCCATTAACCGACATCAACTAAACCTCTACGGTTTTACGTGCGCACACTTCCCGTAGGCAACCTCGGAGCCAACGATGCACAGGGTCGGCATCCATTCGCGGATGCCAGAGCATGGCGATCGTGAACCCAGGCACCGCAAACGGCAGTGCAAAACTGTACAGGCCCGTCCGCAGGCTTGCGGTGTAGCGTTCAGGCACGCTAGCGATCAGTTCACTGGAGCGGGCCAGCCCCAGCGCCGAGGAAAAACCTGGCACGGTGGTGACGATTTCCCGCGACAGATTCAACGCCGCCAGGGCCTGGTCGATGAGACCATGATCCAGGCCTCGCATCGACACACCCACATGCCCGCCTGCGGCATAACCGGCGGCACTCACCGCTGCCTGGCTCAGCGGGTGTCCCGCGCGGACCACGCCAATCAAGCGGTCGCTGAACAACGCCTGGGTTCGCAGTTCGGGGCTGGCGCCCTTGTCCACGACGGCGGTCTCCAGGTCCACGGCGCCTTCACGAAGCGCCGTGCTGTCCCGGTCAGTTTTTTCCACGAAACGCAGCCGCACGCCGGGCGCTTGCTCATGGATGCGAGTGATCAGGTCAATGGCAAAGTTCTCCACGAACCCTTCACGGGTGCGCAACGTGAACGTTCGGCTCAAGCGCCCGAGATCCGGGGTCGTCACTGGCCGCAGCACCGCCTGGGCCTGTTGCACCAGGTGGCTGACCTGTTCGCGCAACTCGAGCGCGCGGGGTGTCGGTACCAGCCCTCGCCCGGCCCGCACCAACAGGGGGTCGCCGGTGGTTTCACGCAACCGCGCCAGTGCCCGGCTCATGGCCGACGGGCTGAGCTGCAATCGCCGGGCGGCCCGGGCCACGCTACCTTCCGAGAGCAGCACATCAAGGGTGACGAGCAAATTGAGGTCAGGCGAGGACATAGCGGTATCTCGAATCGAACAGATGGCGTTTGTTGCAGCTATAACGTGCAAATGCTGCGTCTTCCGCCATGTTATGCCCAGGCGTAACGTTCTGACAGCTCCGTTTCGAGCGCCATGGATACAGGTGACACGATGAAACCCGTCAACACGCTACAAAACCGGCCGGCAACCGCGCCCGCACACCCACGCCTTTCACCTCGCTGGGCCCTGACCAGCCTTGGGCTCTCGACGCTGCTGGCCTCCCTTGGCGCCAGTGTGGCTGCGGTGGCGCTGCCGACGCTGGCCCATGCGCTGGGAGCCTCTTTCCAGCAGGTCCAATGGGTGGTGCTGGCCTATCTGCTGGCAATCACTACGCTGATTGTCAGTGTCGGCCGCTTGGGAGACCTGATGGGCCGTCGCAAGCTGCTATTGGCGGGTATCGCCCTGTTCACCTTGGCATCGGCGGTATGCGGCCTGGCGCCTTCGTTTTGGCTGCTGGTCGCAGGTCGGGCGCTGCAAGGCCTGGGGGCTGCCGTCATGATGACGCTGACCCTGGCACTGGTTGGCGAAACGGTCGTTCAGGAAAAAACCGGTAGCACCATGGGGCTGCTGGCAACGCTGTCGGCAGTGGGCACAGCCCTTGGACCGTCCTTTGGCGGCATGTTGATCAGCGGGTTCGGTTGGCCGGCCTTGTTCCTGGTCAACATCCCCCTCGGCCTGCTGACGCTAGGGCTGGCGTGGTACTCACTACCCGTGCGTGAAGTGCCGCCGAAGCCCGAAGGAGCCCACTTCGATGTAACCGGTACATTGCTGTTGGCAATGACGCTCGCCGCCTATGCCTTGGCCATGACCTCCGGTCGCGGGAGCTTTGGCGGATTGAACATTGCACTGCTGCTGATCGCGCTTGTGGGTGGCGGACTGTTCATCCGGGCCCAGTCCCGGGCTGCATCGCCGCTGATGCCCTTGACAGTGTTTCGCGACAAATCATTGGTATCAGGCCTGGCGACGAGCGCCCTGGTCGCGACGGTCATGATGGCGACGCTGCTGGTGGGGCCGTTTTACTTGTCCATCACCCTCGGACTGCCGGCGGCCTTCGTAGGGTTGGCGCTGGCCGCAGGGCCGTCGGTGGCGGCGCTGGCCGGAGTGCCTGCCGGACGCCTGACGGATCGCTTCGGTGTGCAGCCCATGCGGCTCGCCGGCCTGGCCACCATGGTCCTCGGCTGCCTGATGCTGTCACTGGTTCCCCCTGCCCTTGGCACCGTCGGCTACCTCACAGCGATCGTGGTAACGACCCTCGGCTACGCGTTCTTCCAGACGGCCAACAACACGGCAGTCATGGCCGATGTAGCGGCTCAAAGGCGAGGTGTCATCGCCGGGCTGCTCAACCTGTCGCGCAACCTGGGTTTCTTCACCGGCGCCTCCCTGCTCGGCGCGGTGTTTGCGGCGACGGTGGCGACGAATGACATCACCCGTGCCAGCCCTGCGGCCGTGACGAACGGCCTGCACATCACCTTCGCCGTCGCCTTGGCGATGGTGACCCTGGCCCTGCTCATCACCTGGAAAGGCCGCGAGCCAGAGGCATCGCCCAAGCCCCAGGACAACCCCAGTCAAGCGTGATGGCATTCTGGACATTACCGCTTAAGTCGTGATCCAGATCAAAAAAAGTGAACCAATCGCAAAACGGACTGAAAAAACCCGCATGAGTTTCATTTGCAGGTGCTATTTTTAGTTCTCACTGGTAGAGCCATGAAGGCTCTTCCTTCCTGACATGAGCAAAAGGAAGCGCTCGATTGAAGAAGGCGGGCAACATGAATAAAGGATCTTTCAGCAAGGTTACGTTCCCCAACGCTTGCCAGTTGATGCGCTGGCACTTCCATCCCATGGGATTCGAAGCGAGCATGGATGCGCCTGGCAGCATGGTTGCCCGGTTGTTTGACCGCGCCAGCGGCGAGACCATGATCGCCATTGCCGGTATCCCCTGCGCGACCGTGATGAATGCCCCGGATGTTGAACGAATAATCGAGGCGGTAGAGGCCGAACTGGAAGCCTTCGTACCACCAGTGGGGCTGCGGCGGTTTGCCTCTTAAGTCCACTTCATGTGGCTATACCGTTCACCTAGGCTCCAAAAGCGGCACCTCCTTTTTTCCAAGAGCAGGTGCCGTTTTTTTGAAAAGGCTCGGGATTGACTTGCTTTGGCGTGTATCTCCGTTGCTGCGGTAACGGCGGCTCAGGGTTGCGCCCATGCGACGGGTCACTTTGGGAAGAGCCGGGAGCCGGACCATCCAAAAGTGACCAAAAGCGCCTCTGCCCCACCACTCGACACCTCGCTCCAGATCAAATCGTCCACCTGCACCCGCGTACGGGAAGGCCCCGTCGATCGCCGTCTTGGCCGTCATGACCTGCGCCATAAAGCCCGGCGCCGAATGCAGTAAAACCCTGCATCCTAGCCCTCCAATGACGACGAGAATGCAGGGTTTCACGAAGGTTGCCCGAATCGCTCGGCGCCTTTACGCAAGCCTTACGCAGCGGCGAACTGTTCGCCGATCTGCGCCTGGGCTTCGTTCATGCCTTTGGAACGCATGTCGTCACCCTTGGCGAGCCCCTCTGCACGAACGAATTCGATATCGGTGATGCCCAGGAAACCGAACATCACGTTCAGGTAATCCTCATGGCCTGCGCCACTCGGCTGGCCGGCATGCAAGCCGCCCGCGGTGGAAACGATCACCAGTTTCTTGCCGCCGCACAGCCCTTCGAACCCGGCTTCGGTGTAGCGGAACGTCTGGCCAGCCACGGCAATGCGGTCGATCCAGGCCTTGAGTTGGGTCGGAATGCTGAAGTTGTACATGGGGGCTGCGATAACCAGCGCGTCCGCCGCTTGGAATTCTGCCATCGTCTCAGCGCTCAGGTCGGCTTCGTACTTGAGAGCGGCGTCGCGCAATTCGGCGCTGGTACCGGCGGCAACCAGCGTCTGGGCGGAAAAATGGCTGATGGCATCAGCGGCCAGATCACGGTAGGTCACCGTGATGCTTGGCTCGGCAGCTTTCCAGGCTTCAACCACTTCACGGCTCAATTGGCGGGAAGCGGAGTTGTCGCCGAGGATGCTCGAATCGATGTGCAGCAGTTTCATGTCAGTGCTCTCCAAGTGAGGACCGCAACTAGGCGATCAGTTGGCGACAATCCTACCGATGAAGCCAATGATCGATAAGTCAGCATAAATGCGATAGTTTGTCCCACTGACAGGACAATCGAGTTGAACATGCAAGACCTCAATGACTTGTACTACTTCGCCAAAGTCGTCGAAGCCGGCGGTTTTGCTGCCGCCGGGCGCTTGCTGGGCATTCCCAAGTCACGACTGTCGCGGCGTATCGCCGAGCTGGAAGAACGCCTCGGCGCCCGGTTACTCCAGCGCACCACCCGCCAGTTGAAATTGACCGCGGTCGGCGAACGTTATCTGCGCCATTGCCAGGCCATGTTGCTGGAGGCCGAGATGGCCGACGAAGCGGTGGCGAGCATGTCCAGCGAACCCCGTGGCCGATTGCGAGTATCGAGTCCGGTGGGCCTGGCCCACCAGTTCCTGCCAGCGATAATCGAAACCTTCCTGGTGAAATATCCTTTGGTGCAACTGGAGATGACCCTGCTCAACCGGCGTGTGGACTTGATCGGCGAAGGCATCGATGTGGCCTTGCGCGTTCGCGACCTGGGGGACGAAGACCCATTGCTGATGACCCGGCGCCTGCGTCAGGCGCGGCTGATGATCGTTGCCAGCCCGACCTTTGTCGAAGGACGGCAGATCGAAACCCCGGACGATCTCAAACAGCTGCCGGTGCTGGGGGCATTGGAGCCCGATCGCCAGGTGCACCTGCGCCTGGTCAGCGCCGATGGGCAGCGTGTGGAACTGAGCCTGGAAGCCCGCCTGGGCATCGACGACTTCATTGTGCGCCGCGCGTGCACCCTTGGCGGGCTGGGCTTCACTTTATTGCCGAGCATGTATTGCGAGCAGCAATTGCAGGACGGCACACTGGTGGAGCTCCTGCCTGGATGGTCGTCGCCCGATGGCTGGCTCCAGGCGGTCTATCCGCATCGGCGCGGCATGCTGCCAGCGGTGCGGGCATGGATCGATCATTTGGTGGAAGCCTTCGAGGGCAGTGGAGATAGAACGATATGAGGTTGAGCGAAGAGGATGTCGCGCAGTTTTGCCTGGGCCTGCCCGGCGCCAGGGAGGACTACAAATGGGGCGGCGTGCGAGTGTTTTCCATTGCCGGGAACAAGATGTTCGCCCTGCAGGGCCTGCGAGGCGACTCGCTGGCGTTCAAGGTCGACAAGGATCTGTTCCTGGGCCATTGCGACCGGCCGGGCGTTCATCCCGCGCCTTATCTGGCGCGGGCCCAGTGGGTCATCATGCAGGTGCCCTACCCGCTGGGTGCCGAAGAGCTGCGTGGCCTGCTGCAACGCTCACATCAATTGGTGGTCAGCAAATTGCCCAGGCGCACGCAGGTAGGCTTGTTGCTCTAGTCATTCAGAACAGATAAATGCCCAGGAACAACTGGTCGATCCAGAACACCTGGTGCAACAGCACGATGAACCAGAACACGACCTGAAACGATACTTTGCGGGTCTTGTGGCGAAACAGCTGCTGGGCCAGCAAGGCCCCGGGCCAACCGCCAGCCAGCGCCACCGCATGCAACACGTTCTCCGGGGTGCGCCAGGCGTTGGTGCGTGCCTTGCGCTTGTCGTTCCAGTACAGCAGGAACGCCACCACGCTGACAGCCCCATAGGCCACCATCGGCACCCACGACACCGCCCGCAACCCGAACAGCAGCGAACCGAACAGCGGCAAGGCGCAGACCAGCGCAAATACCGTCAGTTTGAGCCGCAGGTACTGCACGGTGCCTTCGGCATTGCGCCCGGCGCGTTTGCGGCTGCCTGAGTTGTTCATGACTTGGCAGCGGTCCAGTCCACCCAGCCGAACTGCCAGGTTGCCAGGATCAACAAGCCAAAGGCGATTCGATACCAGGCGAACACGGCGTAGCTGTGGCTGGCGATGAATCGCAACAGGCCCTTGACCGCAATCATGGCAAAAATGAACGCCGTGACGAAGCCAATGGCGAACACCGGGAAATCCGCCGGGACGAACAGCTCACGGTATTTGTAGCCCGAATAGACCGCCGCACCGACCATGGTCGGCATGGCCAGGAAGAACGAAAACTCGGTAGCGGTTTTACGCGACAGCCCGAACAGCAGGCCACCGATGATGGTCGCTCCGGAACGGGAGGTGCCTGGGATCATCGCAATGCATTGGGCCAGGCCGACCTTCAGTGCATCCTTCCAGGAGATCTCGTCCACCGTTTCGGCGTGCACCTGGTGCTGGCGTTTTTCCGCCCAGAGCATCACCAGGCCGCCCACCACCAGCGCTGCGGCCACCGTGATCGGGTTGAACAGGTAGTGGTGGATCAAGTCGGCAAACAGCACGCCCAAGACCACCGCGGGCATGAAGGCGATCAGCAGGTTGGCGGTAAAACGGCGGGCGCTGGGTTGCGTCGGCAGGCCCAGCACCACGTCGAATATCTTGCGCCGGAACTCCCAGACCACAGCCAGGATCGCGCCGAGCTGGATAATAATGTTGAACGCCATCGCACGTTCGCCACCGAACTCAAGCAGGTCGGCAACAATGATCTGGTGCCCGGTGCTGGAAACCGGTAGAAATTCCGTCAAGCCTTCTACTACGCCAAGAATCAGTGCCGAAAAGGCGGTCCACAAATCCATTCATCCCCCAAAAAAGACGCAGCTCATGCAGGTCTTATCAATATTCAAGTGTCATGCAGGTGCCCCGCGGCGGCTGCACGATAACCGCGACCTTTCAAAAAAAACCAATGAAAAATGAGAACCGGCTCAGGTTTTGCGCTGCGGGGCCGAAATCCTATCAGACAAGCCCTGATAACGCTGCCGCGTTGTGACTCAGGTCAATTACGGATAGCTGGCGGGCGCTACAGTGCCGGCCGTCGATATGACAAGAATAAAAAACCGGAGTGACAGCGTATGAATAGCTTGCGCAGTGTGTCGATCAGCCGACGCTTATGGCTCATCCTGGTCGTGTCCATCGTGATGTTGTTCACGCTCGGCGCGTTGATGCTTAAACAGATCCACACCGACCTCTACCAGGCCAAGGTGCAGAAAACCCAGCACGTGGTACAGACCGCCAGTGGCCTGCTGACCTACTATCACGGCCTGGAAACCGCTGGCACCCTGACCCGCGACGCTGCGCAAAAGCAGGCCCTCAGCGCCGTACGTGGCCTGCGCTATAACCAGAGTGACTATTTCTGGATCAACGACCTGACGCCGGTCATGGTCATGCACCCGACCAACCCGAAGCTTGAAGGCCAGAACCTCTCGGCCATCCGTGACCCGGACGGCTATGCGCTGTTCAACGAAATGGTTGCCATCGCCAAGTCCAAAGGCGCTGGCATGATCAATTACCTCTGGCCGAAGCCTGACGCCAAGGCTCCGGTGGCCAAGACTTCCTACGTCCAACTGTTCGAACCTTGGGGCTGGATCATCGGCTCAGGCGTGTACGTGGATGACGTCCAGGCCGAGTTCCAATCCCAGGTGATCAAGGCCTCGGTGGTCGGTCTGGTCATCACCCTGCTCATGGGCTTGCTGTTGACCCTGATCGTGCGCAGCATCGTCGGCCCACTCCAGGAAACGGTCAACGCCATGGCCAACATCGCCAGCGGCGAGAGCGACCTGACCCGCACCCTCGACACCCACGGCCAGGATGAAGTCACTCAACTGGCGCGGCATTTCAACGCCTTTACCGCCAAGTTGCGGCAAGTGGTGACCCAACTGCAAGCTTCGGCCAGTGCACTGGGGCAATCCTCCAGCGAATTGGGCAACGATGCAGCGCAGGCTCAGGAACGCAGCCAGCAGCAGTCGCAACAAATGGAGCTGGTGGCTACCGCGATCAATGAAGTGACCTATGGTGTGCAGGACGTGGCCAAAAACGCCGAGCACGCGGCCAGTGAGATGCGCGACGCCGAATCCCAGGCCCAGCAAGGCCAGGTCAACATCGATGGCAGCTTGCAACAGATCGACCACCTGTCCCAGACCATCGACCAGGCGGTGGAAGTGATCCGCACCCTGGCGAGTGAAAGCACCCAGATTGGCAGCGTGCTGGAGGTGATTCGCTCCATTGCCGAGCAGACCAACCTGCTGGCCCTCAACGCCGCGATTGAAGCTGCCCGTGCCGGCGAACAAGGCCGGGGCTTTGCGGTGGTCGCCGATGAAGTGCGGCTGCTGGCCCAGCGTACACAGAAGTCCACTGCAGAGATCCAAGCGATGATCGAGCGCCTGCAAACCCATTCCGAAGCCGCTGTGAAAGTCATCAGCGACAGCAGCCGTGCCTCACAACTGACCATCGAACAGGCCGGCCTGGCCGGTGCCAGCCTCAACGCCATCGGCCAGGCCCTGCGCAATCTCAACAGCCTGAACGCCTCCATCGCCAGCGCCACCCTGCAACAGGCCCACGTGGTGGAAGACATCAACCAGAACGTCACCCAGGCAGCCGGACTGTCCCACAGTACCGCCATGGCCGCCGAGCAATCCAGCCAGGCAAGCACCCGCCTCAAGGCGCTGAGTGAACAGTTGAACGGGTTGCTCACGCAGTTCCGGGTCTAAAGATCGGTAGACCACCCTGTGGGAGCGGGCTTGCTCGCTCCCACATTGGTTCTGTGTTGGTCTCTGGATTGGTGTTCACCGCAAATCCCTTGTGGGAGCGAGCCTGCTCGCGATAGCGGCGGCACATTCAATATTGGTGTTGGAGCTCTCCACACCATAGCGTTTACAATCGCTGCCCTCTTCTTTTTCCCCAAGGAACCGCCATGTCCGGGCTTGAACTGTTTGCCGCAGCCCTCGGCGTGATCGCTGTCTGGTTGACCGTCAAGCAGAACCCCTGGTGCTGGCCGATCGGCCTGGTCATGGTGTTGCTGTACAGCTGGATTTTTTTCGAGGTGAAGTTGTACTCGGACATGCTGCTGCAGGTTGTCTACGCGGTGCTGCAACTCTACGGTTGGTGGCAATGGACCCGTGCCGGGCACAATCATGATGGACGCCAGGTCAGCCGTCTCGGCGGGTCGTCAGTGCTGTTCGGCCTGGCTATCGGTGCGGCAGGCAGCCTGCTGTTGGGCGCCGCCATGGCCCACTGGACCGATGCCGCCCAGCCCTGGCTCGATGCCGCACTCACCGGTTTCAGCCTCGTGGCTCAGTGGTGGATGGCGCAAAAACGTGTGCAATGCTGGCCGCTGTGGATTGCCCTGGACGTAATCTTCGTCGGCCTGTTTATCTACAAGGGCTTGTACCTGACTGGCGCGCTCTATGCCCTGTTCACCCTGCTGGCCGTGCAAGGCTGGCGGGAATGGCGCGTCGACCCGGCCCTGCGCGCATGAAAGTGGTGGTGCTGACCGGCCCGGAATCCAGCGGCAAGAGTTGGCTGGCGGCGCAATTGCAGGAACACTTTGGTGGCGTGCGGGTGGATGAGTACGTGCGCCATTTCATGGAGCAGACCCAGCGCGATACTTGCCTGGCCGACATCACCGACATCGCCTCTGGCCAACTGGCTTGGGAAGATGAGGCGCGTACCCGCCGTCCGGCGCTGTTGATCCTCGACACGCACCTGCTGAGCAACATCCTCTGGAGCCGGACCCTGTTCGGCGATTGCCCGGATTGGCTCGAGCAGGCCCTGCTGGCCCGTCATTATGATCTGCACCTGCTGCTGAGCCCCGAGCAGGTTGAATGGACCGACGACGGTTTACGTTGCCAGCCCGAGCTGGGAGAGCGGCTGGCATTTTTTGAAGCGATCGAGGCTTGGCTGAACCGACACCAACAACCTTTCCAGATCATTGAGGGTGATTGGGTACAACGCAAACAACAGGTATTCACCGCCATTTTCCACCTGTTTGAAGCCTGACCGAAGGCTGAGCTGTTCCATTGCTGAAACAGCCCGGTCGCACCAAACCCCGATCCAAGCCGCTTTTCATAATTGCCATCAAGACTGTCAAGCTTCTGAAACACCCGACCAAAAGCCTGGATCCAGAGCCCTGGAACAGTAGGTGGCCGGATGGTCGCCATGCCCTTTGTCTCCGTGCTGAAACACTCCCCGCTCCTGGCACGCCATCAAAAAAATACAACCCATTGAATTAAAAGGCATATCAAAACTCGGCACGACATCTGCTGTGCCCCACTTCACAACGCTGACTAGGGCCAGCGTACCGAAGAAGGAGTCGATGCCATGGGGATTTTCGATAGGGGCATGACCTGTCTGCTGTTGATCGGCTGCGCCGCCAGCGCAACGCTCAGCCTGCCAGCGCAGGCCGAGGGCAACGGCGTCATTGTGCTCAGCCGTGACGTACAGCCCATCGCAATTGGTCGCAACGGTGGCAAAGACCCCTACCCGACCACCGTCAATGCCAACCCCTCCGAACGAATCAACCAGGCGACCGCCAGCACCGAACTGAGCGATGGCGAGTTCGCCAGCGTGGCCAGCGGCTCGTCGATCCGCAACACCATCAACCCGAACACGGGCGTGCAGGGCCTGAACGTCGTGACCAATCCCAACGGCATGCCGGGCATGAGTGCCGGTCACGGGGGGGGGAGCGGCGGCGCGATCTCCGGCACCATCAACCGTTCGCTGAGTTCAGGCCTGGCCCCGCTAGGTCGGCTGACGGGAGGCCAGTGAGATGAAGCGAGTCCTCTTTCTCCTCGCCCTGTTAAGCCCTTGCGTGGCACTCGCCGATTCGTCCGTGGCAGTGGTCAGTAGCGCCAACCTGCAGGATTCCGGCAGCCATTACACCGGCAACTTCAACGTCAACCAGGCCGCCGGTGACCAAACCCAGCAAACCAACGCCCGGGCCATCGCCATTGGCAGCCACGCCCAGGCCAGCACCCGCGTGCAGCAACGCGTCGACACGCCGGCCGACCCTTCCATGACCGCCACCGCCCGCATCGGCGGTCACTCCTTCACCAACGGCAACGGTGTGCTGGGCGTCAACCAGTCCGCCGGGGCCAACAACCAGATGGCCAATGTCATGCGGGTGGGCATCAGTGCTCATCCGCAGAGCATTGATGACAGCGCCCTGTCTCAACAGAACGTGGCGTTGCTACCGAACTCAGGAGCAACTGGCGCCCCAACCGGCAGTCGCCAGGTCGTTACCAGCGACCAGGCCTTCACCGGCAGCCGAGGGGTAATCCAGGTGAACCAGAGCGCCGGGGTGGGGAACCGTATGGCTAACACCCTGAGCATCCGGGTTGTTGATTGACCCGGAGGCTACATAAGAAAGTACCAACACTTAACCAACGACACGCAAGGAGAAACACCATGAAACCTACAATGGCACTCAAACCATTGGTTTTCGCTCTCGCCGCTGTCATGACAATGGCTGCACAGGCCGATGGGAACGGGCGTGGCAACGGCCACGGTAACGGTCACGGCAATCAAGGCCCAAGAGGTCCGTCGTTCGAGCAACTGCTCTCGATCACCGCCGGGGCTGGCGCAGCCGTGCTGGATGTGCAGAACAGCGACGGCAACGTCGTGACCAACCAGGCCACCCGCAACACCGCTGAGGCCACTGACTCGCTCAACGGCAGCAACGGCAATATGGGCGCCAACATCGCGGCCGGTGATGGTAACCAGCAAGACAACGCCGCAGCGCTGGCCACCGCCGACGAAAACTTCATCTTCGGTTCGGCTGTCGCTGTTTCCAGCGCCACGCAAGTCAATAACAACAACTACGTCAAGAACAACTCGACGCAAAACAACGCCTCGCTCACCAATGCGGGCAACAGTGGCTCCGGCAACATCGGCATCAACGTGACCGCCGGCAACTTCAACCAGCAGAAAAACAACCTGGCCATTGCCGTATCGGGTGGCCGCGTCGCAGAAGCCGCCGCCTCGGCAGACCAGTCCTCCACCGGCCTTGTGGTCGACAACAAAGGCGTGCGGACTTACAAGACCGACACCCTCACCGGAACCTACAGCGCCGCCGGCACGTTCAAGGCCAAAGGTACCGGTACCGCCGAAGACAACGATCACGGCGGCTGGGGCAACAAAAGTGGCGGCTACGGCGGCGGTCACGATGACGACAAGTTCAAGTTCTCCGCCGTGGGGACCTTCGAACTGGCCGGCAGCAACACCCAGCAGGTGCTGACCCGCGACGGTTGGAAAAACCCTGTGATCAACAACGCCACCATGACCAACTCCATGAACGGCTTCTCCGGTAACGGCGGCGCCAACGTGTCGGCTGGCGTGGGCAACCAGCAGAGCAACTCGCTGTCCATCGCGGCCGGCTGCAGGGCTTGCATGTAAAAAAGTTCCCTGTGGGAGTGGCTCTGCAGGAGCAGTGCCTGCTCCCATGGACCCGCTCCCACAGGGGCTTTTTCCCGGATGTCCACTAGGTGTATTGATCATGCGTGTCACTGCCGTTTCCCTGCTGCTCTGCCTGGCCTGCGTGGCCGAAGCGGCGCAGATGCCGGTCGCCGCCCTGCCTGGCGGCATGCTGGTCTACAAGCAGGTACAAAGCGTACGCGAACGTAAGTTCAGCGACATCGTCGAGCAGAAAACCGATTTCAGTTGCGGCGCCGCCGCCCTGGCCACAGTGTTGCGCCAGGCCTATTGGCTTGACGTCGATGAAGAGCACGTCATCAAAGGCATGCTGGTCAATGCCGACCAGGACCTCGTTCGTACCCAGGGGTTTTCCATGCTGGACATGAAGCGCTACGTGGAAGCTATCGGCATGCGCGCCCGAGGCTACCGGATACCGCCAGAGAAACTCGAAGCGGTGACGATTCCGGTGGTGGTCCTGATGGAAATACGTGGCTACAAGCACTTCGTGGTGTTGCAGCGGGCCGACAAGCAATGGGTCTACATCGGCGACCCGGTGCTGGGCCACAAGCGCTACGCCCATGATGATTTCGTCAAAGGCTGGAACGGCATCGTCTTCGCGATCGTCGGCCCGGGCTATGACAAGACCAATGCACTGCGCAGCCCTCCTCAACCCCTGACAGCCCGTAACAAGCTGGACGGTTTCAACCCAGTCAGGGATGCGGAACTGATGGATTTCGGCTTCATACAGAGCGACTTTTTCTAATCGCCGACCCACTGCCAACAATAAGTACAAAAAGGAGCAGGACGCTCCGGGAGCAGCACATGAAAACCTCACACTGGCTGTCGCTGGCCTGCCTGCTCGCGACCGCCTCGGGATACGCCCATGCGGGCTTCAAACCCATCGAAGTCAAGGACCAGGAGCTTGCCGAGCTGCGCGGTCGTTATGTCATGCCCGGCCGAGTCATCAGTTTTGGCATCGTCATGAGCAGTACCTGGCGCAACGCCAGCGGCGACTTGATCGGCGCCACCAGCTCCATGCAGATCCAGGCTGCCACCGTCAAACCCGAGTTTTATGTCTCCACCGTCAAGCAAACCGGCAACGGCAGCGTCCCGGAACAGGGCAGCGGCAACATTACCGGTGGCGCAGGCCTTGGCACGAGCCAGGGCGTGACCCAGAGCGTGCGTGCTGCCGGTGACGGCAACACGGCCTACAACAACGTCAACATCAATGTAAGGGAGAGCCACCAGGCACCAGCGCTTGTGCCCTCCCAGGGCCAGCTGCTGACCAAGGGCCAGACCATCAGCGGCAGCAACGCCGCCGGCAGCGTCGCGGTTACCGCTACTGGCAGCGGCGTGCAAATGGCGATCCAGGCCAGCCACAACCAGGGCGGCACCCTGCAACAAGTGGCCCAAGGCGGCTTGCTGCAAAACACCCGCCTGCTGGGCAACAGCAACCTGGTCAACAACATGACGCAACTCAACGTGGTGCTGAACAATAACGGTCCCAGTGCCGGGGCATTAGACTGCAACCTGACCCAACTGCGTGGCCTGCGTAACCTCGGTTATTGAACTACGCTGATTTCCGACCATTGGGCAAATAGGGACGGAATATTTCATGTATCGATCCGTATCGTTACGCGCCGTGATGTGTTTAAGCACGTTGTTACCAGCGGCCGTGCTGCACGCGGCCCCGGATCCGGACATCGAGGCCCTGAAACAGGAACTTCTTGAGCTCAAGCAACGATATGAGGTCCAGCAGAGGGCCCTGGCAGTGCTTGAACAGCGGGTTCGCCAGGTGGAGGATCAACCCGCCGCTCCAGCGCCCAAGCGCCTGGCCAAGTCTCCAGCAGACATGAAAGGCAACCAGACCGTGGCCGGCGGCGGTGCGGCAACGGCTGGCGGCAGCGGTTACGGGCAATCCCTGAGCGATGATTCCCAGCCGGCCCAGAGCGTTTCCAACCTCTATGACGAAGCCAGCGGCTTCTTCGGCGGCGGCAAATTCAGCTTCGAGACCGGCGTGACCTATTCGCGCTACGACACGCGACAACTGATCCTCAACGGTTTCCTGGCCCTGGACTCGATTTTCCTGGGCAACATCAACCTCGACCGGATCAAGGCCGACACGTGGACGCTGGACCTCACCAGTCGCTATAACTTCGATAACCGCTGGCAGTTCGATCTCAACGTCCCCGTGATCTACCGCGAATCCACCTATCAGTCAGGCGGCGCGAACAACGGCGCAGCCGGTGTCACCAGCGAAGAAACCGTAACCCGCGACCCGACTATCGGTGACGTCAACTTCGGCATCGCCTACAAGTTCATGGATGAGTCGATCAACTCCCCGGACGCGGTGGTTACCCTACGAGTCAAGGCCCCCACCGGCAAAGACCCGTTCGGTATCAAGCTGCGCCAATCCCAGGCCAACACCAACCTGTTCGTACCTGACGACCTGCCCACCGGCAACGGCGTATGGTCAATCACGCCAGGGCTTTCGCTGGTCAAGACCTTCGACCCGGCGGTGCTGTTCGGCACCCTCTCCTACACCCATAACTTCGAAGAATCGTTCGACGACATCAGTTCCACGGTCAACCAGAAGGTCCCGGGCAAGGTGCGCATCGGTGACAGCTTCCAGCTCGGCGCGGGCGTCGCCTTTGCCTTGAACGAGAAGATGAGCATGTCGTTCTCGGTTTCTGACCTGATCCAAAAGAAAAGCAAGCTCAAACAGGACGGCGGCGACTGGGAGTCGGTGACCTCCAGCGACGCCAACGCCGGCTACTTCAACATCGGCATGACCGTCGCCGCGACCGACAACCTGACCATCGTGCCTAACCTGTCCATCGGACTGACCGACGATGCGCCAGATTTCACCTTTAGCCTGAAGTTCCCGTATTACTTCTGATGCCCTCAGGGATATGTGATGAGCACATACTCCAAGGGCACTGCCAACCACTGTGGGAGCGGGCTTGCTCACGAAGGCGGAGTGTCAGGTTAATCAATATCATTGACACACCGCTTTCGTGAGCAAGCCCGCTCCCACATTGAATTGTTGCAGGCAGTTCTAGCGAATCTGATGCTTGTGCAACAACCGATAGAAAGTCGGTCGGGACACGCCCAGCACCCTGGCAGCCACGCTCAGGTTGTCGCTGTGACGGTTGAGCACATCGCTCAGGGCCTGGCGCTCGGCGCGGGTCTTGTACTCCTCCAGGGTGCCCATCGGTGCCGCGACGCCCGGGTGACTGGCCAGCCCGAGGTCAGGGGCTTCGATTTGTCGCCCTTCGGCCAACACCAAACCGCGGCGGACACGGTTGGCCAGTTCCCGCACATTACCCGGCCAGTCATGCATGCCCATCGCCACCAGCGCATCTTCGCTGAAGCTGCGGGGACGGCGACCGGTTTCCCGGCTATAGAAATGGGAGAAGTGGCTGGCCAACATCGCCAGGTCACCATGACGCTCGCGCAGCGGTGCCATCGCTACTTGCAACACGTTCAAGCGGTAATACAGATCCTCGCGAAAACGCTTTTGCTCAATGGCCGCCTCAAGGTCCACATGGGTGGCCGCCAAGACCCGCACATCGACCGCAACCGGCTGGCTGCCACCGACCCGCTCAACGTGTTTTTCCTGCAGGAAACGCAGCAGATTGGCCTGTAGCTCCAACGGCAGGTCGCCGATTTCATCTAGAAACAAGGTGCCACCGTGGGCCGCCTCGATCCGCCCGATCTTGCGTTGGTGAGCCCCGGTGAACGCGCCCTTCTCATGCCCGAACAACTCGGACTGGATCAGGTGCTCCGGGATGGCACCGCAGTTAATGGCGATGAACGGGTTATTACGACGGTGAGATTGACAATGCAGGGTGCGCGCCACCAGCTCCTTGCCGGTACCGCTCTCACCTCGAATCAATACTGGTGACTCGGCGGGCGCCAGCTTGCTCAACAATTTGCGCAGTTCGCGAATCGGCTTGCTGTCGCCCAGCAATTGATGTTCGGGCTGATCAATGTGGATCGATCCCTGTCCCCGCAGGCGCGCCATGCCAAACGCCCGGCCCAGTGTCACTTGGACCCTGGACACGTCGAAGGGCAAGGTATGGAAGTCGAAAAACCATTCGCAGACAAAATCACCGACATTTTGCAGGCGCAACACTTCCTGGTTGAGCACAGCGATCCATTCGGTGCCGCTACGGCTGATCAACTCCTTGACCGCTTCCGGGCGCTCCAGATGAAAAGGCTGCAATCGCAAAAGGCCGACGTCACACGTCCGATCGCTGGCGTGTTCAAGGGCACAACTGTCCACATCCCAGCCAATGGTGCGCAGACCCGGCAACAGGCGATGGCAATCATCGCAGGGATCAACCACGAGCAGACGACGTGACGTACCGGCTTCGATCATGACTGATCCTTGGCGCCAAAATAAGGAAATATGATTAGAAACAGGTGTTTGGCAAACCTGCATGTAACAGTAGCAAGAAGTTGACGCGTCCATGTATCAATTGATTATTGAGATCGCGTCAAACTGGTTATAAGCAAGCGTTTCCTTAGTTATTGCAGGCTTGTTTCTTTCAAGGTGCTTTCAAACAAAACCCAAAAAGCCTGGCCTGAAAGAAAATCGAAATTTATTTAAATAATGTGTGACCCGCCTGCCGGTTCAGGACATCAGTACAAGTAACCAGCCGCACGGTACGCCCAACCGACGGCACATCATTTGTTTGGGCACACTTAAGAGAAAACGCCATGAACGCCCCGCTCCGTATCAACGAAGCTCTTTTGATTGCCGACCGCGCATTCCGTCCTTTCCAATGCGTGGCCTGGGCTCCACAAGACGGTAACGGTGAACTCAGCCTGACCGTCATCGACCGCACCAATGCACGTATTGGCCGCACCCAGATTCCAAGCAGCGCCTATACCGACCCGATCAAACTGGCTGACCTGTTGAAACAGGCCCGCGCCGAACTGAGCCAGGAAGGCTACACATTGCAATCCTGGTCGATGCCTGAATAACTCCCGGTCAAGCCAGTTGTTGTTTGCTGGCTTGGCGTTGGAATTGAGAGGCCATTTTTCAAGCAACCGAAGAACCGGGCAGCTATGCACTGCCAGTGCTCAGGGATTGAATGCTGGCCTCTTCGTCTCATCGACGATTTTTTCAGCGCTTTGGTCTTTTCACCAGACCGTTATGGCCTCCATTCCCACCCGCACCGACACAACCGCCCCCTGAACAGTTTTGTCATATTTAGCAATGAATGTGGCAACACTGGCCCTTGCGGTATGCTGGTTGTGTAGAATAGCCGCGAGGGTGTCACCGCAACAACGCGGCAGGACAGGTTGAATCTAGCGAAGGTCGGGCCGCCAGCGCGGAGTAGTCGTGCCTATGAGTGCAGAACCGTCGCGCCCGAGCAAAACCCAGAACAATACCGAGTCAGCGTCCGCCCGAGCTTTTCTATCCAGATTTTTCGCCGCAGAATCAGCAGGTGGCCTTGTCTTGATGGGAGCCGCGCTGGCCGCACTCCTGGTTGCGAACTCTCCTTGGTCAGCCGATTATTTTGCGTTGCTGAAGATCCATGCTCTGGGGCTTTCGATCGAGCATTGGATCAACGACGGCCTTATGGCGGTGTTTTTTCTGCTGGTTGGCCTTGAGATCAAGCGTGAGATGCTGATGGGCCAACTCTCAAGCTGGAACCAGCGCTCTCTTCCTGGGTTCGCCGCGCTTGGCGGGATGCTGTTGCCTGCCTTGATCTATAGCCTGGTCAATTGGGGCAACGCCCAAACCATGGGCGGGTGGGCCATTCCAGCGGCCACGGATATCGCGTTTGCGTTAGGCGTGTTATCGCTGCTTGGCAAGCGCGCCCCTGTTGCCCTGAAGGTTTTCCTTTCCGCCCTGGCGATTCTCGATGATCTTGGGGCTGTTCTCATCATCGCGCTTTTCTACGCCAGCGATTTGTCCGTCAACATGCTATTGGCTTCGCTGGGGGCGACTGCCTTGCTGGCAGTGCTCAATCGCTGCGGCGTGAGGAGACTACTCCCCTATTTAATCGTGGGTGCACTGCTGTGGTTCTTCATGCTCAAGTCCGGCATCCACGCAACATTGGCTGGTGTCATTCTTGCGTTCTTTATTCCGCTGGGTAACCCCCTCGATGAACGCAAGTCACCGCTTCTCTACCTTGAGGAGAAAATGCATCCGTGGGTCGCTTTTGCGATTGTACCCATCTTCGGTTTCGCCAACGCAGGCGTATCGCTCGCCGGAGTTTCGCCGAGCAACCTGATCGATCCGGTTCCGCTAGGGGTTGCTCTGGGATTGCTGCTCGGCAAACAACTTGGGGTGTTCGGCCTGACAACACTGGTCATACGTTGCGGCCTGGCCAGGCTACCTGAAGGCGTCAGCTGGCTTCAGCTCTATGGGGTGGCCTTGCTCTGCGGGATCGGTTTTACCATGAGTCTGTTCATAGGTGCGCTAGCCTTTCCAGGCGCGCCGCATTTGGTAGACGAAGTTAAAATCGGAGTGCTTTTGGGTTCTACCCTGGCAGCCATCCTGGGAGTCATCGTTTTGATCAGTGCCAACTCTCGATCATCGCGAAACTGAACCATCCGCCCAAAATATCCGGGTGCGAACCACCGTGTGCGCACCCGGATGAACCTGGACTTGAGAGCAACAGCCGAATTTCAGCGGGACAGGATGTACCGCTCGATCGCCATAGCCGCACCGTCCTGGATGTTGGCCGCAGTGACAACATCAGCCTGACGCTTGATCGCCTCTTCCGCCTGCCCCATCGCAATGGACAGCCCCGCACGATGGAACATCGCAGGATCGTTACCACCATCCCCCATCGCAGCAGTCTGCTCCAATGGCACGTTCAGAAACTCAGCCAGAGTGGACAGTGCTTCGCCCTTGTTTGCCTTCATCGCCGTCACGTCCAAATAGATCGGCTGCGAACGCGACACTTGGGCCTGGCCTTTGAGCAGCGGATGCAAGCGAGCCTCCAGCTCGACCAGCAACTCAGTGTTGGCGCTGGTCGCGACGATTTTGTCGATGCGCTCCAAGTAGGGTTCGAAGCTCTGCACTTCGATGGGCGGATACCCCAGGCCTCGCGTCTCCACCGGCACCATAGGACCGTTGGCATCGCGCACCAGCCAGTCGCCATCGGCAAATACCCAGACTTCGATGCCGGGCTGATCGGCGTACAGGGCCAGTGTGGCCAGCGCTGCCTCGGGGGGCAGGTAGTGGACGGCAAGAAAGCTGCCATCGGGATGAACCAGCGTGCCACCATTGAACGCCGCCGTGGGCAGGTCGACACCTAGCGCCTCGATCTGCTGCAACATGGCCCGCGGCGGTCGCCCGGTGGCGAGGCTGAACAGCACACCGGCCTCACGCAATGAGCGAACCGCCTCAATGGTGCGCTGGTTCAGACTGTGGTCGGGCAACAGCAGTGTACCGTCCATGTCGCTGAGCAAGAAACGGATGGGGGGCTTCACCAGATCGCTCATCCAAGACCATGCCAGACGCGGCTATCGCGGGTCAGCAAGTCATTGGCGGCCGCAGGGCCATCTTCACCGGCCTTATAGGGCTGGAATGCCGCGTCCTGCTGCCAGGCATCAAGGAACGGCTGCACGGCGCGCCAGCCGTTTTCGATGTTGTCAGCGCGCTGGAACAGCGTCTGGTCACCGGTCAGGCAATCGTAGATCAGGGTTTCGTAACCCGTGGACGGCTGCATTTCGAAGAAATCCTTGTAGGCAAATCCCAATTCGATATTGGCCATGTCGAGTGCCGGCCCCGGCCGCTTGGCCAGTAGATCGAACCACATGCCTTCGTTGGGCTGGATCTTAATTCTCAAGTACGTAGGCTGCAGTTCGTCGATGTCGGTGTCGCGAAACTGCGCATAAGGTGCTGGCTTGAAGCAGATGACGATCTCCGTGTCCCGCACGCTCATGCGCTTGCCTGTGCGCAGGTAAAACGGCACACCCACCCACCGCCAGTTATCGATCATGACCTTGAGGGCGACGTAGGTCTCGGTGCTGCTGTCGGGAGCTACGTTGGCCTCCTGGCGATAACCGTTTACCGCCTTGCCGCCGACTTCACCGGCAGAGTACTGGCCGCGAACCGAATTTGCCCGGGCCTGCTCCACCGACCAGGGCCGGATCGCCCCCACGACCTTGGCCTTTTCCCCACGCACTGCGTCGGCAGCAAACGCCGCTGGCGGCTCCATGGCCACCATCGCCAGCAGTTGGAAAAGATGATTGGGTACCATGTCCCGCAGGGCACCGGTATGTTCATAAAAACTGCCACGGGTTTCCACGCCGACCGTTTCAGCGGCGGTGATTTGTACGTGGTCGATGTAGTGGTTGTTCCAGAACGCCTCGAACAGGCTGTTGGAGAAACGGCTGACCAGAATGTTCTGCACCGTTTCCTTACCCAGGTAATGGTCGATGCGATAGATCTGTTTTTCGCTCATGACCTTGAGCAGGCAGGCGTTCAGCGCTTCGGCGGTATGCAGGTCGGAACCGAACGGCTTTTCGATCACCACCCGCCGGAAGGCCCCCTCCTGCTCCTGAAGCAGCCCGGCCGCACCGAGGCGGCTGACCACTTCACTGAAAAAGCGCGGCGCGGTCGCCAGGTAGAACACCGCGTTGCCAGTGCCGCTGGCAGCGATTTTCGCCGCCAGCGCCTGGTAGGTGCTCTCATCGAGGAAATCGCCCTGGACGTAGCTGATGCCCTGGGCCAGCTTGGCCCACAGCACCGGATCGAGCGCCCGGTCGGCATCCCCGCCCTTGCTCGCCGCTTCGTTACGGATGAAGTCCTCGAGTTTCTTGGCAAAATCCACATCGCTGATGGCGTTGTGGTCAACTCCGATGATCCGCAGCCCATCGCCCAGCAAACCGTCGCGACTGAGGTGGTAAAGCGCCGGCATCAGCAGACGCTTGACCAGATCGCCATGGGCGCCAAACAAAAACAACGTGGTCGGCGGCGCGGGTTCTGCCTTGGATTTGCTGCCGATCGAGGTCATTTTTTGGGTGTCTCCACGTGGCCGCCAAAGCCGAAGCGCATGGCCGAGAGCATTTTGTCACCGTACGTGCTTTGCTGACGCGAGCGGAAACGGGCAAACAGCGAACTGGACAGGACCGGAACCGGAACCGCTTGCTCAATGGCAGCCTCGATGGTCCAGCGCCCTTCACCGCTGTCGGCGACTTCGCCGGAAAAACCGTCCAGCCTCGGATCGCTGGCCAACGCGTCAGCGGTCAAATCCAGCAACCAGGACGACACCACGCTGCCACGACGCCAGACTTCAGCGATATCGGCCACGTTCAGGTCGAAGCGTTGCTCTGGTGGCAGGCTTTCGCTGGATTTGGTCTTGAGGATGTCAAAGCCCTCGGCAAAGGCCTGCATCATTCCGTACTCAATGCCGTTGTGGATCATCTTCACGAAATGTCCCGAACCGGCCGGCCCCGCGTGGATGTAGCCACGTTCGGCGCGGTCATCGTCGGATTTGCGGTCACGGGTGCGCGGGATGTCGCCCATGCCTGGGGCCAGGCTGTCGAACAATGGGTCCAGGCGCTTCACCACGTCGACACCACCGCCAATCATCATGCAATAGCCGCGCTCCAGGCCCCAAACGCCGCCGGAGGTGCCGACATCGATGTAGCTCAGGCCTTTTTCCGACAGGGCCTGGGCGCGACGGATGTCGTCCTTGTAGTACGTGTTACCGCCGTCAATGATCACATCACCCGGCTCCAGCAGTTCGCTGAGGACGTTGATGGTGTCTTCAGTGGGTGCGCCGGCCGGCAGCATGACCCAGACCGCCCGTGGTTTCTCCAGCCCAGCGACCAGTGCCGGCAGATCGGTCACGCCCGTGGCGCCTTCCTGGCGCAGGTTTTCGACAAAAGCGGCATTGCGGTCATAGACAACGGTGGCGTGCCCTTTGAGCATCAGGCGCCGCGCAATATTGCCGCCCATGCGGCCCAGTCCAATGATCCCGAGTTGCATGTGCTGATGCTCCCTACTACAAATAAAGGTGTGTCATAGATTTAACGCTATCGACTAATGGAGGTTAGTCCAGAGCAGTGCTGCATAGTTTCCGGGTAATTCGAGCGATCACAAGGGATAAAGCTCAAGATCCGGCCGAAGACACAGCGACCATGAAAAATAAAAAAGTTCCAATCACGAGCAAAAGAAATCAGAATCGGCGCCGATAGTAGAGGTGTCGACCAAAAACTGGCGACATCTCTACAGTTGATGTACGCCATTTGCGAGGTGAGCAATGGACCCTGTCGTTACCGCACGTCCCCCCCAAACCCTTTATGTAACCATTCGTCGCGACGAATTACGCCTACTCAAGGAAGAGCGTGATCTGCTGCTCGATGAAGTGACGCAGTTGCGCATGCAGTTGCAACACGCCCAGTTGCCCCACCAGAGCCAGTCCCTGGCTCGGTAACCGCCCAGAGGTAAGTAGGAGCTGGCGAAGCCTGCGATCTTTTGATCTTGATCTTTCTCTTGAGACTCAACTGTCTGGGACAAGATCGCAGCCTCGTTGCACTCGACAGCTCCTGCACAGTTCCTACACAGCTCACAGTTCCTTGAGCTCTTGTAGAGCTCCTACAGGCGCAGGCCAGCGGGAACTCCCTCGCCACAGGATGGGAGTCTCTTCGCCTGTCTCGCTATCGGCTTGTTCCTTTCCCCGCGTTTTGTAACCGAAAAACTCACGAACTTTTCACGAATGGTTCGTGATACTCCCCGCCTTTAAGGTTGCTTGGCGTGTGCCTGCGGCCACCAATCCGGTGCCCACAGCGTCGTCGATAAAGGCTGGAGCGATTGATGAGTTTGTTCAAACGCAGCAAAACGACTGCGAAAGGTTTCGACTGGGCCGGGTTTGGCTGGCTGTTTCTGTTCTTCTGGTACTTCTCGGGCATCACCCAACTGCTCATTCTATTGAGCGACACCTCCGGCTTCACCGGCTTTCGCCAAGCGTTCGTGATGAGCGCCGTGTGGTTGGCGCCCATGCTGCTCTTCCCCGCCCGCACGCGGGTGCTGGCCGCCTTGATCGGCGTGGTGCTGTGGGCCTGTTCCATGGCCAGCCTGGGCTACTTCTTCATTTATCAGCAAGAATTTTCCCAGAGCGTCATCTTCATTATGTTCGAATCGAACGTGTCTGAAGCCAACGAGTACCTGACGCAGTATTTTGCCTGGTGGATGGTGGTGGCGTTCCTGGCCCACACCGCCGTCGGCTATTGGCTCTGGACCCGCCTGCGCCCGGTGTACCTGCCCCGGGGCCAGGCCATGGTCGCAGCAGTCGCCATTGTCTTGGCGGTGGTCGGTTATCCGCTGATCAAGCAGACCCAGCGCACCGGCAGCTTTGCCGCAGGCCTGGAAAAATTCGAAGATCGCATCGAGCCTGCGGTGCCTTGGCAGATGCTGGTGGCGTATCGTCGCTACGGTGAACAGCTGGAGAACATGCAAGGCATGCTCAACAGCGCCAGCAAGATCGCCCCCTTGCGCAATCTCAAGGATGCCACGGCCAACGAGCCGGCAACCCTGGTGCTGGTGATCGGCGAATCCACCAACCGCCAGCGCATGAGTCTCTACGGTTACCCGAGGGAAACCACGCCTGGGCTGGACAAGCTCAAGGACCAGCTGTCGGTGTTCGATAACGTCATCACCCCGCGCCCCTACACCATCGAAGCGCTCCAGCAGGTGCTGACGTTCGCCGACGAACAGAACCCGGACCGGTACTTGAGCACCCCGTCGCTGGTGAGCATGATGAAGCAGGCCGGCTACAAGACCTTCTGGATCACTAACCAGCAGACCATGACCAAACGCAACACCATGCTCACGACTTTTTCCCAACAGGCCGACGAGCAGGTGTACCTGAACAACAATCGCAACCAGAATTCCGCACAGTACGATGGCGATGTGATCGAGCCGTTCAACAAAGCCCTGGCCGACAGCGCCCCGCGCAAGCTGATCGTGGTGCATCTGCTCGGCACCCACATGAGCTACCAGTACCGGTATCCGCCGACCTTCAACAAGTTCACCGACCGCCAAGGCGTACCGGCAGGCCTGCGTGATGATCAGGTCCCGACCTACAACAGCTACGATAACGCGGTGCTGTACAACGACTTCGTCGTGTCCAGCCTGATCAAGGACTACGCCAAGACCGACCCCAACGGCTTCCTGCTGTACCTGTCGGACCATGGTGAAGACGTGTTCGACTCCTCTGGCCACGGCACCCTGGGCCGTAACGAGGGCAAGCCGACCGCGCCGATGTACACCATCCCCTTCATGGCTTGGGCATCACCCAAGTGGCGCGAAAGCCATGACTGGAACTTTGCCGGCGACCTGTCACGGCCGTACAGCAGCTCGCACTTGATTCACACCTGGGCGGACATGGCTGGCTTGAATTTTGATGAACTGGACCACAGCAAGAGCCTGGTCAGCACGGACTTCAAGGCTCGCCCGCTGTTGATTGGCGACCCCTATCAAACCCCACGCAAAGCCCTGATCGACTTCAGCCTGATGCAACCCAAGGCACCGCTGGCGGCGGTCGTCAAGAAATAACCGGAGCCACCAAGCGCACGCTTTTACAGGGGCTTGATCCAGAACTCCATAGGGCCGTGGGCCGGGTCGAACATGCCAGCGGCAAAGCCGAACTTGGCGTAGCTGGCCTGGGCCACGGCATTGCCCTCGAGCACTTCCAGGGTAATCTTGCAGCAACCACGCTGGCGGGCGATGTCTTCGACCTTCTGCAACATCCTCTGGCTCAGCCCGAGGCCGCGAAAGTCCTTCATGACCGCCACGTCGTGGATGTTCACCAGTGGCCGACAGGCAAAGGTGGAAAAACCTTCGAAACAATTGACCAGCCCCGCCGGTTCGCCGTTGACGAAAGCCAGCACGCTAAAGGCATGAGGGCGCTTGGCCAGTTCCTCGGGCACGTGCAGCAGCACCTCGGCCGGCAATGGATGTCCCCCGCCCATCGGGTCCTGGGCATAGCCATTGAGCACATGACAGATCGCTTCAGCGTGGACCGGGTTGGTGTAGCTGGCTTGCAGTACAAGGATGTCCTTTGCTTCTTCCATGACCTTCCATCTCTCTTCGTTAGTGTCGCCGGCTCGAAGCCGTCGGCGGGATACAGATCAGGCTTGCTGACCAAAACGTTGCATTTGCATTTCCTGCAGGCGGCTGAGGGTTCGGCGAAACGGGAATTGCAGATAGCCCTCGGTATACAACTCATCCATCGGCACCTGGGCCGAAAGGCATAGCGGCACCTTGCGGTCATAACATTCGTCGACCAGGGCGATGAAACGCCGTACGCCATCATCGTGGATCGACAACTGCGGCAATTCGCGATCACCGGCCTCGACCCGTTCGACACCGTCTTCGGTGCCACGGGCAATGCGCCCTTCGCGCTGTTCGGCGCTCAGGCACGGCACGTCACTGAGCAGGATGACACGGAAACGGTCGCACAACGCCATGAAATCCAACGCTGAAAACGGCTGCTCGCACAGGTCGGGGTAACGGCTCCAGAGCACGGTATCGCTGGCCTGGAGCGGTTCAAGCAGGCGATGACCAACCTTGATCGGCGCGCTGTTCGACGCTTGCCCGGCGGTCAACTCGATGAAGACATTGCCCAGCGGATCACATTGCCCAAGATCGCGCAGCCAATAACGCTGCTGTAATTGACCTGGGTGCTGGCGATGGTCTTGCCAGCCGTTCACCGGCACGACCTGCATGTATTGCTTGATCGCGGTGATGGTTGGCAGGAAACGCTCACGGTTGTGGCCGTTGGCATAGAGTTCATCCGGCGGCAGGTTGGAGGTACTGACCACCACCATGCCCAGCTCGAACATCACCTGGAACAGGCGCCCAAGGATGATTGCATCGCCAATGTCGTTGACGAACAGCTCGTCGAAACACAGCACCCGTACTTCAGCGCTCAACTCCCGGGCCAGGGCTTGCAAAGGGTCCGGTGTGCCAGTGAGCTGGAATGAACGCCGATGCACCCACGCCATGAAATGATGGAAGTGTTGTCGGCGGGCCGGCACCTTGAGGCTTTCATAAAAACGGTCCATCAACCAGGTCTTGCCACGCCCCACCGGGCCCCAGAGATAAACGCCCGTGATCGACTTGCGACCTTCGTGCAACGCCTTGTGGCATTGCTCCAGTGTCATGATGGCCAATTCCTGGGCCTCGTCCTGGACGAAACCGTGGTGTGCGATGGCATGCTGCCAGGCACTCAAGGGGGAGTCGAAGGTCATACGGCCCGGGTCCGGAAAACGAAGGTGGGGAGTATGCCATGGCAGGCGATTACAGGAACCCTGCACAGAACTGTGGCGTGGAGGTTTATCTGCGGGAGCAAGGCTTGCCCCACACATAAATCCCTCGCCACAACAACGCTCACCTTTCAGGGTGCAGAACTTTAAATCGAGATATCCAACCGGCTGATCTTCCCCTGCTCATCGAGCCGGAAGGTATAGCGCAACTCCAGTGGGCTGCCGGGAAACGTCCCGGAAATCAGGTTGTGCACCAGCACCTTGCCAGTGCGTTGCTGCACATTGAGGACTTCCACACGTGGCTGGAAGCGTCGGGCGGTGTCTTCCATCCATTGGGCGATGGCCTGGGCGCCAACACGGTGCTGGCCTTCATCGAACACGTTGGCATCCTCGGCGAAGAAACGCGTCACCGCCGAACTGTCACGGGCATTGGCGGCCGCAATGTAGCCGGCGATGGCAGGGGCCAGGGAAGAGACGGGATTGGACATGGTACGGCTCCTTGTTTTATCGATCTGGCACCATGCTAGAACAGCGCTGTGTCAGTTTTTGTCAGGAGTGAAACGCCCGGTTTCGTCCAGCTTCATCAGCGCAAACCAGTCACGCAGCAAGTCGCTGCGTCGGCCAGGATAACGCTCGCCCTGCTCGGTGGCAGAGGCAATCCGGTCAGTGCGAAACGTCCGATAGGCGCCGCGCAATTCACACCAGGCCACCACCACCCGCGCCTCATTGAAAAAGCCCAGGGCCAGTGGCCAGATCAAGCGTTGGCTCGGGGTCTTGTTCACGTCGGCGTAATCGATGTGCAGCTTGGCCTGGGCGCGAATGGCCTGACGGTACACATTCAGTTCCACCGTGTTCTGCGGATAACCATAACCCGGTGGCCCGGGCAGTACCGTGGGGTTGCGCAAGGCGTCTCGCACATCGGGGGCCAACACTGCAGCGACCTTCGCCAGGGCGTCGGCGGCGGCCTTGCCCAGCACCTCGTCGGCGCGCTGATCGACGTAGCGCAGGCCCAGCACAATGGCCTCGATTTCATCAGCGGTGAACATCAGGGGCGGCAAGAACAGGCCGCTGCGTAATACATAGCCAATGCCCGCCTCGCCCTGGATCGGCGCCCCGAGGGCGGTGAGTTCGGCGATGTCGCGGTACAAGGTGCGCTCAGAGACGTTCAGTTCGCCCGCCAATGTCGCAGCGGTGACCGGGCAACGCTTGCCCCGCAAGACTTGCAGCAAAGTGAGCAACCGAGAGGTACGCGACACGATGGACGATCCAGAAAGAAAAAGTTGACGCAGAATAGCAGAGGCTGGTGTCAGAAATTGTCAGGAGCCATGAACCTTGTTTGGACCGAGAGCAGGGTGGACTTTGCCCCGCAAGGCTGTGGGAGCAATGCTTGCTGGCGAAACAGACACCTCGGTTGCGGAAAGCTTCATCGCAGGCAAGCCTGGCCCCCACCAGGTGGTTTGCCGTTTCGATGGGGCCGATGTGGGTTATCGTACTCAACAGTCTCCCGAGCTTTCCTTCATCCTTTGAGAGTGTATCCATGCGCAGAATCCTCGGCCTTTCCGTTTTCCTGATACTGCTCAGCCTGAGCGCCTGCGCCCTCTTCCCCCACCGTGATCCGCTGAATATCAACGTGGTCGGCATCGACCCCTTGCCCAACCAGGGCCTGGAGGTGCGTTTCGCCGTGAAACTGCGCGTGCAGAACCCCAACGAAACCGCCATCGACTACAACGGTGTGGCGCTGGAGCTGGAGGTCAACGGCCGTACGCTGGCGACGGGGGTCAGTGACCAGACCGGCTCGATCCCGCGCTTTTCCGAGGCGATTCTCAGTGTCCCGGTGAGCATTTCGGCGTTTTCGGTGTTGCGTCAGACCTTGGGCCTGAGCCAGACCCAAAGCCTGGACAATCTGCCCTATGTGCTCAAGGGCAAGCTCGCTGGTGGCGTATTCGGCACCCTGCGCTTCGTTGACCGCGGAACCCTCGACTTGCCGGGCGCCGCAGCCACCTGGTGATCAGCCGGTGAAGCGCACGCCGGGCTTGGCGCGCTCGTCCACCACCAGTTCGAACACATCCGGCCTGGCGTAATGCCCGACCACGTCATAGTCGTAGCGCGCCCGCACCAGTTCATCGGTATCGATTTCAGCGGTCAGCAACCCCGCCGTGTCTTTCAGCGGCCCGGCCAGCACATCGCCCATGGGCCCGACAATCACACTGCCACCGGCGATCAACGGCCGCTCGGCCGGCCAGTGCGCGACCTCAATACCCAGAGCCTGAGGCGAGGCCTGGACCTGACAGGCACTGACCACAAAGCAGCGACCTTCGTGGGCAATGTGGCGCATGGTCACCTGCCACATCTCTCGCTCATCCACCGTTGGCGCACACCAGACTTCCACGCCTTTGGCGTACATCGCGGTACGCAGCAGCGGCATCATGTTTTCCCAACACACCGCGGCGCCGAGCCGGCCGACCTGGCTGTCGATCACCGGCAAGGTCGAACCATCGCCTTTGCCCCAGATCAACCGCTCGGTGCCGGTGGGCATCAACTTGCGGTGCCGGGCCACCAGGCCCGCATCGGGCTCGAAATACAGCGCGGTGCAATACAGGGTGCTGCCGACACGCTCGATGACGCCCAGCACCAGGCTCGCCCCCGTACGCGCCGACAGCCCGGCCAGCGCCTCGGTTTCAACGCCGGGCACATCAATGGCATTGGCAAAATAGCGGGCAAACGCCTCGCGCCCCTCCGGCAACCGGTAACCCAACTGAGTCCCGAACCCCTCGCCCTTGGGGTAGCCACCCAACAGCGCTTCAGGCATCACCACCAGCCGCGCACCAGCCTCGCGAATGGCCTGTTCGTAGGAAAGGATCTGTGCCAGGGTCTCGTCCTTGCCGCCAGGCAATGAACCGATCTGCAGGACAGCCACAATGGATTTTGGCATGGTTTTTCAACTCCTTGATCATCAGGTGTTGCTGATTCTCAGGCAGCGGCTGATCATGAATAAAGCCCAGAATGCTGCTAAATGATATGAGCCTTATGAATATCACCAACATCGACCTCAATCTGCTCAAGACCTTCGAAGCCCTGCATGATGAATCCAGTGCCAGCCGCGCTGCCGTGCGCCTGGGCGTGACCCAGTCGGCCATCAGCGCCGCGCTGCGCAGGCTTCGCGGTTTGTATGACGATCAATTATTCGTGCGCACCGGCCGGGGGCTGGCGCCGACGCTGCGGGCCAATCAACTGAAGCCTGTGATCAGCGAGGCGCTGGATAAATGCCGCCAGAGCCTGGCGATGGTCGACCCGGACGCCAGCCATTACGAAGGCCGTTCGGTCATCGTCGGCCTGTCGGACGATTTCGAGATTGCCCATGGGCGACGCCTGATCGACGACGTGGCCCGACGCGCGCCTGGTCTGCGGTTGATTTTCCGCCAGACCCACAGTCAGATCGTCGGCAGGGCCCTGATGGAGCGCGACCTTGACCTGGCGATCACGGCGGGCGGTTTCGCGCAGCGATTGCTCAGCCGCCAGGTGTTGGGCGAAGGCGATTACGCCTGCCTCCTGGACCCAGCGAGCCTGGCGCAAGGCCAGCAATCCCTCAGCCTGGAGGCGTTCGTGGCCCGTGAACATCTGTTGGTGTCTTCGGGTGGTTTCATCGGCATCACCGATGAAGGGCTGGCCGGGCTTGGCCTGACTCGGCGAGTCTGTGCCTCGACCACCCACTTTGCCGCGTTGCCGTTCCTGCTCAAGGGCAGCCAGGCCGTGGCGACCATCCCGACCCATGCCGCCCGGGCCATCGCCGACCTCAGCGACCTGGCCTTGCTGCCCTGCCCCCTGGCCTTGCCCCGCTACCCCATCGAACTGGGATGGCGAACCCACACGCAAATGGAACCGACAATGCTCAAGGTTCGCGAAGCCATTACGGCAACATTTGCCTAAGGCTTACTTGTTGGCGGCCATCAGTCGATTGACTTCACTGCGCACCATGTTGGCGTACTCCGGCGGCGACATGCCATCGAGTTCGGTACGCACCCACTCGGCCCACTTGCCCTTGCGTTTGGAGCGCTCGCCGAACAAGCGCGCAGCATCGCCTTTGGCTTTACCCAGGTTGTTTTGCCACAGTTCAAAAAGTCGGGATTTTTCGTCTTCCAGCGCGGCCCGCTCGGCCAAGGGCTTGTCAGCCAGATTGAAGCTCATGGGAATTACCTGTTGCGTAAATAGGCGCCATCTTACACCTTGCAGGGAAACGTCTTAACCACGATTTGTGATGGGCTGCGCGGACAAGGCCAAACGTTGCAACTTTTGCACATGCGCAGCACTCCATTGTTCAATGCCATCATCAGCAAGGAGTACTTCAATGGCCCGTAAAAGCACCGTGCAAGCGAATGGAGAACAAATCAAGGATCAAGCCTTCAGCGAACTGAAGGCGTTGATCGAAGAATCGGAAAAGCTGCTCAAAAGCAGTGCCTCACTGGTGGGTGAAGAAGCTGACGACCTGCGGGGCCAGATCTCCCAAAAACTGCAGCAAGCGCTTGATTCGGTCGCCAGCGCACGGGAGCGCACCCGTCCCATGGTCGACGCCACTGAGGTCTATATTGGCGGCCACCCCTGGCAGACCGTGGCGATTAGCGCTGGTTTCGGGCTGGTGGTGGGCTTGCTGCTGGGACGGCGTTAAGTAACAGCCTCCAGCCCCCAAGAGATTTTGTGAGGGGTTAAAACTGTGGGAGCGAGCCTGCTGGCGATAGCGGTGTGTCAGAAACATCACTGATGCTGAACCACCGCTATCGCCAGCAGCAGGCTCGCTCCCACAGGAGTTTGTGGATGAGCCTGGCATTTATGAACATCCACAAGATCTTGCTTTAAGCCACAGGTCCCGCCCGCAGGATCGATGCATCCTCCCCGCGATACAGCGCCTCGACCTTCCCCGCCCGCCACTGCAACACCGCCCGTTGGTTGATCGAGCCCTTGTCGGTGATTTCACCGCGGTCGATGGAGGCTGGCTCATCGAGCAAGGCAATCCACTCCACGCGACTGGCGTTGCCGCTGGCTTCGCGGTTCAGGCGCTGCAGCCAGTCGACGAACCATTGACGTACCACCGAGCTGGCAAGGACCTGGGCGTCACTGACGTCCGCGCCCAGGCCTGACAAGCGCCGGCACTCAGCAAGCCGTGGGAACACCAGCGCACCCAGGCACTCACGATCCGGTGCGGTGATCACCAGGTCCTGGACGTAGGGCGTGCCCTCCAGCACCGCCCGGTTGCGCAACGGCCCGACGCTGACGAAGACACCGGAAGACAATTTGAAATCCTCGGCGATCCGCCCATCGAACATCAGTCCCAGTTGGGGATTGCTGGCATCGGCCAGCTTGATCGCATCCCCCGAACAATAGAAACCCTCCTCATCGAATACCTCGGCAGTTTGCTGCGGCGAGCGCCAGTAGCCAGGCATGATGTGCGGCCCGCGAAAACGCCCCTCGAACTTGCCGTCCACCGGCACCAGGCGCACCTCGCAGCCAGGCGCTGGAAGGCCAATGTAGCCGGCCATGGACAACGGCCCGGTGGTAAAGGTGCAGGACGGCGCCGCCTCGGTCATGCCCAGGCCTGCCATCATGCGGATACGTTCGCCGCAATGCTGTTCGGCGACCTTGTCGAGCCGGTCCCAGGTGCTTTGGGACAAACCCGCCGCCGCAAAGAAGAACAGGCTGATGCGCTTGAAGAAGCGCTCGCGCAACTCCCCATCCCGCTCCAGGGCGTTGACCAGTTCCTCCCAGCCCTTGGGCACGGTCAGGTAGGCGGTCGGCGAAATTTCCTTGAGGTTGCGCAAGGTTTCGGCGAAGCCCTGGGCAGTGGGTTTGCCGTCGTCCAGGTAGAACGTGCCGCCGTTGTACAGCACGATGCCGACGTTGTGGCTGCCGCCGAACGTGTGGTTCCACGGCAGCCAGTCCACCAGCACCGGCGGCACCTCGCCGAACACCGGAAAGGTCTGCAACAGCATCTGCTGATTGGCGCAAAGCATGCGCTGGGTGGTGATCACCGCCTTGGGCAGCTTGGTGGAGCCTGAGGTAAACAGGAACTTGGCGATGCTGTCCGGGCCGGTGGCGGCGAACGCCTGCTCGGCCTCGACGCCGCCGGGTTGGGCCAGCAGGCTGGCGAAGCTTGTCCTCGACCGACCAGCTATCTCCCCACGCACGGTGATCAAGGGCACGTCCGCCGGCAATACGGCGGTGATCGCTCGCTCGAACGGTGCAGCTTCGCTGACAAACACCAGCCCCGGCTGCAACAGATCGCAGACGTGACGCAGCTTGGCGTAATCCTGGGACAGCAATGAATAGGCCGGTGACACCGGGCAATAGGGAATACCGGCGTACATCGCGCCGAGGGCCATTTGCAGGTGCTCGATGTCGTTGCCGGAGAGCAGCGCCAAGGGTTTTTCAGCCGACAAACCGTAACCGAGCAGGCTTTGGGCGATGGCCCGGACACTGTCGAGCATCTGCGCGTAGCTGACTCGACGCCAGTCACCCCCGGCTTCACGGGCCGCGATAAACGTCTGCTGTGGGCGCACCTCGGCCCAGTACACCAGGCGCTCGAGCAACCGCGCCGGTAGCGGGGCCAGCGGCTCCAGGGAGCGCATGTGCAAGATGCCACGCTCTTCCAGGACTTCGACGGCAGGATGACCAATCGACACCTGACGATACCGCCCGGCCTCGGGTCGGGAGGACGATCTAGACTCGGAACTCACGTACATTTCCTCCACCAAGGCACGCTCGGGTCGCAATGCGAACGGAGCGTAGCAGCACCGGGCTGCGGCCTTGTCATTGTTATTCTGGCCTGCATCGGGGCGGCGGCTTTCAAGGCTCGACCGCCCGCAATGCGACGGGTTTCAGATCGGGTAATGCCGGGGACCGTTCTGCAAGGTCACCCAACGCAACTGGGTGAAATGCTCGATGGACGCCTTGCCGCCAAAGCTGCCGTAACCGCTGGATTTGACTCCACCGAAAGGCATCTGCGCCTCATCGTGCACAGTCGGCCCGTTGATGTGGCAAATGCCCGACTCAAGCCGCTGGGCCAAGGCCAGCGCACGGGTGGTGTCGCGACTGAAGATGGCGGCCGACAGACCGAACTCGGAGTCGTTGGCCAGGTGCAGCAGCTCTTCATCGCCGTCACCGCGCAGCAGTACCGCCACCGGCCCGAAGGACTCTTCGCGGTACAGGCGCATGTGCGCTGTGACGCCGTCGAGCAAAGTCGGCTGCAGGATGCTGCCTTCCAACTGCCCACCTGTGACCAGCGTTGCACCTTTGGCCAGGGCATCGTCGATCAACCCCTTGATGCGTTGACCGGCACTGACATCGACCAACGAGCCCAGCACCGAATCAGCGGCCGCCGGATCACCGGCGCGCAGGGTGGCAATCTTGGCGGTCAAGCGGGCGATGAACTCATCCGCCACACGGGCATCGACGATCAATCGCTCGGTGGACATGCAGATCTGGCCCTGATTGAAATAGGCGCCGAAGGCCGCCGCTTGCACCGCGGCGTCCAGGTCGGCGTCGTCCAGCACCAGCAGCGGCGCCTTGCCGCCGAGTTCCAGCAAGGCCGGTTTGAGGTGGCGCGCCGACAGTTCGCCGACGATGCGCCCGACGTGGGTCGAACCGGTGAAATTGACCCGGCGCACCGCCGGGTTGGCGATCAACCGCTCGACAATGGCCGGCGCATCCGTGGGGGCGTTACAGATCACGTTGACCACACCGTCACCCAGCCCTGCGTCCTGCAACACCTGGCCGATCAGCCGATGCACCGCCGGGCTTATTTCAGAAGCCTTGAGTACCACGGTGTTGCCGCAGGCCAGGGGCATGGCGATGGCGCGGGTGGCGAGAATCACCGGGGCGTTCCAGGGGGCGATGCCCAGCACCACGCCGCAAGGCTGACGCAGGGCCATGGCGAAACTGCCAGGCACGTCCGAAGGAATGACTTCGCCGTTGATCTGGGTCGTCATGGAAGCGGCTTCGCGCAGCATGTTCGCCGCCAGGTGCACGTTGAAACCGTACCAATTGGCCATGGCCCCGGTCTCGCCGGCAGCGGCGACAAATTCGCCACTGCGGGCCTGCAACTGCTCGGCCGCACGCAACAGTCGCGTGCGACGTTCGTTGGGCGCCAGCGCGGCCCAGGCCGGAAACGCCGCTTGGGCGGCGGCCACGGCGGCGTCGGCATCTTCCAGGGTGGCGGCGGCCACACGAGATACCACCTCACCAGTCACCGGGTTGCAGCGTTCGAAGGTCCGGCCGTCACGGGCCGGGCACGACTGGCCGCCAATCAACAGGGGCACGTCCAGCATGGTGATTCCTCTTTTTGTCTTTATCGGGAATACATCGCAGCGGTTTAACAGTAGCGCCAGGGCGACGCAGCGAACAGCGGGATGCGGCCCGCCATTCGCCTTTGGTTTCAGCGCTTATAGGTTTGCAAGCCAGGCTTGATGCTCTTGTCGTCCAGAAACTGCTTCATGCCCTGCTCGCGACCACCTTCGGTGTCGAGCAGGCGCGACTGGTCGAGCTTGGCGTACAGGTAATCCTCGTTCTGCTCCCAGGTCAGTTCGCGGCAGCGTTTGAAACCATGCTTGGCGGCCCGCAGCACCACCGGGTTCTTCTCAAGCAGGTTGCGCGCCAGTTCCACCGTGACTTCACGCAGTTGCGCCAGGGGAACGCTTTCGTTGACCAGGCCCATTTCGGCGGCTTTCTGCCCGCCAAACGTCTTGCCCGTCATGATGTAGTACAGCGATTGGCGATGGCCCACGGTATCGGCCATGGCTTTGCTGACGAGGTTGCCCGGCGGGATGCCCCAGTTGATTTCCGAGAGCCCGAAGGTCGCTTCGTCGGCGCAGATCGCCAAGTCGCACGCCACCAGCGGACTGAAACCGCCACCAAAACACCAGCCGTTGACCATGGCGATGGTTGGCTTGGCGTACATGCGCAGCAGCTTCCATTGCCATTGCGAGGCTTCGCGACGGATTTTTTCCTGAAGGATTTCCGGTCCGGCATCCACTTCGCGGAAATACTCCTTGAGGTCCATGCCGGCGGTCCAGGCATCACCAGCCCCGGTCAGTACCAATACCCCAGCGGCCGGATCCTGCTCCAGCGTCTCGAGCACGTCGATCATCTCGCGGTTGAGGGTGGGGCTCATGGCGTTGCGTTTTTCCGGGCGATTGAGGATGACCCAGGCGATGCCCTCCTCGATATCGACCTTGACCGTCTTCCAGCGACCTTCGTAATTGCTCATGATGCGTGCTCTCTTGTTCTTGACTGAAGATGATCAAAAACTAAACTGGAAAATTAGTTATGTCAATTAACTATTAATCGATTTATCTGTACTTTTCTGGGCCTGGATCGAAGGTTACACATCACGAATATGCGCGTGCCCATAGCCAGGTGGCCGCAACCCCGGCAAACTGGATAGCCTTGTTAATCACTTACCTTGAGGAAGTTCACTTCGATGGCCAAGTCTTCCAAGCTTGCCGAACCCGCCGAGCCCCTGGCCGCCGGTACCGACGCGCAGGCGCCGCTGGACTCTGCGCTGGATGACCTGATCGGTTACGCCCTGCGCCGCGCCCAGTTGAAATTGTTCCAGAACCTGATTGGCCGACTCGCCGTCCACGATCTGCGCCCTGCCCAGTTCTCGGCCCTGGCAATCATCGACCAGAATCCCGGTCTGATGCAGGCCGACCTGGCCAAGGCCCTGGCGATCGAACCACCGCAAGTAGTGCCGCTGCTGAACAAGTTGGAAAGCCGGGCCCTGGCCGTGCGTGTGCGGTGCAAGCCGGATAAACGCTCCTACGGGATTTTCCTGAGCAAGACTGGCGAAACCCTGCTCAAGGAACTCAAGCAGATTGCCGCCCAGAGTGACCTTGACTCCACGGCTACCCTCTCCGGGGCCGAGCGTGAGGCGTTGCTGCGGTTGTTGAAGAAGGTTTACCAGTAGCGAAGCAAGCGTGCGCTGAATTCTGTAGGAGCTGGCGAAGCCTGCGATCTTTTGATCTTTTGATCTTTCGCTTGAGATTCAAGTGTATTGGGAAAGATCGCAGCCTCGTTGCACTCGACAGCTCCTACATGGCACCTACATGGCGCCTACAGGCTCAACGGGCGTGCCGTAGGTATCACCAGATCGGCACGCTGTACGTCACCAGGAACCGGGTCTGGTTCTCGTCGCGAAACGCCGCCGTGCCCGGGAAGTTGTTGCGATAGATCGACTTGCGCGCCAACAGCCCGACGTTTTTTAGCGGACCTTCCTGGATCACGTACCCCAACTCCATCTGGAACTCGCGCTCCTTGCGGTCCTCGGCGTTGAGGGCCACCAGCTCGATGTGATCGCCACGCACATAACGCAGTCGAGTCCGCAGGCCCGGCACGCCCACGGCGGCGAAATCATAGTCATGGATCACCTGCCAGGTGCGTTCCTTGGCATTGAGAAAATCTGAGCTCATGGTCATTTCGCTCAAACCCACCAGCTCGGAGCCAGACACATAAGGCGTGGCCGTATCGCCGCTGGAATGCATGTAGCCCAGGCTCACGCGATGGCCGCCCAGACGATAACCGACCAGCGCCGAGACATTGCGGTTGTCCACCTTTCCAGCCTTGGCCGCGCCCTCTTCGTCGCTGAAAAAGCTGCGCAGGTCGGTGGTCAGGACGCCATCGCCCAGGGGCAGGTTATGCAACAACGCCAGGGTGTTCTGTTGGTACAGGTCTGCCACTTCGGCGTGGTAAGCCCGCAGGCTGAGGTCTTTGTTGACCTGGTAGTCGCCGCCCACATAAGCCATATGGGAAGAAGTCGCCGCTCCGTTGAAACGACGGTTGGGTGAGGCGATGCTCATCGCCTGGTAGTCGGTGGAGTCGCGCCGGTTGATGCGATCGATGTAACCGGTGTTCAGCGTCAGCCCGTCGATGTCCTTGGAACTGAGGGTCGTCCCGCGAAAGGTCTGCGGCAGCAGCCGGGACGGGCTGGCAAAGGCAAACGGCAGGAAGATCGACACATCGCCGGTCTTCACCGTGGTCTGACCCAAGCGCAGCTTGCCGGTCAGTGCCAGGCGTGAATACTCGTCCGCGGCGCGCTTGTCGCTGCTGGACACTGGCAACAACTCCGTGCCGCTGCGATCCGGTGAAGAATCAAGCTTGACCCCCACCAACCCCCGAGCGTCCAGACCGAACCCAACCGTGCCGGGGGTAAACCCCGACTCCACGTTCATGATGAGGCCTTGGGCCCACTCCCTGGCCGCGGTCTTGGCACCGTCGTCCTTGTAGTCGCGGTCGATGTAGTAATTGCGCAGGGTCAGGGTGCCGTGGCTGTCGTCGATGAAGCCCTCCGCCCGCAAGGCGGGAGCCCCCAGGCTCAGCCCGAGACAGGCCAGCAGATGGACGAGCGATAAAACAGGGCGCGCCGTCACGGCGTCCCGAGTAAGGTTTGGCATGTTCGATGTCCACTTATTGTTGTTTTTGATCGGCCCAGCCTGGGTGATGGGGGCCGCGCGAACCAAGAATGGAAACCGCGCGGGCGCTTCGTCAATCCAGAATGATCGATAATCGAACATTAATATAAATAACTAATTTACCAATTGGTCTGATGCCTTCTACCAACTAACTGATTTTTCTAATGATTTTGTTAGCTACTGGCCCATCATCGACCACCTTCATTTTTTAGTTAGCTTTGTTAATCTTAAATGCACCGACCGGCTATCCTCCGAGCCGGTGTCCCTCACAAAAACAATAAGAGGATTTACCATGAACCATCCGGCGCGTCGTGCGACGCTGACCATCGCCTTGTGTTTCATCGTCGCGTTGATCGAGGGTTTCGACCTTCAGTCAGCCGGTACCGCAGCCGCAGGGCTGCGACAGACGTTTGCCCTCGACCCGAAAATGATGGGTTGGGTATTCAGTGCCGGGGTCATCGGGCTGTTGCCAGGTGCGTTCTTCGGTGGCTGGATCGCTGATCGCATCGGTCGCAAGAAAATCCTCATCACCGCTGTCTTGCTGTTCGGCGTCTTTTCCCTCAGTACCGCTTATGTCGAACACTTCTCAAGCCTGTTGCTGGTGCGTTTCATGACCGGCCTGGGCTTGGGCGCCGCCCTGCCGAACCTCATTGCCCTGTGCGCCGAAGCCGTGGGCGAGCAGCGCCGGGGCACGGCCATCAGCGTGATGTATGCGGGCGTTCCCTTGGGCGGTGCGTTGGCGGCAGTGGTTGCCATGTTGTTTGGCGAGCACTGGCAGATGACGTTTTTCATCGGAGGGCTGGCGCCCTTGCTGGTGGTTCCGCTGATGCTCCTGTGGCTCCCCGAATCCAGCGCCTTTCGCCAGGCGCAGGATGGCGACTCATCGCGCGGCTCCACCGCTCAGGCACTGTTCGGCGAGAGTCGCGGTCGTACCACCTTGGCGCTGTGGCTGAGTTATTTCTTCACCCTGACGGTGATGTACATGTTGCTCAACTGGCTGCCGTCGTTGCTGCTGGAACAAGGCTTCAGCAAACCCCAGGCCGGCCTGGTGCAGATGCTGTTCAACATCGGCGGAGCGCTTGGTTCGTTGCTCGGTGGCCTGTTGCTGGACCGTTGCAACGGCATCAAGGTGGTGCTGTTCGTCTATGCCGGTCTGATGAGCGCCCTGGCCGGGGTCGGGTTGTCCGTCGGTATCGTGCCGATGGCCATTGCCGGATTCGCCGCTGGGTTGTTTGTCATGGCTGCGCAATTGGTCCTCTATGCCTTGGCTCCGCCCTCCTACCCTACGGCTGTGCGTGCGACGGGGGTTGGTGCAGCGGTGGCCATCGGGCGCCTGGGATCGGTGGCCGGGCCTCTGGCCGCCGGACAGATTCTGGCGGCTGGGGGTGGGACCCCTGCTGTATTGCTGGCGACTTCGCCTGGGTTGGTGGTTGCGACGTTGGCTGTTGTTAGTGTGATTCGCTATTCGTCAGGGCCGCGGTTGGGTGCTTCTGAACCGGTCGCTGGGAACTCCTGACTTGGTGTGTATATCCGTTATTTAGGTAACGACGGCTTATGGTTCCGCCCTGACGACGGGTCACTTTCGAAAAGCGGGAATGCGGCCCAGGCGAAAGTAACCGAAGCGCTTTATGCCCCACCACTCGGCACCTCGCTTGGGCTCGCTCCCACACTGGATTCTCGGCAGACACATAACTCATGTGCCCCCAGTCTCCTCTGTGGGAGCGGGCTTGCTCGCGAAGAGGCCGGCACATCCAACATCTTCATCGACTGTGACACCACCTTCGCGAGCAAGCCCGCTCCCACAGGAGAAACGCGGTCCCCATCAAGAACCAGGTCGGCTGGTAGACGTTGATCTCGGGCGCCCCGTTAACCACGATGGCCGAACGCAGGCATTGTGGCGTGGGCCCACGGAGCAATGCCGGGGTGAGGGCGGAACCATAAGCCGCCGTTACCTAAATAACGGATATTCACCCACCCCAACAAAGCTCCCCTCACCCCCGAACCCACCGCTCCCGTCGACTCAACTCAGGCTTTTTTAAAAACACCCTCTGGGGCAGCAACAACCAGGCCAAGGCCGGCAGCAGAATCAAGGCCCCCAGCATATTCACCAGAAACATGAAGGCCAGCAAAATCCCCATGTCAGCCTGAAACTTGATCGGCGAAAACGCCCAGGTCGACACCGCCACCGCCAATGTCATACCCGTCAACAACACCACCTTTCCCGTGAACAGAAGCGCCTGGTAATACGCCTGGGCCAGGGTGTCGCCGGCACGCATTCGCGCCAGGATCACGCTCAACACATAGAGCGCATAATCGACCCCGATGCCCACGCCCAGTGCGATGACCGGCAGTGTCGCGACTTTCACCCCCATGCCCAGCCCCACCATCAGCGCCTCGCACAGGATCGAGGTGAGCATCAGCGGCAGCATCGCGCACAGGGTTGCGCGCCAGCTGCGGAAGGTCAGCAAGCACAGCAGACTGACCGCCCCGTAGACCCAGAACAGCATCTCGCGCATGGACTTCTTGACCACGATATTGGTCGCCGCTTCGATCCCCGCGCTACCGGCCGCCAGCATGAACTTGACCTCTGGCATCTGGTGCCCTGCGATAAAGTGTTCACTGGCCTCCACCACCCGATTCAAGGTGTCAGCCTTGTGATCGGCCAGGTACACGTACAGCGACAACATCGAACAGCCCTGATTGAACAGTTCTCGCGGGGCGCGGGTTTGCACGGCACCCAGTGCGCCATCATTGGGGATCAGTTCATACCATTTGAAGTTACCTTCGTTATAACCGACCGTGGCGATCTTGCTCAGCGCCGCCATAGAGGTGGTCGATTCCACGCCGGGCAATTGCTCCAGTTGCCAGGCCAGCGCGTCTACCGCGGACAAGCTGGCGTAACGGGTGCATTGATCCTCGGAGGTCTTGATCATGACCACGAAAATATCCGAGCTGGCCGCATAGTTCTGGGTCATGAACAACGCATCGCGGTTGTAGCGCGAGTCGGCACGCAACTCTGGAGCACCGGGGTCCAGGTCGCCGATTTTCAGGTGCAGGCTCACGGCATAACCAAACGCGGCCAACAGCAACCCAGTCAACATGGCGCCCGTGGCCCAGCGTCGCTGGGTGAACAAATCGAGTACACGCCACAGGGGATGCTTGATCTGCGCCTGCTGTTCGGTGGTTTCCGAACTCAGGCTGCGTTGCGCCGCCGCCGGGCTGACGCCGATATAGCTGAGCAGGATCGGCAGCAGAATCAGGTTGGTGAAAATCAACACCGCCACCCCGAGACTGGCGGTGATTGCCAAGTCCTGGATCACTCGAATGTTGATCAGCAGCAACACCGCGAAGCCCACCGCATCGCAGAGCAGAGCGGTGATACCGGCGGCGAACAGTCGGCGGAAGGTATAGCGCGCGGCAACCACCCGGTGGGTGCCACGGCCGATGTCCTGCATGATGCCATTCATCTTCTGCGCGCCATGGCTCATGCCAATGGCGAACACCAGGAACGGCACCAATGCCGAGTAGGGATCCAGCTCATAACCAAGCAAGGCTAGCAACCCCAGTTGCCAAAGCACCGCCGCCAGTGAACAGATCACCACCACCAAGGTGCTTCGCGCGCAACGGGTGTAACCGAACAGCACCAATACCGTCACCAGTACCGCCACCACGAAGAACAGCAGTACCTGGGTCATTCCCTCGATCAGGTCGCCGACGATCTTGGTAAAGCCGGTGACATGAATCCGCAGGTCATCGGTCTGGTACTTGTCTCGCAGCGCCTCCAATTGCCGGGAAAACTCGCCATAGTCCAGCGCCTTGCCCGTCTGCGGATTGATCTCCAGCAATGGCACGAAGATCACGCTGGACTTGAAGTTGCCGGCGACCAATTGGCCGACTTCCCCGGAGCGGGCCACATTGGTCCGCACCTGCTCGAGGCTGGTGGCCGAGCCATCGTAGTCATCGGGGATCACCGTGCCGCCGTCGAGCCCGTCTTCGGTCACGGCGGTCCAGCGCGTGGTCGGCGTCCATAATGATTTCATGTAGGGACGGTCGACGCCCGGCAGCAGATAGACCTCGTCGTTGAGCCTGGCCAGGGTGTCGAGGTAGTCCTTGGTGAAAATGCTCCCCTGCTTGACCTCCACGGCGATGCGCAGCGAGTTGCCCAGGCCGCTCAGTTCCTTGCGATTCTCCAGGAAGTTGGCGACGTAGGGATGCCCCGTGGGGATGGTCTTCTCGTAGCTGGCATTGATGCCGATGCGCGTGGCTTGCCAACCGAGCACCAACGTCACCAACAGACACAGCAAGATCACCAGCGGTCGATGGTTGAAGATCGCCCGCTCAGCGAAGTTGCCTGACGCCCGGTCAAAGTCTTCCTGGCGGCCGATCACGGTTTGGATTCTGTCGTCTTTCAAGTTTGACTCCTGTTGCACGAGCCGTGGCCCGATAGCGCTACACCGTGAAATTTCAAGGTTGACCGGAGACCCGCGGATCCTGGTCGGCGGCCACACCGGTCAAACCGACACTGGTCAGGCTGCCGTCGACCGCCTGTTGCACGGCAGCGACGGTCCCGCCACTGCGGCTGCGACGCTTGTCAAAGCTGCGCCCCTGGTCATGACTGAATAGAAGCTCACCACTTTGGCTGGCCAACAGCAGGCTGCCGTCGCGCAGTTGGAGGGCGCTCGCCAGTGTCGATTCGAGACCGGTATCAAGGCGTCGCCAACGGTTGCCACGATCACCGGACCACCAGGCGTTTCCGCGCAAGCCATAGATCACCAACGCCCCATCACGGGTGCCGAGCAGGCCGAAGAAGCTGCCCTCATACGGTGACTTCAAGGCCTGGAATGACTGCCCGGCGTCGGTCGAACGCAACAACAGACCGCGCTCCCCCACCAGCCACAGATCGTTACCCAAGGCGCGGATGCCATACAGGTTCAAGCCCTGCGGATTGTCCACATGCTGCATCCACGGCTGCCAGCTTCGCCCGCCATCGTCGGTACGGTAGATCTGGTTGTAGGCGCCAACAACGTAGCCGTGCAGGCGGTCACTGAAGTACAGGTCGAGAAACGGTTTATCCGGTCCGTCATCGAGCATGCGCCGTGCCTGCACCAACTGGCTGGCACCGCCCGGTTGATTGGCATCGCGTTCAGCGAGCTGCACCGCCAGGGCGATGGCACGCTCACCGTCGAGTTGCTTTTGCCAGGTTTCCCCGCCGTCCTGGGTGTGCAGCACCACACCCAGGTGACCGACCGCCCAGCCCTGCTCGGCATCGACGAATTGCACCGCCGTCAGGCTGACGCTGACCGGCACCCTGGCCTGGCGCCAATTGACGCCAGCGTCATCGGAGAGCAGCACGACCCCGCGCTCACCGACCGCCACCAGGCGCTCGCCGGCCCGGGCCAGCCCGAGCAACACCGAGCGCGGGGCCTTGGCGGTCAGTAATGCCGGCTGTTGTAGCACTGCCAATGTCGCGGTCTGTGCAAGCAAAGGCACGCTCGCCAACAGGCTCCCCACCAAGGCGCAAACACCCCATAACGGACTGCGACGCGCAAAGAATTTTTCAACGTTCATATCGTTATTCCGCCTGGAAAATCGTAAGCGACCGCAGCAAACCTCCTCCTCGCCACGGTCGCCACAGGTTCAACGCATGTTTTCGTTGGCCATGGCATCCGGCGTGAAATAGGACGCCGAAGGTCTCGCGATCTTCTGGTACTGAACCGCCAGGTCATTGCTCGATGCGTTGAGGAAGTAGGCCCCGGTGTCGAGGTTGTAGCTGCCCCACATGACCTGTGCAGTGAGGACCGGCATATCCGGCGCCAGCAGCGTCAGCGAATACATCTGCCGGCCGAGCTTGCCCTGAGCGTCATAACCGTCGGCCATCAGGATCTGCCAAGAGTCTTCGTCGACGTAGTAGGTCCGGCGCGGCACGACATGGCGTTTGCCGGATTTGAGCGTGGCCTCGACCACCCAGACCCGATGCTTCTCCCAGCGCACCAGCTCAGGATTGAGGAAGTTCGCCTTGACCAGGTCGTCGCTCTTGGCCAGTGCGGCGCGGTTATTGTTGTAGCCGACGATCAGCTCTTTCTTGCCCACCAGCTTGAGGTCATAGCGATCGGTAGGCCCGAACAGCATGAACGCTTCGTCGAACAGGCCGACGCCGGAGGTCACGAAGTCCGGCGTGTCATAGGCAATGTTTGGCGCTCGGCGAACCCGGCGCTGGCCGACCAGATATTGCCAGGCCGCCCGTTTGGCCGGGTCCATGTCCCAATGGGTCATCAGGCCTTCGCCGGCCTTGGATGACGGCAACTCAGTCAACAGCTTGCCCACCTGGTACTTGCCAGCATAGTTTTCCAGGCTGCCGCCATCGAAGTAGTAGGGGAACTGATAGGAGAATTGGGCCCGTGTCGCCTGGACTTTCTTGCCACCGGCGGTCATCAGCCAGGTATCGAAAGGCGCGCTAATGGTGTCGCCACCCTGCCAGGACAACCGGTAATTCCACAGCACTTGGGCACCGTTTTCCGGGATCGGGAACGGGATACCGCCATAGGCGTTGGAGACTTTCTCGCTGTCCACGTCCAGTGTGGCGCGGGTGGCGTTCTTGCTGGTGTTGTCATACACCCATTGCGGCGCGGCGGCCGAGCGATGAGTCGGGTAAACGTCCAGGCGATAGTCCGGGTATTTCTTGAGCAGTAGCTTGCTACCTTCGGCCAATTCGCTGGCGTACTGCTCCATGTTGGCGGCGTTGATCGAATACAGCGGTTTCTCGCCGGCGAATGGATCGGCACGTTTATCACCCGGTTTATAGCCGGGCGTGACCTGGGTATAACCGCCCTGCCAAGCCGGGATACTGCCATCGGCATTGCCGGCGCGCTCGCCACCCAGGGGGGTCAGATCGGTTTTCAAGCGCGCGGCCTGCTCAGGCGACACCGCCGCCTGCGCCAGCCCCATGCCAGCAAGGGCCAGGGTCAGGACGCATGTGTTCAAAAATGCTGTGTTCTGCATGGCGAATCCACCTTATTAGAATGAGGTTTTCACGTAGAGCGAGACGAAGTCGCGATCGGCCAACGACTGTCCATAACTGAAATTGCCGTCCTCGCGCAGCCCGGCTTTCGGTGCGCCGAAGAAGTTCACGTAATTGAGGCCGACATCCCAGCGTTGCAGATAGGTGGCTTTGAGCCCGACACTCCAGTCGCCGGAATGGGTGTTGCCAAAGCCGGATTTGTTAACCGCCGATGAGCGTCCATCGAGCACTACCCCCATGCCGATCGGCACGGTCAGGTCGATTCCGTCGACAATCTGGAAGTACGCCGGCTCTATCAATACCCGCAGCGCGGTGGCATCGCGGGTGGTATTGGAGTCCAGCGCGGCAGCGTTCTTGGTCACGCTCAGGGTGCGGTTCCAGGCCAGTTCGGCGAGGGCCGATCCGCCGTCCCAGAACGCGGTGGGTGATAACAGGTAGATCGCCGACAGGTTGGCGTGGGCGGTCTTGCCCCTGGCGAACAACTCATTGTCGCCGCCATCGGCCGCCATGCCGGGGGTCACTACTTGCAGATTACTCACCAGCGGTGCGTTCCAGCGCACCGACGTTTCACCGGCAAAGTTGAACGGACCGTAGGCTGTGGAGAAGCTGACGCCGGCGGTCTTGATGTCTTCGGCATAGACCTGACGATAGGAACCCAGGATGGGCAACCCGGTGGCAGCCGCCGCCGCACCGTCCAGGTACGCGTACAACCCAATCGGCGCTTTATCGTGATACTGAGCTGCGTAGAAACCCAGCTCCAACTCAGTGCCGCTCGGTTTGAAACGGATCTGCATGCCGCCCTGCCCCGAATTGCGCGGCTTCAAATCGCCGCCATTGACCGTGTCATTGCCAAACACTTCGCGCAGAGGGCCACTGCCGTAGCCGATGGCATCGACATCACTCAGGTAGCTGCCGGCGCCGGGCAGATTGGAACGTTCCCACTCAAACTGATAGTAAGCGCCCACCGACAGTTGCGGGCTGATCTGCAACTGCCCGGAGATCTGATTGACCGGGCGCAGAATCTCCTTGAACTGAGTCCCCGGCACGCTGAGCAGCTTGACGACGTCGGTCGGGCCCTGGGCATTGGCAATGCCGTTGCCACCGTAGAACAGGCTTTCCCCATAGATCAGGCTGTGTCGGCCCACGCGCACCACGCCCTGGGAGTCTTCACCGAGCTCCCCGCGCAAGAACACGAAGGCATCGAGAATTTCCGCGTCGCGACCGTGAAGCTTGCGGGTTTCACTGAGGAAGTGCGTTTGCTCGCTGCTGTCGGTGTCCTGGTTGTAGATATCGTCGTACCAGGCGGCGCCGCTCACGCGCAGCCCATAGTTTTTCCGACTCAAGTCCATTTCGGAAAACAGGTCCAGGCGGTTGGAGACCAGGCCCCGGCTGAAGTTCTTATCGCCCTGGCTTTGGATCGAGGGGTACAGGCCGTTGGCCGTTGGCGCATTGACCAAGCGGCTGTCCTGTCCCTGCAGACGCCAGGCCTGGCTGTACTTGATGGTGTTGTCCCAGCGCAGTTTCCAGTCGGAGTCACCCAGGTCTATTTGCATGGCCTGGACTCTTTCGACCATCACACCGGTGCTGCATAACGCCAGGAACAGGGCGCAATGCTTGAAACCAAAGCAATCTTTGAGGTTATCCATGGACGCTTCTCATTATTGTTATTTTTGGTATGGCTTTGCAGCCAACACGCTCGGGTAGTGGCTTTCACCGCTGTCTACGGGTGCACCTTCAGATGTAGGTGGAGGCTAATCCACCATCGACCGGCAGGTTGACGCCGTTGATCCAGCGCGACTCGTCGGCACACAGGAAAGCGATCACTGCCGCCACCTCATCGGCGTAAGCGGGACGTTTCATGCGATGGGCATCGGCCTGGGTCCGGGCCTCGCCGAGCATGCTCACGAAGTCGTCGAGGATGGGCGTGAAAACCGGGCCGGACGCGACACTGTTCATACGCACCGAATGCTCAAGAAACCACGGTTGGGCCTGCAGATAGTTCCAGACGATCAAGGCTTCCTTGAAGTACTGGTAGCAGGTCTGGTCCGGCACCGGGTGGTCGGCCAGCCAGGCTTGCGCGGCGGCAAAATCTTCGATGCGCGCCAGCGCCTTGTGCTGTTCCAGGCGCAACGGCCACTCGGCGCCAAGGATCGAGGCGATATTGACGATGCTGCCGCCCGCGTTGATGCGCGGCAGCAGCGCACGGCTCAAGTGGCGTAACCCAAGGTAGTTGACCCGCGCCAGCAGTTGCGGGTTTGCGGTGCCCGGCACCCCGGCGATATTGCACAGGCTGTCGAGCCGTGCGGGCAGCTGTGGCAGCAGCCGTTCGATGTTTTCGGCGCTACTCAAATCGCCCTGCACAAAACCGTCCAGGGTCATGTGCGGCACCTTGAGGTCGACGCCAATCACGTGGGCGCCATGAGTGCGCAGCAAGCTCGCCGTGGCAGCACCAATGCCTGACGAGACACCGGTTACCAGCACAATCTTGTTGTCGAGTTTCATGTTGAGTCCTCTTATTATTTTTGTGTACTCGCCGGGCCCTCAGCTCATCGGGCCCTGTAAAACCTGCCTGTCAGAAGGGATAGACCGGCGCCTTGTCCTTGACCGTCACCCACTGCCATTGGGTGTATTCGTCCCAATCCGCCGGGCCGCCGACACTGCCGCCATTGCCCGAGGCGCCGCGTCCGCCGAACGGGTTGACGCAGTCATCGGCGACGGTCTGGTCATTGATGTGCAACATGCCGCACTGCAATCGCTCACCGATGGCCATGGCCCGACCCACCGACGGCGAAATGATCGCCGCCGCCAAACCGTACTCGGTGCGGTTGGCCAACTCGACGGCTTCATCATCGGTGGCGAAGCTGACCACCGTCGCCACGGGCCCGAAGACCTCCTCGTCGAAGGCCCGCATGCCCGGTTTCACGCCGCTGAGCACGGTGGCCTGGTAAAACAGCCGATCGTGCTCGCCGCCTGCCTCCAGCCGGGCGCCGGCGCGCACGGAGTCGCTGACGATGTCGTGCACCCGTTTCAGCTGTCGCTGATTGATCAGCGGCCCCAACGCGGCTTCGCCCTGGGCGGCGTTGCCTACGCTCAAGGCCCGGGCCTTTTCCACCAGTTTGCGGGTCAGTTCTTCGGCGATGGATTCATGGGCGAGGATCAACCCGGTGGCCATGCAAATCTGCCCTTGGTGCAGCCAGGCGCCCCAGGCCGCGTTACGGGCGGCGAGGTCGAGGTCGGCGTCTTCAAGAATGATCAGCGGGTTCTTGCCACCCAACTCCAGCGCGACCTTCTTCAGGTTGCGCCCGGCCACCTCAGCAACCTTGCGCCCAGCGCCGGTGGAACCGGTGAAGGCGATCATGCGCACGTTAGGGTCACGGCACAGCGCCTCACCGGCATCGGCCGCACCGGGCAACACTTGCAACAAGCCCTTGGGCAGCCCCGCTACCTCGAACAACCGAGCAATGAGGAAACCACCGCTCACCGGGGTCTGCGGATCCGGCTTGAGCACCACCGCATTGCCCGCCGCCAGGGCTGGCGCGACGGAGCGCATGGACAGCACCAGGGGAAAGTTGAAGGGCGAAATCACGCCGACCACGCCATGGGGCTGGCGCCGCGCATAAGACAGGCGCCCCGCCTCGCTGGGCAGGACCACCCCATGGGCCTGGGACAGCAGGCCGGCAGCCTGATGCAACAGGACGATGGCTTCGCGCACTTCGTGTTGGCCCTTGAACAGCGCGGCGCCGGTCTCCCGGGCCACGTACAGCGCCAACTCTTCAAAGGCCTGCTCGGCCGCATCAGCGGCCTTGCGGAAGATCGCCGCGCGTTGCCGCGGGCCCAGCGCCGCCCACGCCGGCTGCGCCAGGGCGGCGTCGCGGCTGGCCTTGGCAATGTCGGCGGAGTCGGCCGTGGCGCTGCGCATCAGCCGCTCACCGGTGGCCGGCTCAATGATCGATTGCAGCGGCCCCGACGCAGGCACCCAGTCACCGTTGAAGACACATTCCGACTCGATCACCTGGGACAACAGGTGGCTTTTGGATGCAGACATTTAACACTCCCGGCTCTTTGTTGTTGTCATCGTTTGCCGCACCTGGAAGGTACCGACGCAAACGCCGTGTAAGTGCTTGAGCAAGCGCTGTGCCGGTTTTGCCCGCGCACGTTGATAAACCTGACGCAGGGCTCTGGATCAATGTTCTGCGTCGCACACGAGATTCATGGAGCCTCTGGCGACGTGGCCGTTGGCCAGCTGCCGCTTGTTCATTTGATAAAGTTATGCTTAATAACTATCTCGCCAGATGATCATTTCGATCACCCGCCATCAGGGGCATAACAATGAATAATCCCCACTGCCAGTTGCCGGATCACCAGATCGCCACCGAGCACTTCCGTCCACGGGGTGACAGCAACGAGCTGACCGACAGCAGTTCGCCCACAACGGCCGAGCTCACCGCGTGCCTGTTTTTCTCCCCTGACGACGGCCGTATCTGGCTCAACGACCAGCGCATGTTACTGCTGCACAGCTCATCCTTCGGTGCGTTGCGCCGGGAAATCATCGAGCGCCAGGGGCTGGAACAGGCCCGTGGCATGCTCACCCGCACCGGCTACTCCTCCGGTGCCCGGGACGCCCGGCTGATTCGCGAACGCTGGCCCCACGCCGATGCCGCGGCGGTATTTCGTGCTGGCACGCATTTGCACACCCTTGAAGGCATGACCAAGGTCGAGCCGCTGCATTTCAAGTTCGATGCCGACTCGGGGTTCTATGAAGGGGAATTTCTCTGGCACCACTCCTGTGAGGCCGACGAGCATGTCGCCGCCTATGGCACCGGACAGGATCCGGTGTGCTGGACCGAACTGGGCTACGCCATCGGTTTCGTCAGCGGGCTGTTCGGGCAACTGGTGATCTTCCGCGAAGTGGAATGCCGAGGCATGGGGCACGAACGCTGCCGAGTCGTCGGCAAGACCGCCGAGCAATGGGGTGATGTCGAGCAGGACCTGAATTACCTCAACGCCTCACCGCCAGCGGTCGCCACGCGTACCGACAGCCAGTGCGACAATGTTGCCGGAACCGCCCCGCTGCCGGGCAGCGAACAGCCGCTGATTGGTGCCAGCGCCGCCTTCAACGCCGCGACCCAGGCCTTGCAACGGGTGGCCTTGACCCCCGCCACCGTACTGGTCAGCGGCGAATCCGGCGTCGGCAAGGAGATGTTCGCCCGCCAGTTGCATCAACTGAGTCGCCGATGCGATGGTCCGTTTATCGCCCTCAACTGCGCGGCCATCCCCGACAACCTGATCGAGGCCGAACTGTTTGGCGTCGAACGTGGTGCCTATACCGGGGCTACCCATTCACGCCCAGGTCGTTTCGAGCGAGCCCATGGCGGCACGTTGTTCCTGGATGAGATCACCTGCCTGAGCCTGGCCGGGCAAAGCAAGTTACTGCGCGCCTTGCAGGAGCGGGAAATCGAACGGGTCGGTGGTGGTCACGGCATCAAGGTCGATGTGCGAGTCGTGGCGGCCACCAACATCGACCTGCGCAAGGCCGTGGCCGACGGTACGTTCCGTGAAGACCTGTTCTATCGGCTCAACGTCTACCCCATTGCCCTGCCGCCCTTGCGCGAGCGTCGCGATGACATACCGTTGCTGATCAATGCCTTCCTCAAGCGTTTTTGCCAGGAATACGGCCGCACCCCGATGGGCCTGACCATGCGCGCCTTGAAGGTCCTGCTGCGCTATGACTTTCCGGGTAACGTGCGCGAATTGCAGAACCTCATCGAGCGCGGCCTGATCGCCAGCGAAGAAGGCCAGGCGATTGACCTGGTCCACCTGTTTCGTAATGAGCAACTACCGCTGGATGCGTATTCCGTGGACCTCCACGGTGGTCTCTCACCGATGGGCCTGGCCGCTAACGACGCCGCGGAAAAACCGGCGCTGCTCCAGTCCCTCAGCCAACTGGAGTCGGACTTCTCCATTGACGGCCTGGAGTCACGGCTGATCAACGAGGCCCTGCAACTGAGCGGCGGTAACCTGGCTGCGGCCGCACGCTCATTGGGGCTGAGCCGGGCACAGTTCGCGTATCGGTTGAAGAAGCATCAACGGGGTGTCCCGGACTAACCCCCGAACCTGAGGTCTACCACATTAGTTCCTGGGTGACGGCAAGGTCTGCAACTCAATCCGTCGTGCTCGCCGCCAGTACGGTCCAGTGGCGTGGCGACGGTCTTGCTCAAATCCCAATCCATGGTGGGGGGCGCAGCCTCGGTATAGCGCGGGTCCACAGCCTGACGATGAAGCACCTCATCAGCCGCATCACTCGCCTCAGGCACAAGCACCAGGAAATCGAAGGCACAACCGGGCTTTTCCATCCGCTGGCGCAGGAATGCGCTGGCTTGCTGATCCACGATGCGCAACATGACAGCCTCCATCAAGCGGGGGAAAAAGCGCCCCGCCGGTACTCGCTGGGGGTCTGGTTCATCTCTATCCGAAAATGCCGGTTGAAGTTGGAGAGGTTGTTGTAGCCCACTTCAAAACAGATATCGGTTACGGGCATTTCGCTCTGCAACAGCAAGCGACAGGCGCGCTGGACCCGCAGCTTGCGCATCAGGTCGATGAAGCCGTGCCCGGTGATGCGCTTGAAAAACCGCGAGAAGCCCGGCTCGCTCATGTCCAATTGGCGGGCGATCACCGACAGGCGCAGGTCGCCAGTGAGCTCGGCTTGCAGGTATTCGAAAGCTTTATGGATGCGCTCGGAGCTGCGCGCATCGAGGGTCGGCGCGTAGCAAGGGCTTGCCAGGTTCAAGGCCTCGTCGCCAGGGGCTTGGTTGAGGGTGTGAAGCAGCTCCAGGAACAGCGCCAATCGCGCCAGGCCCTGGGCCGGGCCGATGGCTTCCAGCAGCTGCGCAGCCTGCCGTGCGGTGTCGCCGCCGAAGACCAGGCCACGGCGGGCGCGTTCGAACAGGCCCTGCAGATCCCCCAGCTCGGGCAGAGTTCGGCGCAAGGTCAGCAGCGTGGCACCATCGAATTGCAAGACCACGTCACGCCCGGGCAGGTGCTCGCCCGGTGCCAGGTCGCCCATCCAGTCGTGGGGCAAGTGCGGGCCAATCATCGCCACATGGCCAGGGCCAAACGGGCCGATGTAGTCGCCCGCCAGCAGTTTGCCGCAGCCCTGGCGGATCAGGTGGATTTCAAATTCAGGGTGATGGTTCCAGCGCGCCATCGGGTACGGGTAGTCATGCTCGTACCAGCGAAAACTGTGTTCGGGCTCAGGCAGGATGACTTCCAGTTCGGCGGGTCGCTGCTCGAACAGGGGCGTTCGGTGTTCAGGCATGTCGCGCCTCTTTTATCGTTATAGCGGGCACCTTACGCCGAGTGCGCGGCGGTTCGCCAGCCTCGGGCTGACCGGCCACTGATACTTTTTTAACCCGGATCTGTTGCACTCAAGGGCGTTAAAAAAGCATCAGCGCACGATCCTCCCTGCGTTTGTCGGCGTCCACGGGCGCTGCTGTAATCGGCTTGCCATTGGCGACGAACCGCATTGATTTCTACTCTAAAAGGAGCAAGCCATGAAACGATTGGAAGGAAAAAGTGCCCTGGTGACCGGCGCCGCCCGTGGTATCGGCAGGACGTTCGCCCTGGCCTATATCAACGAGGGTGCCACGGTGGCGATCGCCGATATCGACCTGGAGCGGGCCCAGACCACCGCCGCCGAACTGGGCGACAGCGCCTACGCGGTCAAAATGGACGTGACGGACCAGGCTTCGATCGACCAGGCCATCGAGGCCGTGGTGGCCCGGGTGGGCAAGCTGGATATCCTGATCAACAACGCCGCGCTGTTCGATCTGGCCCCCATCGTGGAAATCACCCGCCAGAGCTACGAGCGGCTGTTTTCCATCAACGTCGCCGGCACGCTGTTCACCCTACAAGCGGCGGCGCGGCAGATGATCCGCCAGGGCCATGGCGGGCGGATCATCAACATGGCCAGCCAGGCCGGTCGGCGCGGTGAAGCGCTGGTCGGCGTCTATTGCGCCACCAAGGCAGCGGTGATCAGCCTGACCCAGTCCGCCGGGCTGGATTTGATCAAGCATCGGATCAACGTCAACGCCATCGCCCCTGGCGTGGTGGATGGCGAGCATTGGGATGGCGTGGACGCGCTGTTCGCCCGCCACGAAAACCTGCCGTTGGGGGAGAAGAAGCGCCAGGTCGGGCAACAGGTGCCCTATGGCCGGATGGGGACAGCGGAGGACCTCACCGGGATGGCGATTTTCCTCGCCTCGGCGGAGGGCGAGTATGTGGTGGCACAGACCTATAACGTCGATGGCGGGAGCTGGATGAGCTGATAATCTGCGATTTTATGGCCTTGAAACGACGGAAATGGACTTATTCGCCTCAAAGTTGATCCCACTATTTGAGGATCATCCCGAACGCTACCCAGCGGTACCGTTCCAAGGGATTTCAAGAGAGCGTGAATACCGTTGCCCCAGCGGGGCAAAAATTGCGCATCATAGGCGCCGTCCGCTCAAGGGAGATTTACATGCGTGCCATTTCATCCGTCATGGGTCTTGTCGTGTTGTCGCTGGGCCTGGTGTTCGCCACCAGTGCCACGGCCACCGAAGAGACGCAACTGGTCGAGTCCATCAACCTTTACCGTAGCCAGTCCCAAAGCTGTGCCGGCCAGGCCTCGCTGGAGTTGCCACCGCTGGCGATGGATTCCCGACTGATCCTGTCGGCCAATGGCATCGGCGACCTGCAGCAGGCGCTGGCGCAGGCGGCCTATCCAATGGTCAACGTGCAGGCCATCAGCCTGTCCGGGCCACGCGATGCGCAATCGGCCATGAAAGCCGTCCAGGAAAGCTTCTGCCAGGTTGTACTCGACCCGCAGTTCATCGACATCGGCGTCAGCCGCCTGGGACGCGAATGGCGCATCGTGCTGGCGCGTCCACTGTTGTCGGCGCGCCTGGGTGACTGGCAAGCCGAGGGCCAGAAGCTGCTGAAGCTGATCAACAGCGCCCGTGCCCAGCCGCGTCGCTGTGGCACCGAAGCCTTCGCCGCCACCACGCCGCTGGCCTGGAACACCAGCCTGGCCCTGGCCGCCGTCACTCACACCCGGGCCATGGCCAACAACAATTTCTTCGACCACAAGGACCGCGACAACCGCATGCCGGGCGACCGCGCCGAACTGGCTGGCTATCTGGGCCAATTGATCGGCGAGAACATCGCCGCCGGACAAGACACCGCGCTTAAGGTGGTGGACGGCTGGCTGGCCAGCCCGGGGCACTGTGCCAACCTGATGAACCCGCGGTTCCGCGAATTGGGCGCCGGGTACGCGACCGATCCGAAAAGCGATGCCGGGATCTATTGGACGGCGATGTTTGGCACTCAATAGCGCGGTGGCCGGGCCACCGCTATCGCGAGTAGGCTCGCTCCCACAGGTCTGATGAGGTGTACGACCGGGAGAACCAGGTCGTCTGTCAGGCCGCCTCGCTTTTGATCTTGATCTGGGGCGCCCCGTTAACCCCGATGGCCGAACGCAGGTATTGTGCGGTGGGCCCACGGAGCAATGCCTTCGTTCTGGCACACCAAGCCTAAGCGAGGTGCCGAGTGGTGGGGCAAAAGCGTTTTGCCGACTTTTGACTGGGCCGGCTTCCGGGCTCTTCAAAAGTGAGCCGCCGTCAGGGCGCAACCCTAAGTCGCCGTTACCGCAGCAAAGGATATGTACCCAACCCAACACCAACACCAAAGAAAACGGCGCCTTCCCCTCCCTCGGAAAAAGCGCCGTTTCTTTAAGTGAACAGCAATACGCTCAATGCGCAGCGTTCTTGTACCTCACCAGACAGCGTCCGGTTTACAGCGCCATGTCAGCCGCTGGATTCGCTTCCGAGGCGGCGGCCGGCTTGGCCGGTACCACGGCAGCGCCTGGCTTGCCGATTGCCGGTGGCGGATTCAGTTGCAGGGCCTCGCTGGTGTACGCCCATTCCTGGGCGACACGCTCAGGGCTTTCGTTGAGCTTGGTGCCGTAGCTCGGCACGATCTGACGCAGTTTTTCCTGCCAGGCCGGGCTGGCAACCTGGTCCTTGAAGACCTTCTCAAGCACGCTCAACATGATCGGTGCCGCCGTCGAGGCGCCTGGCGAGGCCCCCAGCAGGCCAGCGATGCTACCGTCCTGGGACGCGACCACTTCGGTGCCGAGTTTCAGCACGCCGCCCTTCTCTTCGTCACGCTTGATGATCTGCACGCGCTGGCCAGCCTGCCACAGGCGCCAGTCTTCCTGCTTGGCCTCCGGGAAGTACTCTTTCAGGGCGTTGAAGCGATCTTCATCCGACAGCATCAGTTGACCAGCCAGGTACTCGACCAATGGGTACTGTTCGATACCGACCTTGGTCATTGGCCACACGTTGTGGGTGGTGGTGCTGGTCAACAGGTCGAAGTACGAACCGTTTTTCAGGAACTTGGTGGAGAAGGTTGCGAACGGGCCAAACAGGATCACGCGCTTGCCATCGAGCACGCGGGTGTCCAGGTGCGGAACCGACATCGGCGGAGCGCCCACCGAAGCCTTGCCATACGCCTTCGCCATATGCAGCTGGGCGACGGTCGGGTTTTCAGTGACCAGGAACGAACCACCCACCGGGAAACCTGCGTATTCACGCGCTTGCGAGATGTCAGACTTCTGCAGCAGGTGCAAGGCACCACCGCCGGCGCCGATGAACACGAACTTGGCGTCGGTTTCGGTTTCAGTACCGTCCTTCAGATTCTTGTACGAAACGCGCCAGGTGCCGTCTTCGTTGCGGGTGATTTCTTCCACTTCGCTGGACAGCTTGAGGGAGAAATTCGGCTTGGTTTGCAGGTAAGCCGCGAATTGGCGCGTGATTTCGCCGAAGTTCACGTCAGTGCCCAGTGGACTCCAAGTGGCCGCAACTTTCTGGCTCGGGTCACGCCCTTGCATCATCAGCGGAACCCACTTGCTGATCTGCTCGCGATCTTCGGAATACTGCATACCGGCGAACAACGGGCTGGCCTGGAGGGCTTCGTAGCGCTTCTTCAGGAACGCGATGTTGTCATCACCCCATACGAAGCTCATGTGCGGCGTGGAGTTGATGAACGAGCGCGGGTTCTTCAGCACACCGTTTTTGACCTGCCAGGCCCAGAACTGACGGGATATCTGGAAAGCTTCGTTGATCTCGATAGCCTTGCCGATCTCGACCTTGCCGTTCTTGTCTTCCGGCGTGTAGTTCAGCTCAGCCAACGCAGAGTGACCGGTACCGGCATTGTTCCAACCGTTGGAACTCTCCTCGGCAACACCGTCCAGGCGCTCGACCATTTCCATGGTCCAGCCCGGCTCCAGCTCATTGAGCCAGACGCCGAGTGTCGAGCTCATGATGCCCCCACCAATGAGCAAGACGTCCACTTTTTTTGGCTCGGCGGCGTGCGTGGTCGCAAGACCCATCGCCATCGCCAGGCCCAGTAGCGCCGTGTGTGTTTTCTTCAACATGTGTGTATCCCTAGGATGAACGCCATTCCGTCCACCTGTCCTGCTCAAGGATGGACCACATACACAGCGGCAATGCCAGCAAGATGGGGATCGAGACGGATAGGAGGACGGACCTGCAGGGCCGAGCAATACGTCGGCCTCTCGTTTATGTCTCTCCGGCGCTGACTTCTTGTAGGTCTTGGCTTCAGCTGGGGTGAGGGACGCTGCAAACGGTGTGCATCGGGCCAGACGTGGCCGTGCCCGATTGTCGCAGCGGGGGGAGTTTACATAAGGAAATAAACAGACCGAAGCGTCTTTTTACATTCCTGGCAAAAACGCCGACCCAATGAAGGCATTTTGCCGGCTCTCGCAACTGATTCGTGTGATCTGAGTAGGAGCTGCCGAGTATCTACGGCACCAACCTACCCGAGCATCTGACTCACCACCGCCCGCAACTTGCCAGGCTTAACCGGCTTGTTGAGCAGCGGTGCATCCAGCTTGCGCAAGGCGCGGCGGCATTGGTCGCTGCGGTCGGCGGTGATGATCACCGCCGGGATCGCCTGGCGGAAATGCTCGCGCAGATGCCTGACCACTTCACACCCCACAACCCCGTGATCCAGGTGAAAATCCGCCAGGATCAGCTCAGGCGCACGCCCTTGCAGCACATCAAGGGCGCCCGCTTCGTCGGTGGCGGTCAAGACTTCGCAGCCCCACTGCCCCAACAACGCCGCCATGCTTTGCAAGATGCTCAGTTCATTATCGATCACCAACAAACGCCGCCCAGGCAGCGGGTTGCCGGCGACCGCCTGTACTGGGACCTGCGACACCGGTAGGAGTTTTTCGCTGGACAGCGGCACCTCGATACTGAACACCGAGCCGCGTCCCAGCCGAGAACGCACCTGGACCCGGTAACCGAGGATATGGGCGATACGTTCGACAATCGCCAGCCCCAGGCCCACCCCCTTGCGATCCGCCGCCCGGCCGACGTCGAGCTGGTTGAATTCGAGGAAAATCGACTCCAGGCAATCGGCCGCGATGCCACGCCCCGTGTCCCAGACCTCGATGCTCAAGCGCCCTCCCCGACGCCGGGCCGCCAGGAGAATACCGCCCTGAGCGGTATAGCGGCAGGCATTGCTCAGTAGGTTGCGCAGGATACGGCTGATCAATCGCAGGTCGGTCAGCACGGTTTCGTCGCCAAACCGCACCCGCAGTTCCAACCCCGCGGCGCCAGCCACCGATTGAAACTCTGAAACCAGCGGCCCCAACAACTCATCCAGCCGATACGGCGCCAGGTCAGGCTTGACGGCGGCCTGGTCCAGCCGGGAAATGTCCAGCAGGTCGGTGAGCAGGTCTTCGGCCCCTTCGAGCGCCTGGTGGGTCCGTTCGACCAGCACATGCTCGGCGGTAGGCAGCTGGCGTTCACGCAACGTGGCGATCAGCAGGCGTGCCGCGTTGAGTGGCTGCAACAGGTCATGGCTGGCGGCAGCCAGGTATTTGTCCTTGCTGCGGTTGGCGGCCTGGGCAGCGTCCCGGGCATCGCGCAACTGTTGCTCGATCAGTTCGCGCTGGACAATCTGCTGCTGCAGGTTGTGGTTGGCCTCCAGCAACGCATCGGTGCGCTCGGCCACTCGCTGCTCCAATTGATCATTGAGCTGTTGCAGGTGCTGCCGAGCCTGCTCCAGCTCATCGAGGCGCGCGGCCAGTTCCGGATAGTGACTCTTGCGCGTTGAGTGATTGCCCAGTCCCAGCAGCCCGGCCAGGGCTTTTTGCTGCTCGTCAGAGGGCTTCGCCATAGACGACCTCGACATCCCGCTGGCTCGACTCCCGAGGATTGGTGAGGATGCACGGGTCGTGCATCGCATGCTGCGACAGGAACGGAATGTCCGAGGTGCTCACGCCGTGCAGGCCCAGGGTCTCGTGAAAACCGATGGTGTGCTTGAGGGCAATCAAGTGCTCCACCAGCCGAGTGCGGACCTGCCGGTGGTTGAGCCCCCGGCAATCGATGCCCAGCGTTTCGGCAATCACCTTGAAACGGTCCGGTGCCGAGTTGTAGTTGAACGCCACCACATGCTCCACCAGTACCGCGTTGCACAAGCCATGGGGCAAATCGAGGAAGCCGCCCAGGCTGTGGGACATCGCGTGCACGGCCCCAAGGATTGCGTTGGAGAACGCCAGCCCGGCCTGCATGCTGCCCAGCATGATTTTTTCCCGCAGGGCGACGTCCGCCGGGTTGGCGATCATTTGCACCAGGTTGCCGTTGATCAGGCGCATCGCTTCGAGCGCATGAGGGTCAGTCAACGGGCCATGACCGGTGGACACGAACGCCTCGATGGCGTGCACCAGGGCGTCGATGCCGGTACAGGCGGACAGGAACGGGTCCATGCTCAGGGTGGTTTCCGGATCGATCAACGAGACGTCCGGCACCGCCGCCTTGCTGACAATGGAGAATTTCATCCGCTCTTGCTGGTTGGAGATGATCACAAATTGCGACACGTCAGCCGACGTCCCCGCCGTGGTGGGAATCAGGATCAGCGGCGGGCTGGGTACGTGCAGGGTGTCGACGCCTTCGAACTCGAGGATGTTGCGGCCGTGGGCAACGACAATACCGATGCCTTTGCCGCAGTCCATGGGGCTGCCACCGCCCACCGCGACGATGACATCGCAATGGTTTTCCCGGTAAAGGTCGGCGCCGAGCATCACTTCTTCGACCCGAGGATTGGGCGAGACCGCGCTGTAGACACAGTACTCGATGCCTTGGGCCTGGAGACTGGCTTCGACGTCCGCCACCCAACCGGCGGCGATGACCCCGGGATCGGTGACGATCAGCACCTTGCGTGCACCGAAGGTCTTGGCGTAATTGCCGACATTGTGCCGACAACCGGCACCGAACATGATTTCAGGGGAAACGAACTTGCGCAGCGGGCTGAGGCTCATCTTTTCAGGTACGTGGCTCATCGGGAAGCCTGTTGTTATTGTCTTGGGATACCTTGAGCCTAAAGCATCCCACCGTGATTGCAATCAGACCAATGGGTAGCCCGGCCTGAACGCATCAGACCGGGCCGGCACTCATCGGTTGGCGAAGTACATCGTCACTTCAAAGCCAATACGCAGGTCGGTGTACGCGGGTTTAGTCCACATGGGTCTTTCCTCTTCTTGTACCGGGCGATTCCGGCAAGGTCATTAATGCACGCCACGCCAGGGGCTCGAATGCTACTTTCGAAGCGGTGGATGGGGTGCGTTGGTACTACTGGAGAAGCGAGCACCTATGGCGAGGAACACTTGCTCGCGCCAAGCCATGTAGGAGCCATATAGGAGCTGTGTAGGAGCTGTCGAGTGCAACGAGGCTGCGATCTTTCCCAATACACTTGAATCTCAAGCGAAAGATCAAAAGACCAAAAGATCAAAAGATCGCAGGCTTCGCCAGCTCCTACAGGGCTCTGTTTGCTCTTTTCAGGGTTAGAAGAACCCCAGCGGATTGATGTCGTAGCTCACCAGCAGGTTCTTGGTCTGCTGGTAGTGGTCGAGCATCATCTTGTGGGTTTCACGTCCCACGCCGGACTTCTTGTAGCCACCGAACGCAGCGTGCGCCGGGTACAGGTGGTAGCAGTTGGTCCACACGCGACCGGCCTTAATCGCCCGGCCCATACGGTAGGCGCGGTTGATGTCGCGGGTCCACAGGCCAGCGCCGAGGCCGAACTCGGTGTCGTTGGCGATCGCCAGGGCTTCGGCTTCGTCCTTGAAGGTGGTCACACCCACTACCGGGCCGAAGATCTCTTCCTGGAACACGCGCATTTTATTGTGGCCCTTGAGCAGGGTCGGTTGGATGTAATAACCGCTCGACAAATCCCCCTCGAGTCGTTCGGCAGCACCGCCGGTGAGCAGCTCGGCGCCCTCTTGCTGGGCAATTTCAAGGTACGAGAGGATCTTGTCAAATTGCTGCTCGGACGCCTGGGCGCCGACCATGGTGTCGGTGTCCAGCGGGTTGCCACGCTTGATCTTGGCGATCTTTTTCATCACCTCGGCCATGAACGGCACGTAGATCGACTCTTGCACCAGGGCGCGAGATGGGCAAGTGCAGACTTCGCCCTGGTTGAAGAACGCCAACACCAGGCCTTCGGCGGCTTTCTCGATGAAGGCCGGCTCGGCCTGCATGATGTCTTCGAAGAAGATGTTCGGCGACTTGCCGCCCAGTTCCACGGTGGACGGGATGATGTTCTCGGCGGCGCATTTCATGATGTGCGAGCCCACCGGGGTGGAACCGGTGAAGGCGATCTTGGCGATGCGTTTGCTGGTGGCCAGGGCTTCACCGGCTTCGCGACCGAAACCATGGACGATATTCAGCACGCCGGGCGGCAGCAGGTCGGCGACCAGCTCGATGAAGACCATGATCGACAGCGGCGTCTGTTCAGCCGGCTTGAGCACGATGCAGTTACCAGCGGCCAGGGCCGGGGCGAGTTTCCAGGCGGCCATCAGCAGCGGGAAGTTCCACGGGATGATCTGCCCGACCACGCCCAGCGGTTCGTGGAAATGATAGGCCGTGGTCAGTTCGTTGATCTCGGCCGCCCCACCCTCTTGGGCGCGGATACAGCCGGCGAAATAACGGAAATGGTCGGCCGCCAGCGGCACGTCGGCATTGAGGGTTTCACGCACGGCCTTGCCGTTGTCCCAGGTTTCGCTGACAGCGAGTATTTCCAGGTTCTGCTCGATGCGGTCGGCGATTTTCAACAGCACCAGGGAACGGTCCTGGACCGAGGTCTTGCCCCAGGCGTCGGCTGCGGCATGGGCGGCATCCAGGGCCTTGTCGATGTCGGCGGCGCTGGAACGCGGGAATTCGGCAATGACCTCGCCATTGACCGGGGAGGAATTGGTGAAGTACTCGCCGTTGACCGGCGCGACAAATTCGCCACCGATGAAATTGCCATAGCGCGGTTTGAAGGAAACGACGGCGCCTGGGGTTCCGGGTTGTGCATAGATCATGATGGGGCCTCTGCCTGGTCGATGCCTGTCACAGGACAGGCGATAGGCCGATGGTAGAGAGCCCCGCCTGCCGGACGAATGCGTCGTTGGCAGGGGGACTCTCGTTATTTGGTCGTAGATTTCAAGCATTGGGACGAGGGTATTTGGCGAAACGTCTGTGGGAGCGAGGCTTGCCCGCGATGAAGGCGATGCGGTCTTCCAGGAAACCGAGGCGACTGCATCGCGAGCAAGTCTTGCTCCCACAGAGCAGTCGCCACCAGGGCAACGCCCGGCTCATTGTTTATTAGCGCTTGGCCACCAAGTCCTTCGGCAACTTGAAGGTCCAGAGCATGCCGCCCTGGTTGAAGTCCTTCACGCGCTTGGCCACCTCCCCGCCCCACAGCGGCACCGCGCCGCCCCAGCCGGAAAGCACGGAGACGTATTGCTCGCCATCCATTTCCCAAGTGATGGGTGAACCGAGCACGCCGGAGCCGGTCTGGAATTCCCAGACCTTTTCCCCGGTCTTGGCGTTAAATGCCTGCAGGAAGCCTTCAGGCGTGCCGGTGAACACCAGGTTGCCCTTGGTGGTCAGGACCCCACCCCACAGCGGCGCGTAGTTCTTGTGGCGCCAGACTTCCTTGCCGGTCTTGGGGTCGATGGCCCGCAGCACGCCGATGTAATCCTCGTTCAGCGGCTTGATGGTGAAACCGGCCCCGAGGAACGCCGCACCTTTTTTGTAGGCGATGTCTTCGTTCCAGATGTCCATGCCCCACTCGTTGGACGGCACGTAGAACAACCCGGTGTCCTGGTTGTACGCCATCGGCATCCAGTTTTTCGCGCCGAGGAAGGCCGGTGCAACAAACACCGAACTGCCCTTGGCTTCGCTGCCCGGTGCCCCCGGACGGCTGGCGTCGTTGTAGATCGGCCGCCCATCCTTGTCCAGGCCAGTGGCCCAGGTGATCTTGTCGACAAACGGGAAGCCGCGGATGAACTTGCCGTTGGTGCGGTCGAGCACGTAGAAGAAACCGTTACGGTCCGCGGTCGCTGCCGCCTTGATGTCCTTGCCGCCTTCTTTGTAGTTGAACGAGATCAGTTCATTGACGCCGTCATAATCCCAGCCGTCGTGAGGCGTGCTCTGGAAGTGCCATTTGATGCTGCCATCGTCTGGGTTAAGGGCCAGACGCGACGACGAATAGAGGTTGTCGCCAGGGCGCAGGTGGGAGTTCCACGGGGCCGGGTTGCCGGTGCCGAACAACAGCAGGTTGGTTTCCGGGTCGTAGTAGCCGCCCAGCCAAGGCGCGGCACCGCCGGTTTTCCAGAGATCGCCCGGCCAGGTCTTGCCGGCCTCGCCGCCGGAAATACCGTTCTCGATGGCTTTGCCATCCTTGTAGACGTAGCCCATATGGCCTTCGACGGTCGGGCGGGTCCACAGCAGGTCACCGTTCTTCGGATCGTAGGCGCTGATCCGGCCGACCACGCCGAACTCGCCCCCGGCCACGCCGGTGATCAGTTTGCCGTTGATGACCAGTGGCGCGGCACTGATCGAGTAGCCTTCCTTGTGGTCGGCCACCTTCTTGCTCCACACCACTTTGCCGGTGTCCTTGTTCAGGGCCACCAGCTTGGCGTCGAGGGTGCCGAAGAACACCAGGTCGCCGTACAAAGCCACGCCACGGTTGATCACGTCGCAGCAAGGACGGATGTCATCCGGCAGGCGCGCATCGTATTGCCACAATTTCTTGCCGGTGCGCGCATCAACGGCAAACACTCGCGAATAGGAACCGGTGAGGTACATCACCCCATCCTTGATCATCGGCTGGGCTTGCTGGCCGCGCTGTTTTTCACCACCAAAGGAAAACGCCCAGACCGGTCTCAGGTCCTTGACGTTGTCGGTGTTGAGGGTGGCGAGTGGGCTGTAGCGTTGACCCTGGACCCCCAGGCCGTTAGTCACGATCTGTTGCGGGTTGTTCGGGTCTTGGAGAATTTCCTGGTCGGTCACGGCTGCAAGGGCCGAACCAGACAGCAGCATGGCACTGAGCAGCAGGCTCACGGCGAAGGGTTGGCGACGTGCGGGATGACTCATGACGGCTACCTCTGCGGTTATTGTTATACCCGGGAATTTTTCCCGGTCTGCCACAGATTCTTGGCCTCTGGGCCGCCGCCAACAATTGCCCGCAGTGTTGAGTTTTCTAGTTCCTTGGTACATACCAGAGAGAAGACTGGGTTCATTGCCGCGAGAAGATCCCCCACAGGAATGCAGGAGCCGTAGGAGCTGACGAGTGCAACGAGGCTGCGATCTTTCCCCAAACACTTGAATCTCAAGCGAAAGATCAAAAGATCAAAAGATCGCAGCCTTCGGCAGCTCCTACAGGATCAGGGGGCATCCACCCGCGTCATCCCCGCCCGCTCGTAGCGTGGATAGAGATGACTGACGCTGCGAATCAACTCATACCGAGTCAAGCTGATCCCGGCAAAGCGCTCGGGTATGGGGCTGCGGATCATTTCGACCATATCATCGCCCCGCGCCGCGCCGTTGCGCATCAGTTGATCGAGCCAGCCCAGGTAGTCGCGCATCTGCGAGAAAGGCCGGGCGTCGGTCGCGACCGGGCCATGGCCGGGCACGATCTGCTTCCAGGGCAAGGCCTGCAAGGTGTCCAGGTCCTGGAGCCAGACCTCCAGCCCCGGGCTGTTCGGGGTAGTCAAGGCCCGTTCGTAAAACACCAGGTCGCCGGCAAACAGCACGCCAGTGGTTTCGTCGAGAATCGCCAGGTCGGCCCCGGTGTGGCCGGCTAATGCCAGCAGACGTAACGAATGATTACCCACCGTCAACGTCCCGTCCGCCAGCACCTGGGTCGGCAACACCACCTCAGTACCGCGCATCCAGTCGCCCACCAGCCGGTACATGTTTTCCGCCAGCGCTTCACCCTGTTGTCGCAGCAGGTCGGTGGTACCCGCCAAGGCGCCAATGGGCACGTTGCTGAAAGCCTGGTTGCCCAAGACGTGGTCAGGGTGATGATGGGTCAGCAACACCTGGATGACGGGTTTATCGGTGGTCGCGGCAATAGCCTGGCGCAGCGCCTCGCCGTAGCGCTTCGACGGCCCGGTGTCGATCACCACCACGCCGGCATCGGTGACGATGAACGCGGTATTAACGATGTTGCCACCGTTGGCCTTGGCAAAATTCTCGGTGCTGCCTTCCAGCAGCCAGGTACCTTCGGCGATCTGTCGGGGCTTGAGTGCATAGTCCGTCCCGGCCCACGTCGGCCAGCACAAGCTCAGGAACATCAGCAACAACCAGCGCATGGCGCGCTCCTTGTGGTCAGGGGATCGCCGCCTCGAACGTATTGCCGCTGTTGTCGCGCAGCAGCAGGCGGGTCTGGCCCGGGCCTCGGATGTCGAAGCCCAGGTTGGGGTTTTCACTGACCGCCGGGAACAACTCCAGGCGCGCCAGCACCTGGCCGTCGGCGTCCAGCAGTTGCGCCTGGTTGAGGAAAAACTCCGGGATGCCGCTCACCAGACCGTTATCCATCGGATGGGCCACCTGCAGGCGCAGGCGACTTGAATCACCCCGGGGATAGCGGGCGCCCAGTACCTCGCCCAAGTGTTCCTCCCAACCCGGCTGGGTGCGCACCACGCTGGGCGCGGTGCAGCCGCCACCGGCCGCGTCGATCAGGGTCGAACCGACGTGCCACAAGCCATCGCGGGTCTGCACGGCGGCGCGCAATGGCGTGGCTTGCTCAATGCGGATGCGGATCGACAGCCAGGGCAGCACTCGCTCCCCCGGTTGGAAGTCGACGATTTTCGGCAACGGATTCAGCTCGGCCCACGCCAGCACCCGTACGACGTCGCCGGTAAAGGCCCGGGCATCTATTTCCAGTGGCACTTGGCGTGCGTTTTCGGCAAAGGGTGGCGCCAGCAGCCGCACCCGGTCGTCGAACACGAACGGCGCATCCCCCAGCAATTGCTTGTGATAAAAGGCCCACATCACCGACGGCACCGGATCTTTCCCTGGCTCGACCGCCGCCCACGTGGTCATCGACAGACCACACCACAGCAGGCACCACATGACCCATTTCATCCCGGCGCTCCTATTGATACATCTCCGGCACTTCGTAACGCAGGCCGTAATGGGCATAGACGGTCTTGACGCTGCCGTCACGGATCAAGCCTTCCAGCGCCTCCTCCACCGCATAGGCCAACTGACGGTTGCTTTCATGCACCGCCATGCCGATTTCCCAGCGTTGCTTGCCCATGTTCGGGTAGGCGTTTTCCGCCAGCGCCAGTTGCGGATCAGCCGCCTCGTGCACTTGCCAATCGACCTCACCGCGCATGGCCATGACGGCATCCACCTCCCCGGCCTGCATGGCCTTGAAGGCTTGGCTGACACCGGGGTAATGGTGGGTCCTGGCCCGGAGCATGCCGTTGAACACCGACGTCAGGTAGAACGACGGCACGCTGTCGACTTCAACGCCAATGGGGTGCTGCTGGAACACCGCGACACTGCCCACCGACTCCAACCGGCGCCGGTCGTACGCCACCTGCCAGGACTCCTGCTGATAAGGCCCGAACATCACCACCTGGGCGTTTGCCAGTTCGCCGATGTCGTTGCGCTTTTGCGCGTAGTCGTGATCGTAAGGCACGCGCATCATCAGGTCGGCCAATTGCCGCTCGTGCAACGGACTGCTGCGCCAGATGTAATCGCGCAGGTCGTCATCGAGTTTTTCACCCGGCGGTGCCCACATCAGTTGCAGGCGCACGCCAAGCGCTTTGGCCAGGGCCTGGGCCAGTTCCACGTCCACGCCCCTGGGTTGACCGTGGTCTTCGAAACTGTAGGGTGCGAAATCCTTGTAGACCGCGACCTTCAACTCACCGGCGGCGATCATCTGGTCGTAGCTGCGCACCTGCGCCTGCACCGCCTGGCCACACAGGAGCAGGCTGCACATTACCCACCCGAACAGGCGCATGGCGATCACTCCTCCACGTGCACGCTGTCGAGATAGGTGCGCACCGCCCACAAGGCTTCCTGGCTCAAGTAGTCGGCCATTTTCGGCATGTAGACCCGGCCGTCGCGCACCGCACCGTGACGTACGCGCTCGACAAACCACTCATCCCCGGCGTCGGCGGCGTCGAGCAGACGCAGGTCCGGGGCGATGCCACCAGACTTGGCTTCCAGGCCATGGCAAGCCGCGCAGTTCTGGTTGTAGGCCGATGAGCCGATCTCCAGTGCCCGGTCGTGTTCGGGTGAGGTGCGATAAGGGTTCACCGTCGCCCAGCCGTCACCGTCCAGTGCGACACCGGTGTCCTTGATTGGGGTCAGTCCCTTGGTTTCCACTGCTTGGGGCACCACGTTGCCATGGGCCCATGCGGAGCCTGCGCCGGCCAGCCCCATCAGCAGTGCGCTAGCGATGATGGCGTTGCGTTTTGTTGTCATTGTTATGCCCTCTAGATTGCACGCAAGACCTCTGTGAAGAAGCCGTGCCTTCATCTTAGGAACCCCCTGCCGCCAGCCGAATGCTGCTTTGGTGGTCGCGTTCTAGTTCCTTGGTAGCAGGCCATCCGACGCAGGTCGTAAAGACAGGCCGTTCGGGAAGTCTTCCCGGCAAGGGCGGGACTTTTTCCGTATCGGCAAGGGCGTGGTGCGACTCACCCTAGTCAGGCCAAAACCTTTCACTGGGAACTGCCACCATGAGAATAAAAACGCTACCCGCCCTCTCCTCCCTGACCGTTGCCTTGCTGCTGGCCGGCAGTCTGTCGCTGAGCCCCTTGGCCAGCGCCGCGGCACCAGGCGTCAGCTGGGAAGACATCGCCAACGACCACCTGACCACCCAGGACGTGCTGCAATACGGCATGGGCACCAACGCCCAGCGCTGGAGCCCGCTGGCCCAGGTCAACGACAAGAACGTGTTCAAGCTCACCCCGGCCTGGTCCTACTCCTTCGGCGACGAGAAGCAGCGCGGCCAGGAATCCCAGGCCATCGTCAGCGACGGCGTGGTGTATGTCACCGGCTCGTACTCGCGAGTGTTCGCCCTTGACGCCAAGACCGGCAAACGCCTGTGGACCTACAGCCACCGGTTGCCGGACAACATTCGCCCCTGCTGCGACGTGGTCAACCGCGGCGCGGCCATCTATGGCGACAAGATCTACTTCGGCACCCTGGACGCGCGCGTCGTCGCCCTGGATAAAAACACCGGCAAAGTGGTGTGGAACAAGAAGTTCGGCGACCACGCCAGCGGCTACACCATGACCGGCGCCCCGGTGCTGATCAAGGATAAGACCAGTGGCAAGGTGCTGCTGATCCACGGCAGTTCCGGCGACGAGTTCGGTGTGGTCGGGCAGTTGTTCGCCCGCGACCCGGACACCGGTGAAGAAGTCTGGATGCGGCCATTCGTCGAAGGCCACATGGGCCGCCTCAACGGCAAGGACAGCACGCCGACCGGCGACGTCAAGGCGCCCTCCTGGCCCGACGACAAGACCACCGAGACCGGCAAGGTCGAAGCCTGGAGCCACGGTGGCGGCGCACCTTGGCAGAGCGCCAGTTTCGATGCCGAGACCAACACCATCATCGTCGGCGCGGGCAACCCTGGCCCATGGAACACCTGGGCGCGCACGGCCAAGGACGGCAACCCTCACGATTACGACAGCCTCTACACTTCCGGCCAGGTTGGTGTCGACCCAAGCACGGGCGAAGTGAAGTGGTTCTACCAACACACGCCCAACGACGCCTGGGACTTCTCCGGCAACAACGAGCTGGTGCTGTTCGACTACAAGGACAAGAACGGCAAGGTGGTCAAGGCGACCGCCCACGCCGACCGCAACGGTTTCTTCTACGTGGTGGACCGCAACAACGGCAAACTGCAGAACGCCTTCCCTTTTGTCGACAACATCACCTGGGCCAGTCATATCGACCTCAAGACCGGTCGGCCGGTGGAAAACCCCGGTCAGCGCCCGGCCAAGCCATTGCCGGGTGAAACCAAAGGCAAGCCGGTGGAAGTCTCGCCACCGTTTCTCGGCGGCAAGAACTGGAACCCCATGGCCTACAGCCAGGACACCGGCCTGTTCTACGTTCCCGGCAACCACTGGAAAGAGGAATACTGGACCGAGCAAGTGAACTACAAGAAAGGTTCGGCCTACCTGGGCATGGGCTTTCGCATCAAGCGCATGTACGACGATCACGTTGGCAGCCTGCGGGCAATGAACCCCACCACCGGCAAAGTGGTGTGGGAACACCAGGAAGCGCTGCCGCTGTGGGCCGGCGTGCTGGCGACCAAGGGCAACCTGGTGTTCACCGGCACCGGCGACGGTTTCTTCAAGGCCTTCGACGCCAAGACCGGCAAGGAGCTGTGGAAATTCCAGACCGGCAGCGGGATCGTCTCCCCACCCATCACCTGGGAACAGGACGGCGAGCAGTACATCGGCGTGACCGTCGGTTACGGCGGCGCCGTGCCGTTGTGGGGCGGCGACATGGCCGAACTGACCAAGCCCGTGGCCCAGGGTGGTTCGTTCTGGGTGTTCAAGATTCCGAGTTGGGATAAGGCGACGGCGCAAAAATAACTGCTCCAACCTGGGCCCCGACTGCATCACGGGGCGGAGCCACACCACACCCCCTGTGGGAGCGAGCTTGCTCGCGATCGCGCAGTATCAGTCGATATCAATGCAGGCTGAACCACCGCGATCGCGAGCAGGCTCGCTCCCTCAGTTACCGAGTTCCAACCATGAAATATTTCCCTGCTGTACTCCTGCTGACCATTATCCATGCCAACGCTGACGACTCTGCCCCCTCTCTGACAATCAACGGCTGCACCATCGCCGAATCCAGTCAATGCCCCGGCGCCAACCTGCGAGGCGCAAAACTGGCGAACCAAGACCTGAGCAAAATGAACCTCAGCGGTGCCGACCTGCGCGACGCCGACCTGCGACACGCACGGCTGGACCTGGCCAATCTGGAGCGCGCCCAGCTTCAAGGCGCCAACCTGACCCGGGCCAGCCTGCAACAAAGCAACCTGCGCCTGGCGGATTTCACCGGCGCCACCCTCAAGGCGATCCAGGGTTGGGGCCTGTTCGCCCAGGGCGCGCAACTCCAGCGGGCCGACTTGACGGCGGCCTACCTGCAATTCGCCCGCCTGTCCGGGGCCCGCTTGCACGAGGCCAACCTGCAGGCGGCAGACCTGGAAATGGCCTGGCTGAGCAAGGCCGACCTCAAGGGCGCCGACCTGCGCGACGCCAACCTACAGGAAGCCAAGCTCGGCGAAAGCAACCTGGAACAGGCCAACCTGAGCGGTTCTCGCCAGCATTACGGGAATTTCCAGGATGCGAACATGCAGGGCTGTACCGGGTGCCCGACATCCTGGGATCAGTGAAGACTTGATCGTTCCTACGCTCCGCGTGGGAATGCCTCAACGGACGCTCCGCGTTCGGCTCTGTCATTTCACCCCGCCACCCGCACCACCCCCATATCGATCCCCAGGTGCACCAGCTCAGCATGGGAGCTGACCTGCAACTTGCTCTTGAGCAGCGTCAGGTGGTTGGACACGGTCTTGGCGCTGATGCACAGCTGTTCGGCAATGGTCCGGGCCGGGGTGCCCTTGGCGAGCATGACGAAGATCTCCAGCTCTCGTTGGGTCATGCATTGCAGGCGCGGGTCGACATCCTGGCGCGAGCTGGCGCAGGCCAGTTGCGTGGCCAGGGATTGCTCGATGTAGACATGCCCGGCCAACACTCGCCGCACCGCCTCCACAAGCACCTGGGGTGCCGAATTCTTGGTCAGGTAGCCCGCAGCGCCGGAGTCCAATGCCTGGCGCACCAAGGGCAATTCATCGTGCATGCTGAAGAACAACACCCGCAGTTGTGGCAGGCGCTGGCGTAGCCGGCGGGTGGTTTCCAAGCCACTGATACCGGGCAGGCCGAAGTCCATGATCACCAGATGCGGCACCTGCTCCTGCACCTGACTCAACGCCTCCTCGCCGGTGGCCGCCTCGCGGACCTGCAGGTCCGGCATCAACACCCGCAAAAGGCTGGCATAGCCCTGCCGAACCACCGCATGGTCGTCCACCAACAAAATGTTCATCACGCCTCCAGGGCAATATTCAAGGCCAGCGCCCAACCGGCGCCAGGCTGGCTGATGATGCGCAGCTCACCGCCCAGGCTGCGCGCCCGCTCGGACATCGAGTGCAAGCCAACACCGGCGCGCGATGGTTGTGTCGCTCCGCAACCGTTGTCGCGCACCAGCAACCGCAGGCGCCCGGCGCGGCGTTGCAGACGAATCCGCACCTGCGTGGCGCCGGCATGCCGGGCAACGTTGGTCAACGCTTCCTGCAGCAAGCGATACAAATGGGTCTTGTCCGGGCCGGACAAGGGCGGCAGTGCTTTGTCGATCCACACCTGACAGGTGATGCCCTGGCTGGCCTGCCATTGCCCGGCCAACAGCCTGATGGCCTCGCACAACGGCAGGTGTTGCAACACCACTGGGTACAAGTCATGCACCAGTGCCCGGAAACCCAATTGCAAATGCTCGCAATGCTCTTCGAGCTGGCTGACGGTCTGCTCCAGCGCCGGCGGTTGATCCATCACCAGCCGCAGCAGGCAGGCACGGGCACGAATACCGGCCACGTATTGGCCCAAGTCGTCGTGCAGGGTCTGCGCCAGCTGGGTACGCTCCTGCTCCTGCACGGCCAGCAAGGCCTGGGTAAGCCGGGCGTTATCGGCCTGGGCCTCGGCCAGGGCGGCGGTCATGCGGTTGAAATGCCCCGCCAGATGCTGCGCCTCCGCCCCCCCTTCAGTGCCCAGGCGCACCTGCAGGTTCCCGGCAGACACCTGACGCAATGCATGCAGCAACTCATCGAGCAAACGCATGGCCCGGCGTACCCCCCAGCGAATCACCAACAGGCTGAGCGACAGCGCCAAGGCGCAGACGTACAACAGTTGCACCAAGGAATCGAGAATCTCATCGATTTCATCGCGCGGATCGACGGCAATCCAGGCCCGTCGACCGTCCGGCAAATCCACCACCTGGGCCGCGGGTCCGTCATCCAATAGGCGGCGACCGAGCCAGGCCTTCATCCCGGCTTCATCCGCCGGGAACCATTCCCCAGGGGCCAGCCAACGAACCCGCACATGACGCAGGCTGCCGGTCAAGCGCGGTTGGAGACTGGCCGGATCGCGCTCGGCGGTTTCACCCAGGTAATGCACCACCGACTCGGCCGATTGCAGCTCTCGTTTCACATCGGCCATGGCCTGGTGCAACAACAGGACTGCACAGGCCAGGGTGACCAGGGCGAAAAAGGCGGAAACCCAGAGATTGATGCGCCACAGGGCTGACATGGCTAGCGGCCCATTGCCGGAATGAGCTCGCAGTGTGTATGCACGCCACAGATCCCTTGCGGGTGTTTGCAGGTTTTGTGTTTGCCAGGCAACCGATCAACCCCAATCAAACTCAGAATCAGCAGAAACGGTAGCAGCAGCGCTTTGAGAATCCGCATGGTCTGTCCCTTCCTGGTCAATGACGATGCCTTGCATGCTAAAACCCCGGCCTCCAAGGTGAGTTACTACCTTGGTACTGCACTGGCGGTACTTTCTGCATATTTCCCCATGAGCCTGGGCTTTCTATGCTGACGCTACCTGCAATGGAGGATGTCATGCGCCGGCTCGTCAGTTACGCCTTGGTTTCTCTGCTGGCCGCGGCAACCGCTCACGCGGACGATGCCATGCCGCTGCAAGTACGCATCGGCTATCTGGGCTATCGCCCCGATCCAGGCCCGTTGCTGTCCAACGTCATTACCGAACCGACCGATGCCGGGTTACGCGGCGCTGAGCTGGCAATCGTCGACAGCAACAGCACCGGACGTTTTCTCAAGCACGACTACCGCCTGGAAAGCGCCCGCGCCGACACCCCCGAAGCGCTGCTCCAAGCCGCCCGAGCCCAACACGATCAGGGCCTGCGACTGTTCGTGGTCAACGCACCGGCCGCCAGCCTGCGCCAACTCAGCGCCGCCCTGCCCGACAGCCTGCTGTTCAACGCCGGCAGCCCCGACGATAGCCTGCGCAGCACCGACTGCCTGGGCAACGTGCTGCACAGCCTGCCCGACCGCGCCATGCTCGCCGATGCCCTGGTGCAGTTCAGCGTCGTGCGTAAATGGCGGCGGGCCTTGCTGATCGTCGGCCAGACGCCCGAGGACCAGGCCTATGCCGCCGCATTGCACCGGGCCATGAAACGCTTCGGCATGAAGATCGTCGCCGAGAAGGTCTGGCAGTTCGACAACGACCAGCGCCGCAGCGCCCAGGCCGACATGCCGCTGTTCACCCAGACCGCCGAATACGACGTGGTGCTGGTGGCTGACGAGCGCGGCGACTTCGGTGAATACCTGCCCTACCAGACCTGGTACCCACGCCCGGTAGCCGGCACCCAAGGGCTGACCCCCACCGGTTGGCACAAGACCGTGGAAACCTACGGCGCGGCGCAACTGCAAAAACGCTTTGAAGCCCTGGCCGGACGCTGGATGAACGACCGCGATTTCGCCGCTTGGATTGCCGTGCGCAGCATCGCCAGCGCCGTGAGCAAGTTACGTCAGGACGATCCACTGGCCATCCGCCAACTGGCCCTCAGCGACCAGTTGCCCCTGGACGGCTTCAAGGGTCGCAAGCTCAGCTACCGGCCCTGGAACGGCCAGTTGCGCCAACCGATTCCCCTGGTCCAGCCACGGGCACTGGTCAGCACCTCGCCCCAGGACGGTTTTCTGCACCCCTCCAACGAGATGGACAGCCTGGGCTACGACCAGCCCGAAGTGAGCTGCCGTTACCCCTGATCGACAACAACAATAAGGAAAACCGCCATGCGCCGCGCCCTGACTTATCCGGCCCTGTTATGCAAATCCCTCGCCCTGGGCGCTGCGCTGCTCGCCGCCGGCCCTTGCGCCGCCGCCAGCATCGCCTGGGTCTCCAATGAGAAAGACAACAGCCTGAGCCTGATCGACATGCAGAGCCTGGAAGTCATCGAGACCTTGCCGGTGGGCCAGCGCCCCCGAGGCTTGCTGCTGTCGCACGACAATCGCCTGCTGTACATCTGCGCCAGCGACTCGGACCGGGTCCAGGTGATGGACGTCGCCACCCGCAAGATCATCAAGGAACTGCCCTCCGGCAAGGACCCGGAGCAGTTCGCCCTGCACCCCAATGACCGCTGGTTATATGTCTCCAACGAAGACGATGCCCTGGTCACAGTGATCGATACCCAGAGCTCAGAAGTGCTGGGCCAGATCAGCGTGGGCGTCGAGCCCGAAGGCATGGCCGTCAGCCCTGACGGCAAGTGGGCGGTCAACACCAGTGAAACCACGAACATGCTGCACTGGATCGACACCAGCACCCAGACCCTGGCCGACAACACCCTGGTGGACCAGCGGCCACGCTTCGTCGAATTCAATCGCGACGGCACGCAGCTCTGGGCCTCGGCGGAGATCGGCGGCACGTTGACGGTGCTCGACGTGGCGACGCGCAAAGTCCTCAAGACGCTGACGTTCCAGATCAAGGGCGTGCACCCGGACAAGGTCCAACCGGTGGGTATCAAGCTCAGTGCCGACGGCAAGCTGGCGTTCGTCGCCCTGGGCCCGGCCAACCATGTGGCGGTGATCGACGCCAAGACCTTCGAAGTGCTGGAGTACCTGCTGGTGGGTCGGCGGGTCTGGCAGCTGGCGTTCACCCCAGACCAGAAGCAACTGCTGGCGACCAATGGGGTGAGCGGCGATGTCTCGGTGATCGACGTGCAGAGCCGCAAGGTCCTGAAGTCGGTGAAAGTCGGGCGCTACCCTTGGGGCGTGGTGGTCACGCCATGAACGCCCTGGAGGTCAGCGACCTGAGCTTTGCCTATGGCGCGCGCGAAGCCCTCAAGCAGATGAATTTCAGCCTGCCCGCCGGACACTTCGCCGCGCTGCTGGGGCCCAACGGCGCCGGCAAGTCAACGCTGATTGCCCTGCTCACGCGCCTGTACGACCTGCAACGCGGCGACATCCGCGTCGGTGGTCATTCCCTGCAGAAGTCGCCGCGCCCGGCCTTGCGACAGTTGGGCGTGGTATTCCAACAGAGCACCCTGGACCTGGACCTGAGCATCGAACAGAACCTGCGTTATCACCTCGCGCTACACGGTTTTTCGCGGCGCCAGGGCAGCGCCCGCATCGACGCTGAACTGACCCGCCAGCACCTGACGGAGCGCCGTCACGAGCGGGTACGCGACCTCAACGGTGGCCATCGACGCCGGGTTGAGATCGCCCGCGCCCTGCTCCACGAACCGCGCCTGTTGCTGCTCGACGAACCCAGTGTCGGCCTTGATCCGGCCAGCCGCCTCGCCCTAGGCTTGCACATCCGACAACTGTGCAGCGAGCAAGGCATCAGCGTGCTCTGGACCACGCACTTGCTCGACGAGGTGCAGCCCAGCGACGACCTGTTGATCGTACACCAGGGCCGTCTGGTGGCCAGCGGGCAGGCCGACGCAGTGAGCCTGGAATACGGGGGCACTCTCGGCTCGGCTTTCACCCGCTTGACCGCCTCGGGAGTCCGCCCATGAATGCGTACTGGCAATGTTTCAGCGGCATCGTAACGCGCGAATGGCTGCGCTTCGTGCTGCAACGCACACGACTGCTCAGCGCCCTGGTACGACCACTGCTATGGCTGCTGGTGTTCGCCGCCGGCTTTCGCGCGGCACTGGGCATCGCCATCATCGCGCCTTACGACACCTACATACCCTACGAGGTATACATCGTGCCCGGGCTGGCCTGCATGATCCTGTTGTTCAACGGCATGCAGGGTTCGCTGTCGATGGTCTACGACCGGGAAATGGGCAGCATGCGCGTGTTGCTCACCAGTCCCCTGCCCCGGGCGTTCCTACTGGCGAGCAAATTGTTGGCGACTTCGCTGATCTCACTGTTGCAGGTCTATGCCTTTCTGGCCATCGCCTGGCTGTACGGCATCCAGCCGCCGACCATGGGCCTGCTGCTGGCCCTGCCGGCCCTGCTGCTGGTGGCCCTGATGCTCAGCGCCCTGGGATTATTGCTGTCCAATGCCATCCGGCAACTGGAGAACTTCGCCGGGGTGATGAATTTCGTGATCTTCCCGATGTTCTTCCTGTCTTCGGCGCTGTACCCGCTGTGGAAAATGCAGGAAGCCAGCCCCTGGCTGTACTGGCTCTGCGCAATCAGCCCGTTCACCCATGGCGTGGAGTTGGTGCGTTTTGCCTTGTACGAGCAGTTCAACCTGCTGGCGATGGCGGTGTGCGTGGGGTTGACCCTGGTGTTCGCGCTGTTGGCGGTGTGGACGTTCAATCCGCAGCATGCGGCGCTGCGCAAGGCCAGTTGAACTGCCTGACACAATTCCCCTGTGGGTGGACTCACCTGTGGGCGAGCTTGCTCGCGATAGCGGTGCATCAGTCAACATCATTGTCGAATGACCCGTCGCTATCGCGAGCAAGCTCGCTCCCACAAGGTTCTCCACAAGGGTTCTGTGCAGGGCCCATGGCTAAAATTACTACTTTAGTACTGGTTTTCCTGTCTATGGTCGCATTCACAAGACCTCGACCCTGGCATGTAATGGGCGCATAACAAAAAGGATAAATCCTATGCCCCGCTTGCTGGCGTTCCTCCTGCTGGGTCTGGCGCTAAATGTCGCACAGGCCGATACCGCGCTGTTTTCAGCGCAGGGCTATCGCATCGCCCAATACCGCAGCCCGACGCCCGCCACCATCGACGGCGCCCAGACCCTCGACACCCAGGCCCTGCAACACCTGCTCGGCCAAGCCTCGCCCCCCGTGCTGATCGACGTTTATCGTCGTCCGTGGCTCCAAGGGCGTTTCATCGACAACGAACCCCACGCCAACCTCCCCGGCAGCCTGTGGCTGGCCAATACCGGTGACGGCGATCTCGACCCGACCTGGCAGGGCTACTTCAGCCATCACCTGCGCACGGCCACTGGCGGGCGGCTGGATCTACCGCTGGTCTTTTATTGCCGCGCCGATTGCTGGCTGAGCTGGAACGCGGTAAAACGCGCCGCCGCCATGGGCTATAACCATGTGTACTGGTATCGCGATGGCCTCGATGCCTGGGAGGCGGCCAACCTGCCCCTGCAAGCGGCCCGACCCGAACCCTTTCCCTGATCTTGCAAGAAGTGCGTGTAACTGCCTTGCCCCACACGACAATAACGAGGTGAATGGCCATGTATAAAATCCTGATAGCCGACGATCACCCACTGTTTCGCGAAGCCATCCACAATGTCATCAGCGACGGCTTTCCTGGCAGCGAGGTCATGGAGACCGCCGACCTGGACAGTGCCCTGGCCTTGACTGCCGAGCACGACGACTTGGACCTGATCCTGCTGGACCTGAACATGCCCGGCATGCACGGGCTCAATGGCCTGATCAACCTGCGCAACGAGGCACCGACCATCCCCGTGGTCATTGTCTCTGCCGAGCAGGACAAACAGGTGGTACTGCAAGCCATCACCTATGGTGCGGTGGGTTTCATCACCAAATCCTCGCCACGCTCGCAGATGACCGATGCCATCGAGCAGATCCTAAACGGCAACGTGTACCTGCCCCCCGACATCATTCGCACGCAAAAAAGCCCAATGGGCCGGCGCCTGAACGAAACCCCGGCGTTCCCGCCGGAACTGCTCCAGGCCTTGACCCGCAAGCAACTGCTGGTGCTCGAACGCATGACCAAGGGCGAGTCGAACAAACAGATCGCCTACACCCTGGACATCGCCGAAACCACGGTCAAAGCTCACGTCTCGGCGATCCTGCGCAAACTCAATGTGCACAACCGGGTGCAAGCAATCCTCAGTGCCGGGGATATTGATTTCGGGGCTTATTTGCGGCGTTGAACAGCCGACACAACCCCCTGTGGCGAGGGCGCTTGCTCCCGCAGGGCTTTGTGTAGGCGCTGCCGAAGGCTGCGATCTTTTGGTCTTTCGCTTGGGATTGGGATTCAAGTGTCTGGGAAAGATCGCAGCCTCGTTGCACTCGACAGCTCCTACACAGCTCCTACATAGCTCCTGCACAGCTCCTGCACAGCGCCTGCAGGACCGGCGGGAGCAAGCTCCCAAGGCGGTGCGGCTTAACAACTCGTTGCCCCACCCAACAGATGACTCATCGCAATCTTGAGCTTCATCGGCCGCACCGGCTTGTGCATCAGGGTGTGCCCACGCTCGCGGATCTGCTGCTTGAGTTCGTTGCTGTAGTTGGCGGTGATCATCATGGCCGGGATCGGTGAGGCCCGGCGGGCGTTGATCCGGGCCACGGCATCGACGCCGTTCTGATCGTGGTCCAGGTGATAATCGGCGATCAGCAAATCGGCCTCGGCATGGTAGTTGTCCACCTGGCGGGCCAGGTCCTGTTCCGACAACGCGGTCACTACCTGGCAACCCCAGCCCTCCAGCAAAGTACGCATGCCGGCACAGATCGCCGCATCGTTATCCAGCACCCAGACCCGAGCCCCGCGCAGTCGTTCGAGCATCGGCTCGCTCATGTCCAGGCACGGCAACGGCTTGGGCGCCGTGGCGCTCAGCGGCACGTCGATGGCAAACATCGAGCCCTTGCCGGGCCAGGAGCGCACCTGGATCCGGTGGCCGAGGATCCCGGCGATTTTCTCGACAATCGCCAAGCCCAGGCCCAACCCACGGTCCTGGTTCGGGCGCTGCACGTCGCCGCGCTTGAACTCTTGGAATATTTCCTCCAGGCGGTTCTCGGCAATGCCAATGCCGCTGTCCCAGACCTGAATCGACACGCGCTGGCGGTGTCGCCGGCAACCCAGCACCACCCGGCCGCTGGGGGTGTAGCGAATGGCGTTACTCAGCAGATTGCGCAGGATCCGCGCCAGCAATTGCATGTCGCTGTGCACCAGCACCGAACAGCCGACAAAGTGCAACTCCAGCCCTTCGCTGCGGGCGACCTGGGCGTATTCGGCGGCCAGGTTGTCGAGCAGCTCGCTGAGGCCGAACGGCGCGACATCGGCCTTGATCACCCCCGCGTCCAGCTTGGATATGTCCACCAGGGTGCCCAACAAGTTCTCCACGTCCTGCAGCGAATTGCTGACGTTGCGCACCAGTTGCGCGTTGGCGACCGGTTCGCGGCGCTCAAGCAAGGCACTGGTGAACAGCCGGGCGGCATTGAGCGGTTGCAGCAGGTCATGGCTGACTGCTGCGAGAAACTTGGTCTTCGACAGGTTGGCCTGCTCGGCCTCGCGCTTGGCCTCCCGCAGACGCAGTTCCACCCGGCTACGCTCGTCGATTTCGCGCAGCAACTGATCGTTGAGGGTGGTCAGTTCGGCCGTGCGCTCCTGGACCCGTTGTTCCAGGTTCTGGTAGGCCTGGTGCAGCGCTTCAGCGGTGCGCCGGCGTTCGGTGATGTCGCGGATCAGCACGAAAATCCCGACCACTTCACCGTTGGCCAAGCGGTTGGGTACGTAGGAGCGCAGCATGTAGCGCTCCTGGTTATTGATGTTGGTCTCGGCGAACTCGAACGTCACGCTCTCACCCGCCAACGCCCGCGCCACGTAGGCTTCCAGGCGCTGGTAGTGCTGCTCGCTATGGGCTTCGCGCAGGTTCTGGCCGAGCATCACGCCACGGGGCCAGCAGTACCACTGCTCGTAGACCTTGTTGGTGAATTCATAGACCAGGTCGGCGTTGAGGTAGGCGATCAGCGCCGGCACATGGTCGGTGATCAGGCGAATCCAGCGTTCGCTTTCGCTCAGCGCCTCGGCGTGCTGGTAGCGTTCGGTAATGTCGGTGAAGGTGTTGACGTAACCACCCGTGGGCAATGGATGTGTACGGATCTCCAGGACCCGGCCATCGGACAGGCGCTGCTCGGATTCGTGGATCAGCCGGCCGTTGCTGTCGCGACTGGCCGGGGTCAGCAGTTGCAACTCGCTGTCGGCAATCACTTCGTTGAACGGCCGGTGAGCCGCTACCGGTGCCAGGCCGCTGAGTTCCAGGAAACGCCGGTTCCACAGCTCCAGCACGCCTTGGGCATTGACCATCGCCACGCCCTGGGACAGGTTGTCCACCGCCCGCTGCAACAGGTGGGACTTCTGCGCGATGGCCTGCTCGCGGCGCACGGTTTCACTGAGCTTGACGTCGGTGATGTCGGTAAACAGGATGACCCGGCCGCCCTCCTGGGTCGGCCGCTCGCTGACTTGCAGCCAACGCCCGTTCTGCAAGCGATACAACACGTGCTCGTCGGCTTGTCCGCGGGGTTCTTCGCTGAACAGCCCGTTGGCGGTCATCAGGCGCTTGACCTCGGAAAGCCGCATTCCGGCGATGATGCGCACCCGGCTGTTGGCCCAGAAGGCCTTGAAGCGGCTGTTGAACAGTACGATGCGTTGCTGCTCGTCGAACAGCACAAACGCATCGGAGATGCTTTCGATGGCGTCGATCAAGTGCCGGTGGGCCGTTTCTGCCCGCAGCCGCGCCTCGCCCAGCAGGTGATTGCCGGCCTTGAGCTCAGCCATGGCCTGGTTCAGCGCATCGGTGCGCTCGCGAACCTGCTCGGCCAGCACCACCGAGTGCTGGAACGCCGCATAGGGATCGTTGCCCCGGGTTACGCCGGACTCCACCCGTTCGATCAGCGCATCGTTGATGCGCCGCAACTTGCGGTTTTCATGCTGCTGGGCAGCGAGCTGGGCCTGCAGCTCAACGATGGCCGGGGACGCGATGTCGGGCAATGGCAACTCCGGTGAACGTCTGGTTGATGTGCATGCCATTGAACTGTTCTCCATAGGTGTTGAAGCCCATCACCCGTTGTTCACGCAGGAACTGGCCGATCTGCTCCAGGCCGCCACGGTCTTCCAGCTCCAGACGCCGGAGAAAGCAATCGCAGCCGATGGTCAGCAGCAAGTCACCGAGGCGCGCCTGCAAACCGTCGAACAGCGTTTGCAGGTTCTGCAGCAAGGGGCCGGGGGTCATCGCAGTGAGAACGATGCCGTTCTCCACCGCACAGTAAAAACTCAGGCTCAGGTCCGAGTGCACCTGCTGGATCGCCCGCACGTAGTACTGGTCATTGATGCGCACCGCCAGTGGATGGGCGGCGAAGACCCGGTAGTCGAGGGCGCTCACCGGCACGCCGATGTGCCGGGCGTATTCTTCGGCGGCGGGTTCGGCGTTGAGCTCGTAGACCCGTCGCGAGGCGCTGTCGGCACCGGTCACCACCAGTTTCTCCTCCCGGGGCAGGATGTGATGGGTGGTGAAGACTTCGAATTCCAGCCAGGTATTGATCAACACCACCACCGCCGCGCCGCTGTGGAACTGGCCTTCGAAGTACACGTGGGTGTGGGTCAGGTAGTTGTCATCGCCGGCCGAACCGCCGAAATGCGGGATGTCCCCCAGCGCGGCGCTCAAGGCCGCCAGCACCATTTCTTCGCGGCTGGACAGGCCATCGAGCAGGGTCAAGGCGAAACTGTGGCCCTTGATCGGTGCCAAGGCGTTACTGCGACAGCCGCTCGCCAGGCGCTCGACCATTTGCTGGGCGTCGATCAGGCTGAAGTGCTCCATTTCACCGATCAGTTCGGCGGCAATGGAAAAGTGCCGATGATCGAACCCCACCGCCGTCACACAGTTGCGACCATATCCCTGGGCGGTGATTTCACCGGCGCTGGTACAGCCCACCAGGCGAATTCCACCGAAACTCTGGGACAACGCCTGGCCCAGGGCCGGCAGGTCATATTCGGCAGAACAGAAAAACAGCACGAAGCCCAGGTGCGGGTGCAACAACTGCCGCGCCAACGCTTGGGCCACCTGCTGGACGTCCGTCGCCTGGGACATGGCGCTCACCACACCTTCGCTCTGGGCCTGCTGCATCTTCGCCTCCGGCGGGTGCGTGATAGGAGCCCTGAGTGTACGAAGCCGCGCCCGGTCGACGAATGCTACTTGGGTAGTGGGTGGACGCTTCCATGGGATGAGATTGATGCACAATGTGGCGAGAGCTTACTCCCGCCAAGGTCACCAGGAGCTGTGTAGGAGCTGTCGAGTGTAACGAGGCTGCGATCTTTCCCCAGACACTTGAATCTCAAGCGAAAGATCAAAAGATCAAAAGATCGCAGGCTTCGCCAGCTCCTACAGACCTCAGCAAGGGCACGTTCCCTCACCGCAAAGAGCGGTTCGTTGCCCAGGCTATATCAGTGGCTCATCGGCGACATGGCGGTGGCCTGCCCCAGCAGTTTCTGGTCGATGTCTTCCAGGCGCAGCACCCGGCCGCCGCTGTCGCTGGCGAGTTTTTGTGCCGCCTGGGGGTCGGAGAACGAGGCCAGGACCACACCCATGGCGCCTTTAAGCCCGCTGCCGATGACGAAGTAGGCGGTTCGGGCGTCGATCAGATGGGTGTCATCCGGTGTATCCCAATGGCTGCGGCCCATGTCGTGGACATACAGTTTGACGTCGGCTCGATGGTTTTCCGGCTGCAACCACCAGCCCAGCATCTCCGCCGGCGAGCAAAATTTCTTTACCCCCCCTGCCCCGACCGCCGCGCCCTTGGGCCCGGGGAAGTCAGTGATGACCATGCCGCACACATGGCACTCGTCACTGGGATGAAACGCCAGCGCCGCCTCGCTGGCCGCAGGTGGCTCGGCTTTGCCGCAGGCCGCCAGCGCCAAACACATCAACACCCCGGCCAAGAGGCGACCCCCCATGAGGTACATCTTGTTCATCGTTGCATGCTCCCTTATCAAGATTGAAATTCACGGGCACCGGCGATTGAACAACCGATAGGCCAGCCACAACGGAACCGTCATCCACAGGCCCAGGCACAGCCAGAGCAAAGGCGCCGACACCGGCAGGTCGCTGCCCAAGGTCAACACCGCGGCGCCGCTGGACGCCTCGAACCCGGACAGGTTGATCAGCCGATACACGTCGGTAGGGTTCAATAGCAGCAGCCATGGCAACAGTTCCGGGCTGAAGCGCCCCTCGCTCAGCACCAGCAACGCCAGCAAGGCCAGGTCGAACACCAGCACGAAGAAAAACCAGACCCCCAGCGCCAATCCGGCCGCGGTGGATTTCTCTGCCGACACGCAGCTCAGCACATACGCCAACCCGAGGAACACCCAGCCCAGCAGCGTGCTGGATGCCATGAAGCGACCGAAGGCCCAGAGCAGCTGGCTCAACTGGACATCGTCCACCAACAGGGCGATGGCAAGCATTGCGCAGCCAAAACCGATGAAGGTGGCAAGGGCCAGGATCAAGCCGTGCCCCGCAAACTTGCCCAGCAGCAATTGGCCGCGCCCCAACGGGTAGGTCAGCAACAGCAGCAAGGTGCCGCTCTCGTCCTCGCCGACAATCGCGTCATAGGCCAGCAGCAAGGCAATCAAGGGCATCAGGAAGGTCGCCAGGCTGGACAGGCTCGCCACCGTGGCAGGCACCGAGGTGAACCCCAGTTGACCGGACGCCGCCGCGCCGAGCCAGGCGATGCCAATCGCCAGCACCGCGAACAACAGGCTGATCGCCAACAACCAGCGATTGCGCAGGCCGTCGCTGAACTCCTTGCGGGCCATGTTCCAGACCGGATTCATAGGCTGGTCTCCTCGGCAGCGGCACGGACCATGTAATGACGATACAAATCCTCCAGCGACGGCGGCTTGATCTCGACATCCGACGGGTCATCCTGGGCCAGTAGCTGGCGCAGCAATTTAAGCTTGCTGCCATCCGGCGCGGACACCTGCACCCCTTCGGCCCCCCACCCTTGGGTGGCGTGCCCTTCACTGCGCCAATGCTGGCGAAGCCAGTCGGCCCGCGATAGGCCCGAGGCCCGGATCAGCGTCGGCAACCCCGCGTCCTCCCGCAGCCGGGCCAGGCTGCCCAGGGCCAATAGACGCCCTCGGGTGAGAATCGCGGCGCGGTTGATGTGAGCTTCCACGCCAGGCAAGACGTGAGAACAGAGAATGATGCTGCTGCCCTGCCAACGCAGGCGGTCGAGCAACTGATAGAGGTCCTGGGTGGCGATGGGGTCCAGGCCTACGGTCGGTTCATCCAGCAATAACAGGCGCGGCTGGCCGAGCAGTGCCTGGGCCAGACCAAGACGCTGGCGCATGCCCTTGGAATACGTCTTCACACGCCGTGTCGCGGCAGCCGCCAGCCCGACCTCCTCCAGCAAACGCTGCACCTGCTCCGGTGCGGCACCTTTGAGCCGGGCAAAATGGCGCAAGGTTTCCAGCCCGCTCAACTGCGGATAGAACATCACGTTCTCGGGCAGATAACCGAGCATCTGCCGCACGCTCGGGTCGCTGGGCGCGCGCCCGAAGACACGTACCTGCCCCTCGCTGGCCCGCAGCAAACCGAGGATCAGCTTCATCGTGGTGGTCTTGCCCGCACCGTTATGCCCGAACAGGCCGAGCACCTCGCCCTGGCCCAGGTTCAAGTCCAGCCCGCGCAGCACGGCGACATCGCCATAGTACTGGCTGACACCTTCGATCTCGACGACGTTCAAGACACATCCTCCCGGATACTGTTGCGTGGCGGGGGCTGGACAGGCGTATCCATCAGCGGATGACTGTCCATCACCCCGGGGGATTTCATCACTGGGAAGGCTCGCTGCACCCAGCGCAGCAGTTCGATCCCCGGACTGTTCATCAACAACCGCACCTGGGGATACAGCCACAGCAGGCGATCCACGTTGTCGTTGGGTTCATAGGCCACATCGCCCAAGCCGTCGCCGTTGCGATCCCAGCCCAGGTAGTCGCTCCAGTAATTGCCGCGGCCATCCACCGACCACTCCTGCAACCGCGTGGCAACGTATTTGACCTGACGCTGGTTGTGGACGAAGGCATTGCCGGCGATGCGGTTATCCTCCGAGCCGGCCGTCAGGTGGATGCCCACGGCGCTGCGCTGGAAATGATTGCCTTCGATGCGGTTGAACAACGAGTTGTAAATGAACAGGGCCTTGCCCTCGGCACCCGTGATCATGGTGTCGCCGGTGGACCCGTCGCGCACGTCGGTGACGACGTTGTCGCGCAGTGTGGAATAGGTGATGTAGTTCATCAGGATCCCGTAGTTCTGATCCTGTTCGGAGCGATTGCCGATGACCGTCAGCTGGCGGCTTTGCATCAAGGCATAGCCAGTGCGGGTGCGCCGGGTGACGTTGTCCAGCAGGCGATTATCGTTGGCGAACATGTAATGCACGCCGTAGCGCAGGTCCTCCAGGACATTGCCCTGGAGCAGATTGCCATTGGACGTGTCGATGTAGATGCCGTCGCGGGTTTCGCGCACTTGGTTGCCGATGACCCGGGCGCCGTGTACCGCATACAAATGGATGCCATTGCCACGGTCCTGGGAGCGCAGGCTGGGGTCGCCCTGGATGCGGTTGTCGATCAGGCTGACGTCCCGGGTGCCATCGACCCAGATACCGAAGCCCTGGCCCTGCATCCGGTTGCCACGCACCACGGCCCCTTGGGCGAGCGGTTGGATGAACACGGCCGCATTCATGGCCGTCAGGTCGTGGCCCCAGTCCAGGAACGTACACCCCTGAATCCGCACGTTCGGGGCACGAATGATCACGCCATTGCCCTCGCCCTGGCCCTGGAATACGGCATCCGGCGCACACGTGAGGGTCATGGGTTGATCGATGCTGAACGAGCCCCGGTACTGGCCCGCAGGCAGTCGCCATTGCTGATCGCCCTCGGCCTGCAAAGGCAAATCGGTGATCGGCTGCGGCGCACCGAGCGCGCCGCCCGATAGCAGGCACAGCACCAGCGCAATGACCGATTGGCAAGCGTGGCCTGCAGGTTGCGGCTTTTTCCCGGTCATTGCACCTGTCTCCTTGACGAGCCGTCTCAGGCCTTTTCAACCAGCATGCGCCCGACCATTTCCATGTGCAGGGCGTGACAGAACCAGCTGCAGTAGTACCAGTGCAAACCAGCCTTGTCGGCGGTGAACGTGATGGATGAGGTCTGTTGCGGGCTGATCTCCATGCTTGCGCCATGGTTGGTCATGACAAAGCCGTGGGACACGTCCTCGATCTGGTCGATGTTGGTGATGGTCACCGTCACCTCGTTGCCTTGCTTGACGGTGAACTCCGTCAGGCCATAGGTCGGCGCCATCGAGGTCATGTACACCCGCACCTTGTTGCCGTCGCGGATGACCTTGTTGTCGGTTTCCAGGTTGATGCCGTCCTTCTTCGCCCGCTCCACGGTGCCTGCGAAGAACGGATCGTTGCGGTTCCAGATTTTCTGGGGCTTGATCTGGTCGCGTCGCGCGAGAATGCAGTCATGCGGTTCGGCGAAGGCCGGGCCGTCGTGCACCAGCTTCATTTCGTCACCGGAAATATCGATCAGTTGATCGTTCTCCGGGTGCAATGGGCCGGTAGGCAGGAAGCGGTCCTTGGAAAACTTGCACAACACCACCAGCCACTTGCCGTCCGCCTCGCTGGTTTCGGTGAGGGATGCATGGTTGTGGCCGGGCTGGTACTGGACGTCGAGCTTCTGCTTGATGTAATTGACCTTTTCGCCCTTGTAGGCGCGGATGGCATCCTCCATGTTCCACTTCACCACTTGGCTGTCGATGAACAGCGTCGTGTAGGCATAGCCGCGCCCGTCGAACGTGGTGTGCAGCGGCCCGAGCCCCAGTTCCGGCTCGGCGACGATCACTTCGCGTGGATCCTTGTAACGGTCGTTGAACAGGTCATCCAGACGGTCGATGGCGATCATCGAAACCGTGGGCGACAGCTTGCCGTTGGCGATGAAGTATTTGCCGTCCGGCGAGGTATTGAGCCCGTGGGGGTTCTTCGGCACGGGAATGTAGCGAGTGAACTCGGAGTCCTTGCCATCGGTCTTGCGGCCATCGACCACCGGCACCTTGGAGCCGTCCAGGTTAATGAACTTGCCGGCCTTGATCGCCGCCTCGATACGCGCAATGTTGAACACCACCACCCAGTCGCGCTCGTTGCGCATCATGCCGCCCAGGTCGTAGGCCTTCTCGGAGTTGTAGCAGGTGCTGGCGGCGTATTTGCCGGTGTAGTCAGCGTCGGAGTTGTCCAGGTTGCCGTCGACGATCACCTGGAACGCCATTTCCATTTTCTCGGCATCAATGGCGTTGAACATCGTGAAGCTGTTTTTGTCTTGCAGGTCGAAGGTATGACCGTCGTTGGGGTGCGGGATCACGAACTCAGCGTTGGCGAACACGTACTTGGTGTACGGCACCTTTTGCAGGCGCAGGCCGTGAATGGCTTGTACGTTGGGCACGGTGAGGATCTTGTCGCACTTCATGATGTCCAGGCGAATGCGCGCGACCCGGGAGTTGGCCTTGTCGTTGATGAACAGGTATTTGCCGTCGTACTTGCCGTCAGTCATGGAGATGTGCGGGTGGTGGCAATCGCCGTTCTGGTACTTGGCGCTGTCGCCCAGGATGTCCTTGCTTTCGTTGGTCAGGCCCCAACCGGTGGCCGAATCGACGTTGAACACCGGGATGCGCATCAGTTCACGCATCGATGGCACACCCAGCACCCGCACCTCGCCCTGGTGGCCGCCGCTCCAGAAACCGTAGTATTCGTCCAGCTCCCCAGGCCCGACATGGATCTTCGACTTGGCCTCCTTGGCCGCCGCCGCCCAGGACTCACGGGTGAACGTCCCGGCCCCCAGCGCCGTCGCGCCGGCCAGTACCGCACCCGTTATCGCGCCGGTGCCGAGAAAACTGCGCCGACTGACCCCCCTGGGCTCTTCCTCCGAGCCTGGGGTTTGGTTTTTTTTGTCGCTCATGCTGTGTGCTCCATAAAGAATGAAACGGTCAAGGGACAGGCCATTGGGGTGCCTCAAGGCGCCGGGTTCACCTGCACCACGGGAATCAGTTGCGCATCGGTCGCGGTCGCCTTGCCGCGCTTCTTGCGCTTGTTGATCAGCGGCGGGCATTTGTTTTCGTTGTGCCAGGTCATCTGGCAGTCGAGGCAGTAATGGCATTCGTTGGCATTGATCCGGCCGTCGGGATGAATCGCCTGGATCTCGCATTCCTTGGCGCACAGTTGGCAGGGGTTACCACACTCCTTACGCCGCTTGAGCCAGTCGAACAGCCGCAGCCGGGTCGGCATCGCCAGGGCCGCGCCCAGCGGGCAGACGTAGCGGCAATAGACCTTGCGGGTAAACAGGTTGATCACCAGCAGGCCCACTGCGTAGGCCACGAACCACCACTGGCGGTCGAACCTGAGGGTGATGGCGGTCTTGAACGGTTCCACTTCGGCCAGCCGTTCGGCGGTGGCCATCGATTCCAGCGAAACGCCGAACAGCACCAGCAAAATGATGTATTTGATCGCCCACAGTCGCTCATGCACGGCGAACGGCAACTCGTATTGGGGCACCTTGAGCTTGCGCGCCAGTTCGTTGATCAACTCCTGCAATGCGCCGAACGGACACAGCCAGCCGCAGAACACCCCGCGCCCCCACAGCAAAATGCTGGCGGCGGTGAACACCCAGAGGATGAAGATCAGCGGATCGGTGAGGAACAGCTCCCAACGAAAGCCTTCGAACAAGGCGTGGACGAAGGTCAGCACGTTGACCACCGACAACTGCGCCAAGGCGTAGCCGCCGAGAAACACCACCGTGAAGACCAGGTAACCGCGGCGCAGCCAATGCAACAGCGTCGGCCGTCGGGCCAGTGAATCCTGGAAAAACAGGATCGCCGTCAGCACCAGCAGGGCTACGCCAAGCACGCTGATTTCGACACTTTTCTGATACCAGAGCGTCAGCCACATCGGCCGGCTGGCTTCTTCGGCGGCCGCCAGTTGTTCGGCGGTCGGCAATGGCCGCTCCAGGTAGGGCTCTGGCAACTGATAGGCCAGCTCAAAGCTGCTGAAAATACCGCTGACCGGCCCGGTCTGGCGACGGATCAGCAGCTCCAGGCTCCAGGGTGAACCGGGGTCGAAACGGTGGGACGCGCGAACAATGAAGACCGCCATTTCGTCGAACTCAGGCATGTCCTCGGCGGCCACATCATCCAGACGTTGGAAGTCCATGTCGCGGAAGCTGATGACGTCGCCGAACTGGCGCACCAGCACCCGGTCGAAAATGCCGCCGCGCACATAACCCGAGCCCTTGAAGGAATACCGCCCGCGGCCCATCACGGCAATGGCTTGCTCGCCGGGCTTGAGCTCGCTCATCAGCGAGCGGTACTGCGTATCGCCCAATAAATTGCGACCGATGGTGGGCGGGTTGAGGTGGGTGACGTACAGGTCGATGAACGTGTCGTCGGCCTGGGCGGCGCTGGCGACTTCAACCTGCTCGGCGTCGGTACCTTTGAAGGTGGCGTCTACTTGACCGCGAGTCAGGTGCAAGCGCCGTACAGCGCCGTTGCCGGTCAAGGTCTTCCAGTCGGCGGGCTCGTAGATGTCCTGACGCACACGTGCCGGCGCCACGGCCAACCCCGCATCGCCCTTGACCAGGCCCAGGGACACTGCGACATCGTGGGCGGCGCGCATGATGACTTCATTGACCACCATCGCCGTCACGGTGGCCCCGGCGATGGCATCCACGGTCACGGCATTCGGATCGCTGGAATGCCCCACCACCACCCGTTGGTTGACCTTGATGCCGCTGTAGCGCGCGCTGAACGCGTGAAGTTTTTCTTCGGCGATGCCGATCAGCAGAATCGGCTCATGGTGTTCGAGCACATAGGCATCGAGAATCACACCGGCCGGATCGAGAATGACCTGGACATTAATTGGCTTGCCTGAATAGGCGGGAATGTCCACCACGTCCAGGCTTTGGAACACATAGCCCAGGACCTTGCCGGCAGCGGACAGCTTGCGCACCTTGAACCGCCCTTCGGGCTCGGAGATCGAATCGGTCTGATTCAGGACATGGTGGATGCGCTGTTGCGGGGTGTCGCCGTAGTCCCTGGCCTGGGCCAGGCCCGTGAATAACAGCAGGAAAACGAACAGCCCACGGAGCCAGAAGCGGGATAGGTGCAGCATCACAAAAGGAGGGGTCATGGAAGCCAGGGCTTAAAGACAGGATCTTGGCGATCATGGTAGGGGTCGGCCCCTTCTTCGGCCCTTGATTGAAATCAACTTGGGAAAAACTTAAGCCCGAATCCATGTGCAGACGCGAGCCCCCGTTGCGGCGAGCGCCCCCCGCTGGAGCAGTAGGTGCTGCACAGGAGCCGTGCAGGAGCTGTCGAGTGCAACGAGGCTGCGATCTTTCCCCAAACACTTGAATCTCAAGCGAAAGATCAAGATCAAGATCAAGATCAAAAGATCGCAGGCTTCGCCAGCTCCTACAGAGCCCTGCGCGGGCAAGCGCCCTCGTCAGCTATCGGGGGGCCGTATCCTTGGGAAAAATCTGCAGATGTGTTTCTCATCTCTTGCGCCCAACGTAAATTTTTATCGCACGTGAACGGTTGAACCCGGTCGCATAATTGTCAGCGCTGTGATCCAGTCCACTCTGCCCACGCCATAATGCAGCGCCATAACGCCCTGAAGCGTTGCACCAACGTCCACAAGGAATGCCCGATGCCCCCACGCTCCGCCCCCGCTTCAACCGCTGACTTGGCACAAGCCACCGGTTTCGTCCGGGTGCGTGGCGCCCGCGAACACAACCTCAAGAATGTCGACGTTGACATCCCCCGCGATGCCCTGGTGGTGTTTACCGGTGTGTCGGGGTCTGGTAAGTCGTCGCTGGCCTTCTCTACGCTCTACGCTGAAGCCCAGCGTCGTTATTTCGAGTCCGTTGCGCCTTATGCGCGGCGCCTGATCGACCAGGTGGGCGTGCCGGACGTGGACAGCATCGAGGGCTTGCCGCCGGCAGTCGCCTTGCAGCAACAGCGCGGCACGCCCAGCGCACGCTCATCGGTGGGCAGCGTCACCACCCTGTCGAGCCTGATTCGCATGCTCTACTCCCGCGCCGGCAGCTACCCTGCCGACCAACCGATGCTCTATGCCGAGGATTTCTCGCCCAACACGCCACAGGGTGCCTGCCAGCAATGCCATGGCCTCGGCCGGGTCTATGAGGTGACCGAAGCGTCCATGGTGCCAGACCCGTCACTGACCATCCGCGAGCGCGCCGTGGCCGCCTGGCCCATGGCTTGGCAGGGCCAGAACCTGCGGGACATCCTGGTGACCCTGGGCTATGACGTCGACATCCCCTGGCGCGACCTGCCGAAGAAGCAACGGGGCTGGATTCTCTTCACCGAACAAACCCCGACTGTTCCGGTATACGCCGGGCTCACCCCAGCCCAGACCCGTGCGGCTCTCAAACGCAAGCTCGAACCGAGTTACCAGGGCACGTTCAGCGGCGCCCGACGCTACCTGCTGCACACCTTCATGCACTCCCAAAGCGCGCAGATGCGCAAACGCGTGGCGCAATACATGCGCGCCAGTCCTTGCCCGGTGTGCGATGGCAAACGCCTCAAACGCCAGGCGTTGAGCGTGACCTTTGCCGGCCTGGACATCGCCGAGCTGTCGCACCTGCCGTTGCTTGAGCTGGCCGAAGTGCTCAAGCGTGTCCTGGCGCCCGACTATCTGGAACAGGCCGATGAAACGGGAGACGTCCTCAGCCACCGACAAACCCGAGAAGCCCGCGAGCAACGCGCCGCCAGGGGCGACAACCCGCACGCGGGTGGGCCCGACGCGCGCCACACGCCCAACCTCTCCCTGGAGAAACGCCTGGCCGCCCAACGCATCGCCGCTGAACTGCTGGAGCGGATCGTCACCCTGAACGACCTGGGCCTGGGCTACCTCGCCCTGGAGCGCAGCACGCCGACGCTTTCGTCCGGCGAACTGCAACGCCTGCGCCTGGCGACCCAGCTCAATTCCCAGCTATTCGGGGTGATCTACGTGCTGGACGAACCCTCCGCCGGCCTGCACCCAGCCGACAGCGAAGCGTTGTTTGGCGCCTTGCAACGCCTCAAGGCAGCGGGCAACTCGGTGTTTGTGGTCGAACATGACCTCGATACCATGCGTCGCGCCGACTGGCTCATCGACGTAGGCCCGGACGCCGGCGAACAAGGCGGAAAAGTCCTCTACAGCGGTCCGCCGGCAGGCCTTGGACAAGTGTCTGAATCACGAACCCGCGCCTATCTTTTTGACGAAGAACACACTGCGCCGCGCAGCCCACGTGCGCCGAGGGATTGGCTGCGCCTGGAAGGCATCACCCGCAACAACCTCGACAACTTGAGCGCGGCCTTCCCCTTGGGTTGCTTCACCGCCGTGACCGGCATCTCCGGCTCAGGCAAATCCAGCCTCGTCAGTCAGGCCCTGCTGGATCTGGTCGGCGTCCACCTGGGCCAGGCCAGCCCCAACGCCGAACCCGATGAGCAAAGCCTGGAAGACGAGCCCGTGCAAACCAGCGCTGGTCGCGTCACCGCCGGACTCGACGCGGTCAAGCGGCTGGTGCAGGTAGACCAGAAGCCCATCGGGCGCACCCCGCGCTCCAACCTCGCCACCTACACCGGGCTGTTCGATCACGTGCGCAAACTGTTCGCCGCGACAGAGCAGGCGCAGGCACTGGGATTCGATGCCGGGCGATTTTCCTTCAATGTCGCCAAGGGCCGTTGCGAGACCTGCGAAGGCGAAGGCTTTGTCAGCGTTGAATTGTTGTTCATGCCCAGCGTGTACGCCCCCTGCCCCACCTGCCACGGCGCGCGCTATAACCCGCAGACCCTGGCGGTGAGCTGGCAAGGCCTGGATATTTCCCAGGTGCTGCAACTGACCGTAGACCAGGCGCTTGAGGTGTTTGTCGAGCAAGCGGCGGCCAGGCGCTCATTGCAGGTGCTGCAGGATATCGGGTTGGGCTACTTGCGCCTGGGCCAACCGGCTACGGAACTGTCCGGCGGCGAAGCCCAGCGGATCAAGCTGGCGACAGAACTGCAGCGCAAGACCCGAGGAATGACGTTGTATGTGCTGGACGAACCGACCAATGGCTTGCATCCCCAGGACGTGGATCGCTTGCTGGTGCAGTTGAATCGCTTGGTGGAAGAAGGTCATACGGTGGTTGTGGTGGAGCATGACATGCGGGTGGTGGCGCAGAGCGACTGGGTCATCGATATCGGCCCGGGGGCTGGAACCCAGGGCGGAAACGTGGTGGTTTGCGGGGCCCCTAAAACCGTGGCGAAATGCCAGACGAGTCGAACGGCAGCGTTCTTGAAAAGGCTTTTGCAGCGTGACGATCAAAAGGATTCTTAATGTTTCCCGCTGTTACGAAAAAGCTGTCTATACTGCCCTCCAGTTAATCGTTTCAGTAGTCGAAATTAACTACAACCTCAGGGTAAAGGCTGAGGTTGCCAGGCAAGGATGCAAAATGACATCACCCCAGTTGAGAGAGCAACAATTACACAGCGGGATGAAAGGTTATGATCGCGCTCTGAAGCGAACCCCGATGAAACGCAGGGCCCCACCCGAGACGCCTACGACAGCGGCCCCAAACCAATATGGGGCGGTTGATGCCAGCGCTGTAAAACTTCCCTCCTCCGCTTGGCGAATATCAAGGTGAAACCTCTGACTACATAAAGGTATTCACATTAATATTTTCGAGCGCATCCATTATGCTCAAACACATCTCCAGCCACCTGCTCAGTTTAATTCTAGAGGTGGAGAATAATATTCCAGGAAAAAGCCAACACGAGTACACCGAGATATTGGGTTGGACGTTCTCGAAGCTAGGGCTTGAAAAATTTGCTTATGTTCACCTGGAACCCATGCCCTTCGATAACTGCAAAGTATCCATCCACAGCAATTATCCCGCCGAATGGGTGGAAACCTACCGCAAGAACTCACTTCACAAATCAGACCCGGTCATGGCCAATACAGCCATTACCGCCACGCCGTTTTTCTGGAATGAAATCCCACAAAAAATAGACAATAATCCGGAAATATTTGATCAATCCGCGCCCTATGGCATCAAGCAAGGATTCACCATTCCGATTCATGAACCAGGTCGATCATTCGGCTCTATTCATTTATCTTCGGAAGAAAATGATCCCGATTTCCCGACCATTGTCCGTGAGAACATGGTGATCATTCAAACGCTCAGCATTATCGCCAATCAACACCGCCCGATTGAAACGGGCGTAGAGCACAACCTCAAACTATCGTCCAGGGAAACTGAATTCCTGCGCTGGCTGGCGCTTGGGAAAAACTATAAGGAAATCGGCCTGATCATGAACATCACTGAGCGAACAGTGAAGTTTCACGCCAAACATATGACTGAAAAAATGGAGTGTACCAATGTCAAGCAAGCCATGTTCAAAGCGGCGCAGCTGAACCTTATCTAAAAATGCCTTGCGCTGGATCGTAACTACCTGCATGGCCGCGGCGGCGATCCAATTATTCGAATCCACCCCCTCAAGCGCAACATCAGAACACAGTCAGGCAAAATTCACCTGGGATGCGATATTGAAAAGCATGCCGCAAGCGAACAACCCAATCACCAAAGAAATGGCGCGATTCAAAAATCGCCCAGACACAATTGCGTGAAATTTCCGGCTACAAAAAGCGCCCGTCGCGATCCACACAAGCCCCACCGGAAAGATAATCCCTGTAAATAGCAGAATGAATGACAGCCAGTTGTCCAGCGCCAGGAATGTGCCTGCTGGCGCAACGAAGGAAACAAAAAACAATCCTTTGGGATTGGTCAGCGTTGCAACAAACAGAAGCGGAACGGTAATCCCCGGTGCTGCACCAGACGCATTGTCTTTTACCGAAAACCAAAGCTTCAAGGAAATATAAAACAAAAAGCATACGGCAAAAATCTTGGTCGCGATCACCACCCACGAGTGATCAGTCATTAACAAGTCAATGAATACCCCCCACAGCGTCATCTGAATAACGTATGCCAACCACTCGGCTGCGACAAAACGCATTGAGAGCGTACTGAGCCCCCTACTTATACCGGCTTGCAACAAGAGTGAGTTCGTTGGCCCCGGCACCATCAATACGGTCAACAACGAGAGCGCAATATAATTCATAGCATCCATCCATAGCAGAAGCCTATACGGCTAACTTTGAGGGCCTGACCAATCCATCATCTTTCTACATGACATCAAGCATGAGTCACATGAGGCTCGTTTCGGGCCTTATTTGGAAAACTCCAAGTTATACGAGGTCATACAACACGCTTAATAGAGCAATAAGACTAGACCGACATCAATGTGCCACATACCAATCCTCACTCGTCGATAGATATCCTTTGAGCTCACAGGCAACAAGTCACCCCGTGAACGAAAGGCAGCGCGTTCGTCACTAGATGACGCGTTGATGACAATCATCGGGCCAGTCTCAGCAATCGCCATTTTTTTGACCCAATAACTATCAAACAGTTACGAACTTAGTTTTGTATCAGTCAATAAAACAACACATGAATTCTGTTTCATCACACCCGACATTACTTGAGCAACAGCAACTAGCCGCTATGCCAACCCTGCACTTTTTTGATCCACTGCGATACAAGCCCGCAACTAAATAGCACCTCCAATGACTATAAGGCCATCGCAGAAGCCGACCTACTAAATTAGGCTGCGCACTCTACAAGTCAAAGACTGTACTTTAGGACAGTTGAAATACCTTAATGCAACGTTAACAGTAGCTTCACCTGCAGCCAAAAAGTCGCACTCATGAACTACTTCCCCCACACCTATGGATTTTCCGGCGTATACACCAGCATCGTAAGCCACTCAAAAATCCCACTCAAAATCCTCGAACAAATATTATCCATTCGCAAACTTGCCTTTATCGACCGAAAGAAGTGGGACATTGAAAGCTATCAAGGCAGCAACTATGAGTGGGATGAATACGACGACCCCGACGCGATCTATATCTACACCCATCAAAATGGCCGAGTCACAGGCTGTGTTCGACTACGCCCCTCCAATAAACCCACGCTGATGAGTGGCCCCTTGAGCTTTATCCTTCCAGCCGAAGAAGCCAGACCTCGTCTGGACAAATGTTGGGAGGCCACAAGATTTGCACTTTCAGCCAACAACTTCGCCACAGGACAACTAACTCAAGCCAATGTAGACATTCGCACAGCGGCACTTTTTTTGTCAATGATTAAGTTTGCCCAACAACAAAAAATACACACTTATGAAATTGTCGTTGACACCCTGATGGAAAAAATCCTGAAGCGTGCCGGATGGACAGTTGAACGACTCAATACAGCCTTAGGTTCGAAAGGAGAGAAGATCATCTATGGCGCATTGCCTTGTACACTCAAAACTTATGAAGAGGTCCTTAACAAGAATGCAATCAACAGCACCATCGTATTTAATCAAGCCCTGATACCCCACCACTCGTCGGATACACTTCAGATATCCAGGACCATCGCCCAGACACTCCCAGACCGAAACATTCCAGCAAAGACACGCATGCACACTGAACTGCAGCTATAATCAAATACTTGGATGATTTTGGAGAAAGGATGAACCTGCAACGATTATTCCCGCACGTTGGCAAAGTTATTGCCAGTACAGGTAGCCGCAATTTCCCTCGTCTGTTGCACGACCTGATACTCACGGAAATTCCCGTGGACGCAACACACATTACCGAGCAACGGATCGGCACAAGTAACATGTCAGAACCAAGCACCTCCAGCATCGGCTGCGTCGGTATGGACAACGCCTGCATCGATGCCCTCATGGACACTCATACCGCCAAGCCTTTTTTCCTGGCGGACGACATTCTCTTTGAAGACGCAGCAGCGCAAAAAATACCCAACTTTTCCCGATGCCTGCTGACCTGCGAGCGTTCGGAAAAAGCGCCTGGTCACAACGCAACGTCGCAGTTACACCTGACCACCCGAAAGAATGGTCGTCGTTATGTGCTGTCCATATATCGATCGCCTCTTTCAAAGGGATTTTCCGCTCAGGAACATGCACTGCTAAAAGACTTTTCCTGTCTTTTATTGCCCATGGTCGAAGAACATGTAGCCGCCCTTATTTCACCGGAACCCACTCGGCAGGACCCTTTCCTGACATTGGACGCGTCGGAAAACGGTGGCATGGAAGCGCTGCGCCAAAGGTTCGCTGATCGACTGCTTTTATCGGGATTGAGTTTGTCCTCTCGTGAAACGGAAGTGTGCGTCGGTCTGCTCGCCGGGCGCACAGCTCCCGAACTTGCTGAACAACTGAACCTGAAAGTCAATACGGTCGAAAGTTATCTGAAGCGCGCCGCTATCAAGATGGGCATTGGCGGGCGTCGTTCGCTGATCCGTTGGATGCATTCGATGGATGCCACACCGGCTCACATGGAATGGAATGACAGTACCGCGATTCAACAAGCCGTATAACCTACCCCCAACGATTGCTCGTTCATTGACCGAATCGAGTACTTGTTGGGGGAATACTGTTTTGCCCCTCAGCCTCCCCTGCCGCGCCAGCTTCCACTAGCGTTCGAGTGCGACGCTTCAACCCTTCCAACGCATCGTCCACGTAAGTAAAAATCACCGGCACCACCAATAGGCTCAACAGCGTCGACGTCAGTAACCCCCCCATGACCACCACCGCCATCGGTTGTCTGAAGCTTGGATCCTCGCCCATGCCCATTGCCGTCGGCAACATCCCGGCGCCCATCGCAATGGTGGTCATCAGGATCGGACGGGCACGCTTGTGGCAAGCATCCACCAGGGCATCGTATCGACCCAGGCCATAATCGCGGCGAGCCATGATGGCGTACTCCACCAACAGAATGGAGTTCTTGGTCACGATGCCCATCAACATCAACAAGCCAATGACCGATGGCAGGGAAAAACTGAAGTTGCACACCAGCAAGGCCAGTAAAGCGCCCCCCAGCGACAGCGGCAGTGCCGACAGAATGGTGGCCGGTTGCAAGAAGTCGTGAAACAACAACACCAGGACCGAATAAATACAGAACACGCCGATGGCCATGGCCAGGCCGAAGCTGGCGAACAACTCCGTCATCAATTGCAGTTCGCCTTGCTCCACAACTTTCACTTCGGCTGGTAAGTTGCGCATCACCGGCAGTTGGCGGGCCTCGCCCATGACCTCACCCAGGTTACGACCGTTGAGTTCGATAGACAGGGTGACATTGCGCAGGCGGTCCAGTCGGCTGATTTGCGCCGGCCCGCTGCCCATGCTGATATCCCCCAACGAGGCCAGGGCGACCTGACCGTCTCGACCGGTTACCCGCAATTGGCTGATCGCCTGCAAGTCGTCGCGCAACAGCGAGTCCATGCGCACCCGCACGTCTACCTGGCGCTGGGACAAATTGATCTTGCCCAGTTGCGAGGAATATTCGCCATAAGTCGCCATGCGCAAGGTATCCGCGATGTCTTGACTGGTAATGCCCAGTTCCGCTGCCCGGGCAAAATCCGGTCGCATCTGGATTTCCGGTCGTTGCAAGGCGCTGCTGGACGAGACATTGCCGATCCCGCGCAACTCACGCAACTGAGGCTCAAGGGCACTAGCCGTACGCTCTAGCAGATCACCGTCGTCACTGGCAAGCACGATATTGAGCTTCTCTCCGCTGCCATCGCCGCCAACGTTGATGCGTACCCCCGGGAGTGTGCGCAGCACCTGGCGCATCTGCGCTTCGACCGCCACCTGCTTGCGCTCACGCTCGTCCCGGGGCGCCAGTTCCACCGTCAGGACCGCATCGCCGGCGCCGGTGATATCGGCGGGCCCGGCGCCCGAGTTGCTGGCGGTCCCCACCGAGCTGAACACATGCGTGACGTCGGGTAGCTCGCGCAGCCGTTCGCTGGCCTGCAAGGCCATCGCGGTGGTGTGTTCCAGCGTCGTTCCCGGTGGCAACTCCAATGTGATTTTGCTGCGCCCGGTGTCCTGCGCTGGCAGGAAGCTGGTGGGCAACGACGGGACCAACGCCAGAGCACCGACGAAGCACAGGCCGGCCAGGCACATCGTCGTCTTGCGCCGGGTCAGGCTGGCGTGGATCCAGCCCAGGTAGCGGGTCATCAAAGGGCTGTCTTGGTCGGTTTCATTTTTTGCCTTGAGAAAATAAGCCGCCATCATCGGCGTCAGCAGTCGCGCCACCAGCAGTGAAAACAACAGCGCAACCGACGCCGTCACACCGAACTGGCGGAACAGTTTCCCGGCGATGCCCCCCATGAACGCAGTGGGCAGGAACACCGCGACCAAGGTGACCGTCGTGGCGAGCACCGCCAGGCCGATTTCATCCGCCGCCTCGGTGGCGGCTTGAAGCGGGGTCTTGCCCCTGCGCAAATGTCGCGCGATGTTCTCGATCTCGACGATGGCATCGTCCACCAGCACGCCGATGACCAGCGCCAGGGCCAGCAGGGAAACGGCATTGAGGGTAAAACCGGCCAGGTACATCACCCCGAAGGTGGGGATGATCGACAGCGGCAGTGCCGTGGCGACGATAAGCGTGGCGCGCCAATCCCGCAGGAACCACCAGACCACCAACACCGCCAGCAGCATGCCTTCGTAAAGCAAATTCATCGAGTCGTGATAATTGGCGAGCACGGCCTTGACCGTGTCACTGGCTTCAACGATCTGCACGTTGGGATGCTGTTTCTCAAACGCGCTCATGGCCTTGCGCACGTCGTTGGCGACGCCGACATCGGAGAATCCCAGGGAGCGGGTGACCTGGAAACCGATCACCGGCCTGCCATCGTGAAACGCCCGGGTGCTGCGTTCGGCGTGGCTGTCACGAATGTCGGCCAACTGACCCAGGGCAAGCAGGCGGCCATCGCCGCTGGGAATGTCGATCGCACCGAGAGCTGCCGGATCGTCGATGGCGCCCAAGGTGCGCATGGCTTGCTGGCCGCTGCCCAAGTTGCCCTGGCCACCGGAGTTGTCTTTTTGCATGGCCCGCAACTGGTTGGCGACGTCCGTGACGCTAATGCCCAGGCCCGCCATCAGCGCTGGATCGAGATTGACTTGGACTTCCCGGTCGACACCGCCCATGCGCGCAATCATCGCCACCCCGGGCACCGCCAACAGCTGTTTGCTCAACTCATTGTCGACGAACCAGGACAAGGCTTCTTCATCCAGGTTGTCGGAGTCGATGACATAAGTGAGCAACGCCGAGGCACTGGTGGTCAACCGGGAAACCGACGGTGTGTCGAGGCTCGCCGGCAGTTGCGCCATGGCGCTGTCGACCGCGTTGCGCACCTCGTTGAGCGCCTCGTTGCCATCCTTGTCGATGTCAAAACTGACGCTGATGTTGACGGCACCGTCGGTAATGGTCGTCGTCACGTGTTTGAGCAGGCGCAGGGACGTCAACTTGTCCTCGATCTTGCGCGCCACTTCCGTTTCCAGTTGCTCCGGGGCCGCGCCTTCCAGTGAGGCGCTGATCACCACCACCGGCAGATCCATGTCCGGAAAGTCCTGGATGGCGAGCTTTTCAAAACCCGACAAACCAAAAAGTGTCAGCAGAATGAACAGCATGACAGCCGGGACCGGGTGGCGGATCGACAAGGCTGAAATGTTCATGGTTGGGCGACCTGGGATTGAACGAGGGTCACACTCGCACCATCGTTGAGGAACGCACCGCCGGCGCGCACGATGCGCGCAGGTTCATCGAGACCGCTGAGGATTTCCACGGCCTGATGCATGCGCCGACCGATCACCACCGCTCGCTGGACCACATGCATGTCGTCATTAAGCGTGAACACATAGGAACGCCCGTCCCGCAGGATGACGGCCGTATCCGGTACCGTGATGGCCTCGCGCGGCGCCAATTCGATCTGGCCGCTGGCATACATGCCGGCCTGGGCGGCGCTGTCGGTTGGCAGGGAGACGTAGATCAGCCCCCGGCTGGTCTTGGTATTCAACGTGGGCGATACCAGTCGCACGCGCCCTTCCAGGCTCTGGCCGTCGGGCAATGTCATACGGGCGACCTGGCCAGGCTGCACTTGGGCCAGCTGGCGGGCATCCAGCTCGGCCTGCCATTCGATGCGGCCGTCGCGCACCATGCGAAACAACTCGTCGCCGGCAGAGAGCACCTTGCCAAGCAACGCCGTGCGCGCCGAAATGACGCCATCGTCCACCGCGACGACACGGGTCTGTCCGAGTCTGATCCGCGTGCTCTGTAATTCAGCACGGGCGCTGGCGAGGTCAGCCTCGGCGAGCGCGACCTTGATTCGGTAGTCTTCGCGCTGTTGCTCCGATAATGCCCCGCCCTGTCCGACGACCCGGGCACGACGATCATTGGAACGGGCCTGTTCCAGGTTGGCATCAGCCTGAGCGACGAGCGCCTTCTGTTTATTTTCCTCGGCAACCACCGTTTCGCTGGCCAGCGTGGCGAGCAATTGACCTTTCTTCACCCGGCTGCCCACATCGGCCTCAATGCTGGCGATGCGCAGGTTACTGGTCTCGGCATTGATGACGGCCTCCTGCCAGGGGGCGAGCGCGCCATTGGCAAACAACAATTGCGGCCAGATCTGGCGTTGCGCCTGAACGACTTCCACGCTCAAGCTGCTGACCCGGGGGGCGGCCTCGACCGGTTCAGCGCCTCGACGAAAATAGATCAATGCCACCACGATCGCGCACACCACGATTGCCAGCGCGAATTTGCCCGGTCTCGACCTCACGCGCCGTCTCCGCCCAACGCCCGGTTCCGCGCCAGGGGCTGATCGGCTTGCCAGCCACCTCCCAGCGCCTTGTACAGGGCGATCCAGTAACGCACTTGATTTTGCTGCAAGGTGATCAATTCAATCTCGGCAGTCAGCGCCTGGCGGCGTGCGGTTTCTCGGTCGAGCAGGCTGACGTTACCGGCCTGCCAGCTGCGATCGATGGCCTCGAAAGACTCCCTGAAACCCGCAGTGGACCGCTCCACATCCGACTCCCGGCGACGTGCCGCATCGAGGCGCACCAGGGCCTGCTCCACCTCCATCACACCGGTTCGCAGCGTTTGGCGATAGACCGCCAGGGCTGCGTCATACGTGGCTTTGGCACCCTCCGCCGCCGCGCGACGCTTGCCACCGTCGAACAGCGGAATCGACAGCACCGGGCCCAGCGACCAGGAGCGGTTGCGCTGGCCCACCATGGTACCCACGGAAATCGTCCCGGAAAGACTCAGGCTCGGCAGACGATCCGCCTGGGCCACGCCGATCTCGGCATTCGCCGCTGCCAGCTCGCGTTCGCGGGAGGCGATGTCCGGGCGCTGGCGCAGCAAGTCGGCTGGAATCTGTTGCACGTTGAGTTCGGCCGGTTGCGGCAGTTGCGCCGGCGTGTGTCCGAGCACCTCCAGCAGTCGCCCCTCATCACTGCCTGTCAGCGCCACCAGGCTCTTGAGCAGCACCTGGCACTCACTCTGCTGCTGGACCAGCGTCGCGGCGCTGCTGGCTGCACTGGCATCGGCCAGCGCCGCGTCGGCGGAGGACGTGAAGCCGGCCCCGAACGACTGGCGCGTCATGCGCGCGGTGTCTTGTTGTGACTGGGCCTGGTCGCTGTAGGCCAGTACCAGCTTTTGGCAGCCCCGGTATTGCACGTAGTAATCACCGACCTGGGCCGCCAGCGAAACCCGCGCGTCATGCCAGTCGTCAACCCGTGCCTCGACGCGGGAGCTGGCTGCTTCATTGTTGCGACGCAACTTGCCGAACAGATCGAGTTCCCAGGCGGCATCCATCATTGCTGAGGAGCCTGAGCCCCCGAGACGCGTCGAACCCGTCTGCTGCCCGCCTCGGCCACCGGACACTCTGCCGTCGAACTTGGGCAAGGCATCGGCGGCGTCACTGTCGGCCGTCGCACGGGCCAGCGAGATATTCGCCCAAGCCTGATCCATGGACGGACTATCGGCTTCGGCTAGGCGCAACAGCTCGGCCAGCGCCGGGTCATCGAATTGCCGCCACCAGTCGGCCAACCCGGCGACGGACGCGCCATGGGGCACCGGCGCCTGCCACTTGGCAGCGATCGGGATGTCTGGCACCCGGTAGTCAGGGCCCAATACGCAGCCACTCAAGGCCACCGCACACAGCGTCACCAGCAATATGCTCTCTGGGGGCTTGAAGACATGCATAGCGTTCTCTAGGGGTGTCAAAGGTGAAAACAGCAAGGCACCCGGCACCGGCACCGGCACCGCTCAGGGAGGTGGCAGATTATTCACGATGGCTTGATGAGGCTCATGTGGCAGATATTTAACCCCGCGCGCGCTCCGATGTCTGGCGTGGAAATTGGGGACAGCTGCCGGCTGGAAAACTCGCGATAACGTCGAGGGCCTGTTGAAATGAGCCCGACCTGCCCAGTAATGGCTGCACTTGCTGTCGAGCATGAATGGCCCCGCTCGGTTCACTCTCCATAGCCAATGGATGATCGAATATGGAAGCACTCACTTACCTCGAAAAAATCGAATCGAACGCACGCACCTATGCGCAGACTTTCCAGCGACTGTTCGTCAGCGGCAAGGGCATGCGTATCAAGGACGCCAGCGGCCAGGAATTCCTCGATTGCCTGTCAAACGCCGGGACACTGGCCCTCGGGCACAACCCGCCCGAAGTCCGGGATGCGGTGATGCGCTTCCTCGACAGCGACCACCTGCAGCAGGCACTGGACCTGGCCACGCCGGCCAAACACGTGTTCGTGCAGGAGCTGTTCTCGATGTTGCCGGCGAAAATGCGCGACACCAGCAAGATTCTCTTCTGCGGGCCCAGCGGTTCGGATGCCGTCGAGGCCGCCATCAAGTTGGCCCGTTACTACACCAAGCGCTCGCCACTGATGGCGTTCCACGGTGGCTACCACGGAATGACGGCCGGCGCGCTGTCGGCGATGGGCAAGCTGACGCCCAAGACCGGCGATGGCTTGATTGCCCAAGGCACGCACTTTCTGCCCTTCCCCTACAGATTTCGCTGCCCGTTCGGCACCAATGGTGAGCACACCGATCAACTGTCCATCGACTACATCCGCACCGTCCTATCGGACCCGGAAGGCGGCGTCGCCAAACCGGCGGCGGTCATTGTCGAGGTGGTGCAAGGCGAAGGCGGTTGCATCCCGGCCTCGGCCAACTGGCTGCGGGCCCTGCGGGAAATCACCCTCGAACAGGACATCTTGCTGATCGTCGACGAAGTCCAGACCGGCCTGGGCCGCACCGGCAGCACATTCGCCATCGAGCACGCCGGCATCGTCCCCGACATCCTAGTGCTGTCCAAAGCCATCGGCGGTGGCTACCCACTGGCGGTGATCGTGTATGCCGAGCATCTGGATACCTGGGGGCCTGGCATGCATGCGGGCACCTTCCGCGGAAATCAGGTGGCGATGGTGGCCGGCGCGGCCACCATGCAGCAAATCAGGAAAGACCATCTCGTCGCTCATGCCGCCCGGATGGGTGAACGACTGGAGAGCGGCCTGCAGGACATCGCGCAGCGTTTTCCATTCATTGGCGACATCCGCGGTCGCGGGTTGATGATCGGCGTGGAAATCACCCAGCCTGCAGACAACCCGCGCACCGGCCAGGCTGACGGCGCCCGTGCACACGCCATCAAGCTCAACTGTTTTGACAACGGCTTGATAATGGAAACCGGCGGGCGCCATGGCGCAGTGCTCAGGTTCCTGCCACCCCTGACCATCACAGAGACCGAGGTCGGCATGGTGCTGGAGCGTTTCGAACAGGCGGTGAGGAAAGTGGCTGAAGCTCGCCCGCATGCGGCACGCGTAGCGGTATAAAGGAGCCAGGCACAACCTATGGGGTATGTGGCCAGGGAGCTTGCTCCCTGGCCACAGAGATCTATGCCAGGCTTCAAGCCTGGCGGGCCGACTCAATCCCTTGCCAATGCATTGATCGGATCGAGCCGCGCGGCATTGCGCGCGGGCACGAAGCCGAACACGATTCCGATCAGGGTCGAACAGACGACAGCAGTGACGATCGATCCCATCGAGAACACCATCTGCCATTCCTTGACGAAGATCGAAAAGACGTAGCCGATACCAAACGACAGGGCGATTCCAATCATCCCGCCCATCAGACACACCATCACCGCCTCCACCAGGAACTGCTGGCGGATGTCGGACTGGCGTGCGCCGACGGCCATGCGGATACCGATTTCGCGGGTACGCTCGGTCACCGAGACCAGCATGATGTTCATCACACCGATGCCACCGACCACCAGCGAGATGATCGCAATCAACGAGAGCAACAGCGCCAGGGACTGACTGGTTTTCTGCACCGTCTGCAGCACGCTGTCGAGGTTGTAGGTGAAAAAGTCCTTGATACCATGGCGTTGGGTCAGGAGCTTGACGACGTTGTCTTCCACGACCTTGCTCGGTTGACCATCCTTTATCCGCACCGTAACGCTGTCCAGGAAGCGCTGGCCCAGCAACCGGCCGGCCGCCGTCTCATAGGGCATCCATACGTTCAGGTTCTTGTTGGTATTGAATACGCTTTTACGATCTTCGGTCACGCCGATGACCGTGCAAGGCAGGTTGTTGATGAGAATCACCTTGCCCAGCGGATCGGTATTCGGGCCAAACAGTCGCTGGCGGGTGTTATGGTCGATCACCACCACTTGTGACTGCCGTCGGGCATCGTCCTTGCTGAACGCGACGCCTGCGCCGATCTTGATCCCGCGCACCTGGAAATAGCTCTCGCTGACACCGTTGACGGTCGCGTTGACGTCGATGTTTTCAAAGCGCAATAGCAGATTGCGGCCAACGTTGGGGGTCGCGCTGTCGATGTAATACTGATCGCTCAGGGCCGTGACGTCGGACAACACCAGGGTTTCGATCGCGGTCGAGCGACTGTCCCCCCAGTCAGCCCCCGGCATGATCTCGATCGTATTGCTGCCAATCGCCTGGATGTCCTTCAGGACATACTCCTTGACCCCTTCGCCGATGGCCACGATCGAAACCACCGAGGTGATGCCGATGATGATGCCCAACATGGTCAACAGGGTACGCATGCGATGGGAAATCAGCGCCACCCAGGCCATGTTGAACGCTTCGCTGAACAGGCCGAAGCTGGCGAGCAGGCTGTTCGCCGGCTTGACCTTGGGCGGGCGTGTGCCTTGTGGCGCCTGGTCCTCCAGCGGTTGCTGCGGATTGGGCCGATCACTGACAATCTCGCCGTCGCGGATCTCGATGATGCGCTGGGCATGGGCGGCCACTTTTTCATCGTGGGTCACGATGATAACTGTGTGCCCCGCCCGGTTGAGTTCCAGCAGGATCTTCATCACCTCCTTGCCACTGGTGGTGTCCAACGCACCCGTAGGTTCGTCTGCCAGAATGATATCGCCGCCGTTCATCAGGGCCCGGGCGATACTCACCCGTTGCTGCTGGCCACCCGAGAGCTGGCTGGGCCGATTGCTCAAGTGCCCCACCAACCCCAGGCGTTTCAACAACTCCCCGGCACGGCTGTGCCGTTGCGACTCGGCGGCACCGGCATAGATCGCCGGCATCTCGACGTTGTGCAAGGCGCTCAGGTGCGGCAACAAATGGTAGCGCTGAAAAATGAAACCAAAGTGATCACGGCGCAACACCGCCAGTTCCTGGTCGTTCATCGAACCGGTTTCGCGCCCGTCCACCTTGTAGCTTCCGGCGCTCGGATGGTCGAGGCAGCCAAGCACGTTCATCAAGGTCGACTTGCCGGAACCGGACGCCCCGGTGATCGCAACCACCTCGCCGGCATTAATCGTCAGGTTGATGTCCTTGAGGGCGATAAAAGCCTTTTCGCCGGCGAGGAAACTGCGGGTAATGCCCTTGAGTTCCAGCAATGGTTGGGTCATGGTCAGGCTCCCGCCACGGCCGGGGTCGGCTCACCAATGACAACCTTGTCACCTTCGGCCAGGCCATCCTTGATCTCGACCCTGACGTTATTGTTGATGCCCAGGCGCACGTTACGCGGCTGGGCCTTGCCTTCGGCATCCAGCACACGCACCACGTAGCTGCCATCCTGGTTTTTCCCACCCAGGGCGGCGACGGGAACCGTCAACACGTCCTTGGCCTTGTCCAGGACGATACGGACCTGGGCCGTCATCGAAATGCGCAGGCGATGATCAGGGTTCGGCACGTCGAAGAGGCCGTTGTAGAACACTGCGGTATTTTGCTTCGGTGTCCCGGCAGCTTGGGTCTCGAGGAAGTTCTGCGGCGCCGGTTCAGTGCCGCGCAGCTTGGCGTAATACCGTTTTTCCGATTCGCCCAGGATGGTGAAATACACTTCTTGGCCCGGCACGATGTGAATCACATCGGCTTCCGACACTTGCGCCTTGACCGTCATGGTGTCGAGGTCGGCGAGCTTGAGCAGGACCGGCGCCAGTTGCTCGGCGATCACGGTCTGGCCTTCCTGCGTCACGATCCCCACCACATAACCATCGATCGGCGCGACGATGTGGGTGTAGGCCAGATTGACCCGCGCGGTTTCCACCTGGATGCGGGCGTCCTTGATCTGGGCATTGAGGGACAGCAGGTTTGCCTCTTCCACCCTGTAGTTGGACTCGGCGGTCTCGTACTCCTGCTTGGAGATGGCATCGTCCGGTTGCAGTTTTTTGTAGCGATCATAGGTGGCCTTGGCGTCCTTGAGTTGCGCCGCCGTGGCCTGCCGCTTGGCCACCAGGTTCTCTTCGTTGACCAGGGCCTGGCGCAGTGAGTTCTGCGCCAGCATCGGGTCGATTTCCGCCAGCCACTGGCCCTTCTTGACCTTGTCGCCCAACTTGACCTTGAGCGATTTCAGTTGGCCCGACACCTGGGCACCGACGTCGACTTGCTTGACGCCCTCGAGCGTGCCGGACGCCAGCACCGCGTTCTCGATGTCTGTGCGTTCGACCGCAGCGGTCAGATACTCCGGCGGTTTGCCCGGCGATTGCGCGCTGTAGAAAATCAGACCAGCCACCACGACCAGTACGAGCACGATAGCGATTTTGCGAAACTTCGACTTTTCCATAAATAACCATGAGTGCGTTGATTTCAGAACCGACCAGCGTGGCGCCGGGTTCCGTGGATGCGTGTCAAGGAAGGACAGTCATACGCAATCACTGGCAGCCTCCTCGTCGAGCATGGGGAGGCCGTCCTGCCACCAGGCTGCCAGGTTGTGTACGTAAGGGGCCTTGAGGATCGTGAAGTGGTTGCCCGGACCGTACCAGATACTGAGGTCAGGGATATGCTTGCGCCATCCTTCGATCATTTGTTCCTGTTCACGCTTGTTACCAGCCGTGTCCAGGGTCGGATCATTGGCCAGCACCAACCGCACCGGCCCGGTGTAGCGATGTTGCGGCTGATAAACCGTGCGCAGGGCCGTACCGAAAGCCCGCGCCGGACCGCGCATCGAATCCACCGCCGAACGCTGCGGTAGCATGCCGGCCCGAACCATGCCGGCATGCAGCAAGCGCATCTGCACGGTATCGTCCTGGGTTCCGAAAACCGTGGTATCGATACCCAGGGACTTGCCGGAGGCCAACTGCATCGCCTCGATCAGCCGATTAAGCACCCCCGTCGCGGTATAGGGCTTGCCCACCACCCCGTTGCCGCCCGGGGACTCGCTGTCGATCAGCGTCAACGAAGCCACCTTGCGACCGCGAGCATGCAGGCGGGCCGCCATCTCGAACACGATCCAGCCGCCGAAGGAATGCCCCAGCAGATGCACCGGCCCCTCCGGCTGCACCTTATCGATCGCTTCGAGATACGCCTGGGCAGCGGTTTCCACGAGGCTGAAAGGTTCTGTGCTGCCGTCCAGTCCACGGTGTTGCAAACCATGGATAGGCCATTCCGGACCGAAGGCATCGGTCAGCCCGATGAAACCGGTCACGCTGTCGCCAGCTCCCGGAACACAGAAGATCGGTGCCCGGTCGGCGCGTCCGCCCTGAATCGTCAGCAGCGGCTGGTAACGGTTCCTCGGCGAAGGTGCCGGACGTGCGGCGGCAGTACCCAGTGCAATGGTGATGGCTTGGCCCAATGCCTCGACCCGCGGGGCCTGCATCATCGTCTGGTGGTTGCCCGGCACCTTGACGCAGTGCATCTGCGTCTTGGGCAGGACAGCGTCCCAACCCAGGTAGCCGGAATGTTCAGGCGCGTCGTCTTTGCGCTCCTCGGCAATCAGCAGGTGGACCGGCACGGAGATCGGATAGACCGAGTAATGGGCCAACGCATGACCGTGGGCGACCTCGCGATCCAGGTACTGCCAGAGCTGGGCCACGCTATACTCCGCCAGCTCAGGCGGGAGAAGGCCTTCGTCGTAACAGTGTTGCACCAGGCCTTCGAACGCGAAGTCGTTCAGTCGAGTCTGCAGGCGGGCCAGTTTTTCGAGCACCAAGGCGAGCTCCGCCTCCTTCAGGACACCGGCGTTCCAGAACACCTCGCAGCGGTCCAGCAAATGCCGTGCGTGGGCTTCACCCGGTGACCAGCGTTCCCTGCCCTGGTCCACCAGCCGTGGCAGGTAGCTGTCGATCAGGCCGAGGAACTCGACCTCTTCGTCCAGGCCAACGAGCTGGATGGCGATCTCGTAGGCCAGCACGCCGCCGAACGACCAGCCAGCCAAGCGATAAGGGCCCTGTGGCTGTACCGAGCGGATGACGCCCACCAACCGTGAGGCCAGGCACTCCATCGTCAGCAACTGCGGTTCGCCCCACGGGATGGCAGGCAGGCCATAGACTGGAATATCCGGATCGATGTGCTTGCCCAGCATCGGGAAGTAAAGATCCAGGCCGCTGAACTCATGCACCAGGAACAGCGGGTTCTGCTGGCCGGTGGTGCGCACCGGTATAAACGCCTCCTGCACCTGAATTTCGCTGGCACGGGTCTGCAGCCACAACGCCATGGACGCGACATTTTCGTGCTGGAACAACTCGGCCAGCGACACCGTCAAGTTGGCTTCGGCCAGCCGCCCCAGCAAACGAACCGCCAGCAGCGAATGCCCACCCAGTTCGAAGAAGTTGTCATGGCGACCGACCTGTTGCAGGCCCAGCACGTCTTGCCAGATCTGCGCGAGCACGGTTTCGAGCTCACCTTGCGGAGCCTCGTAGACACGGCTGAAGACAGAGGCCTGGTCCGGTGTTGGCAAGGCCTTGCGGTCGAGCTTGCCGTTGACGGTCAACGGCAAGGCATCGAGCCGCACGTAGGCCGCCGGCACCATGTAATCCGGCAATTGCCCCTGCAAATGAGTACGCAGCGTCTCGATGTGTGGCGCAACGTCCAGGTCCCGCGGCGTGAAGTACGCCACCAGGCGCTTCTCGCCCGGGGTGTCTTCGCGCACCAGCACCACGGCGTCCTTGACCGCGTCATGCTGGCCGAGCCGGGCTTCGATCTCGCCCAGTTCGATACGGAAACCGCGGATCTTCACCTGGTCGTCGTTGCGGCCCAGGTAATCCACCGTGCCGTCCGCGCGCCAGCGGGCCAGGTCGCCGGTGCGATACAGCAAGGCAC